>JBCDAA010000572.1:0-4795 GCA_039186435.1 Myxococcota bacterium | reverse complement strand
CCCGCTTCGAGAAAACTCGCGCCGGAGGGCGAAACCGCAACCGCCGGAAGCGTCTCGAAGGAGACCCGGAGCACCGAGTTCGAGTTCATGGAGGCGATGTACGCGAACTCGGTGCCGGGCACGAAGGCGACGCTGGCCGGGACACCAACGAAGCGCTTGGGAGCGTCGAGCGCCGCGACGAGCTGGCTGAGGTTGACCGTTCGTTCCGGAACCTCGGCGTTCGTGTCGAGCGCAACCGCGTGCATCAGCCCGTGCACGTTCTGGCGAAAGTCGGTCCCGTTGTTGAAGGGCGCCGGCGACGCACCCACGCTCGTGATGTGGAGGTGCGTGTCGCTGATCGCGCAGCCGTAGAGCTGGTTCGGAAACGCGGACGTATTCGCAGCGTCGATGGCCTCTTCGACGCCCGTGACGTCGATCGGAGAAAGCGTGATCTCGCCTTGAAGCGCGCCCGCTGCGTCGAGACGAAACACGCGCCCCTGCCGCGAGCCATCTTCCGCTTCGCGGGTGCCGTCGACCGGCCGCGAGTAAAAGTCGGTGACGTACACCGTTTCGTCGTCTTCTTCCTCGTCGCCGTCGTTCGTGACGCAGACCGCGTAGGGCGCGCCACCGATCGCGACCTCGGTCGCATCGCCGCTGGCGGTGTTGACAACGTGCAGGCGTCCGCCCGTCCAGTCGGCAACGTAAAGCGTGCTTCCGCCCGGCGAAAGCGCAGCGTTGACGAGCTCCCCACCGAGGTCGAAGGTCGACCCGACCGAAGGTGAGTCCGTGTCAGCGCCCTGGATTTCACTGACGGTGCCGGCACCTCGGTTGACGACGTAGGCGCGGTCGCCGGCCGGGTGAAAGACCACCGTCGTCGGCTCGTTGCCAACGCTGACGCGGGCGCGCTCGGTGAGGGCCTCGCGGTCAAAAAACGTAACGTCATCCGTCGCCGCGTTAGCCGCCGCAAGGATCAAACCGTCTTCACTCGCAGCGATGGACGCGCCGCGAGACGGTCCTTCGGCGAAGTTCGACTGACCCGCGTCCCGATCGCTGTCCGGAACGTCCGAGTCTTCGGAAACCTCGCTGTCCGCAGAGGCGTCGACACCACCGTCCGTACCGGTGGCGTCGTCGTCTCCGCAGGCGACAGCAAGAGAGAGGAGGAGAGACCACGTTGCGTGGCGTGAAAGCAAGGCCAAGTGCATCCATGCCACCCTACGCACCAACTTCTTTCGCTCACTTACTCGCGGTTATTCGGCGCTTAAACGACGCAGTCACGACTCTTGTCTCCAGACCTCAGGCTGATACGTTCTTGGTATGCGTTGGCTTTGCGGGTTCGCCCTCCTGCTGTCCTGCAGCAGCGACGGAGGCGGCGACGAAACGTTCTTTGTCGGAACGCTACGGGATGGGGACGTCGTGGCGGCGAGCGTCTGGCGCGACGAAGGCGTCCTCCTCTACAGCTGTGGTCGCGACGGCACGTTGGCGAGCACGACGGCGTGGATTTCGGGAAGCCCCGATGGCGACGCTCGCTTCGTCGCCGCTGACGGACCGGTGAACGTGAACGTCGTACGAGCGGGGTCCATGGTGTCGGGGGAGCTGACCGACGCGGACGGGAGCGAGAGCATCGCGTTGCTCCCCGCCGACGATGCCACCGCCGCACTCTTCCTCAATCTCGAAGGCCCCTGTCGCACCGCCGCGATCATCCTCCGGGAAGGCGACGGCTTTCGAACCCAAGGCGCGCACTTCTGCGATCCCGACGGCCCCTTCTTTCAGGTAACGCCCGTTCGCCCCCTCCCCGACCTTCCGGCGGAACTTGAAGTCAGCTTTGACGACGGAACCGGCGAGCAGCGGGTGATGCTCGACCGAGTCGAGCGGTGACGCCTGCGCCCGACGCGCTGATCGGCCGGGCGCGCAACCTCGAAGAGCTTGAGTCGTGGCTTCCGGCCGGTGGTGTCGTCACGATTGTGGGCACAGCGGGAATCGGCAAGAGCCGCGTCGCCCGGGCGCTCTTCGACGCGCATAAGGGGGAAAAGCATCTCGTCGCCCTCGCCGGAGAACGTTCGCCCGAGGGCTGCGCAGCAAAGGTCGCACGCTCCCTCCAGCTACAGGCGGGCGCTGGGGCGGCCGACATCGCGCGCGCGCTTGAACATCGCCGGGACGCGCTCCTCGTCCTCGACGACGCCGATCACGCCGTCGAAGCCCTCGCGCAGCTTCTCCCCGAATGGACCGAGCGGGCGCACATGGCCATCCTCGTCGCCAGTCGTGAACGACTTCGTCTTCGCCGCGAGCGTGCGTACGAGCTGGGACCGCTCGCCGAGGAGGACGCGCTTGCGCTCCTTCGGCAGCGCATTCGCCAGAGCGCGCCCCACGCGATGCCGCACGAGGAACAGCTCCGCTCCCTCGCGCGGTGGCTCGAAGGCATTCCTCTCGCGATCGAACTCGCGGCCGCGCGCGCTCCGCTTCTTCCCCAAGAGCCCTCTCGTTCGCGCGTGGACGTGTTGCGCGGCGGGTTTCGAGATGGCGCCGATCGCCACACCACCCTTCGTGACGCGCTCGACTGGTCGTGGGAACTCCTCGACGAAGACGCGCGGACGGCCCTCGCGGAGCTTTCGGTCTTTGGTGGTCTTGCAACGATCGCCGACGCCGAAGCCGTGCTCACGGCCCCAGAAGCCAACGCGCGTCTCGACGTTCTCCAGCGCCTCATCGACAAATCCTTCGTGCGTTCGGTCGACGGAGGCCTTCGCCTCTTCGACGCCGTTCGAGAGTTCGCGGCCGAAAAGCTCGAGGACGCGGACGACATCCTCCGGCGCCTCGACACGCACCTTGCCGCGCAGGCGAACGCCCGGGGCGAAGTCTCTCGCATCGACATTCTTGCCGCCGCCGATCGAATCGTCCGGGGAACCTCGCGCATCGACACCGCGAACGCGGCCGCGCTGATCCTCGCCGCGTGTCGACTCTTGCTTTCGACCGGACCGGCCGCCGAACTGATCACCCTTGCGAGCAAGACCCATCACCAGTTTCGCGCGGAGGGCAGCGCGTCGTTCTTGAGCGAGCTGCGCCTCTACCATGCGCGCGGCCTTCGCATGCTCGGCGAACTTGGCGACGCGCGAACCGAAGCCGCCGCGGCGCTCGCAGAACACGACCTCCCCGCAGCCCTTCGCGCGGAGCTTCTGACCGAGATGGGCCTTGCCAGCCACGCGCAGCGCGACCTCGGCCACGCGGAAGAGCTCTATCAGCGCGCGCTTGCCGCGTCCGCGGAACGCAAGCTCTCCGGACGTCTCCACGCCAACCTCGGATCGGTCGCCCACGATCGCGGGGACTTGGAAACAGCGGAAACGTCCTACCGCAGCGCGTTGGTCTCGCTCCGGGTCACCGGCGACGCGCGTCTTCTTGGCGTCGTGCGCTGCAACCTCGCGCTGGTTCTTCAAGAGCGCGGCGATCTCCGGCAAGCGGTCGAGCTCTTCGAACGCGGCCTAGCCGAGCTCGCGCAGGCGGACGAGCAGTACCTCGGCTCGATTCACCGCAGCAACCTCGGCAGCCTGCTCCTCGAACAGGGCGAACCTGCGAAGGCGCGCGCGCTGCACGACGAAGCGCTGACCTACCTTCGCTGGGTCGGCGACGATCGTTCGATCGTGCTTTGCCTTTGTCGCCGGGTGGCGGCGCTCTCCCTCCAGGGCGAAGTTGCGCAGTCGGAGGCGGACCTGGAAGAGGCCTCGAGCCTGGCCCGCGGCGCTGCGGACCCGCTGCTCGAACAGGTGGTCTCGGTGCACCGCGCGTTTCCGATCCTCGGCCGCGCGAAAGCCGCCGAGGACGATGCCCGCGGGCGCGAACTAACGCGCTGTCGCCGCGCGCTCCAAAACGTGGAGGACGCGCTGCTCTCGGACGACGCGCGCGCCGCCCTTCGCGTGCTTCGAACGCAACTTGGCAACTTCGAGCCGAGCACGCCGGCCTCCCTCGACGACGACGCGCTGATCGTGACCATCGAAGCGCGCTTCTTTCGGGCGCCGAACGCTTCCTGGGAGGACCTTCAGCGATTCACCTCGCAGCGCCGCCTTCTCGCCTGGCTCGTCGACGCGCACGACCGGCGCCCCGAAGCCGCCTTCAGTATCAGCGACCTCCAGCGCGCGGTGTGGCCCGGCGAGCGGATCCGTCGGGACGCGGCCAAGAACCGAATTCATGTGACGCTCTCCAAACTGCGCGGGCGCGGCCTCAAGAAGTGGATTCAGCGCACCGACGAGGGCTACCGGCTCGACCCCTCGCTCCCGGTTGTCCAGCTCGCGACCACGACGCCGCCCTGACCGCAATCCGAACGCCGCGTTTTCGAGATCACGAAGTCTTCGACTTCGTTGCGAATTCACGCTTCAGAACACGAACGGCGGGTTTTCGGGCCGCTCGTAGACTCGAGCTTTGCGCGCGACGTGATGCCTCCCCACTCCCGAATCCTCTTGATCGCCTGGGTCACCCTCGGCTGCGATGTCTACGACCCATCGCTCTTGGAACGCTTCATCCCCGACGGAGGATGCCGCCGCGGAACCGCCGACTGCGACCTGAACGGAAGCTGTGAGTCGGAGCTTGCAAGCGCGGCAAGCTGCGGCGCCTGTGGCGTCTCGTGCCTCGGCGCGGAGGTCTGCAACCCGGGCACCCTTCGCTGCGAAGGCGACGCAGGCGTCTTTGACGCAGCCGTGCCCGACACCGGAGGAATCGACGCCGCACCGCCCGACGCCGGCCCGGTGATCTGCGGAACGCCTCACCCCTCTCGGCCGGTTGGAAGCGATCGCGACGATACCGCCACGCGAACGTACGCGCTCCGCGACATCCT
>JBCDAA010000571.1:0-4805 GCA_039186435.1 Myxococcota bacterium | reverse complement strand
CTCAAGCGCCTTCTTGGTGCTTCACTCCGTGCACGAACTTGGGTCGCGCAACGAGCAGAAATGGCTCTTCGAGTCCTGACCCACAACTGCATGATCACCGCTCACGCATGAGCTCCGCACCGACCTTTTCTACGGAGCAAGCACATCTCAAGAATACCGTCAGTCGATTCGTGGCTCGGGGGCGTGAGGCGGCGCGTCTACGAGCCGAGGAAATGCACGAGTATTTTCGAGCGTGAGAAGATGGGGCTGGATCGCGTGTTCGTGCCGCGAAGCGGCGACGGTATTTTTGCGATGTGCTCTAGGGAACCGGGCAACCCGCCAAGAGGAGGCTCGTTTCCTCGGCCCGAGCCTCGAGCAACCCGGCCCAAAGAACACGCCACATCGCGCGGGCGTCGTCAGGACCATTGCCGTAGCGATCGAGGTGCGGCGCCAAGACCTCGACCACGCCCTCTTCGCCCTCGTCCGCCAGCGCGTGGCCGAGCTGCTTGTGCACTGCCGCGACCTCCTCGAGAGAAAGAACTCGTAGGGCGCGCCCGTCGAGGAGCGAAACTCCCCGCGGCAACGCGAACGCCCGATCGAGCGCAACAATGCTTGGGTAGTTTGGGCTCATCAGCGGATCCCGCAGCGCCTGGGTGACGTCCTCCAGCGGAATGTCTACGTACGCGCTTTCCAGAAAGCCGACCGGCGCGGGCTCGCCGTCGTACGCGGTCGCGATGGCGGCGACATCGAGCTCTCCGTCGCGCTCAAAGCGATGCAGGGTTTGCTCGTCTGGACCCACCACGTCGCCGAGAACTTCCCGCGGCTGCCACTTCTGGTAAAGCCGCTCTCCTTCGGCCGGAGAAATCGGGACGACGAACGAAAAGAAGTCAGCGCTCATGCGTGGGTCTACGGCCGCGCCGCGCGAGTCTTCCCATCGGCTTCAGCCGCGAAGACGCCGAATCACAAGACGCTCCTGCGGGTTGCATCGCACAAGGTCTGCGCGCGCTACGCCACCGCGATAGGCGCTCTCATCTTCGCGATGAAAACTTCGGGCGCGCCCGTGAAGCGTAAGGGTATCCAAGGTCACGCTCTCGGCCGGCCGGGTGACAAACACCTCCACCCGGTCGCCGACCCGAAGCCCGATCGCGCGCAGCCGCTCTGAGGGCCCAAGACCGAGCGCGCGCCGCGCACCTTCGGAAAGCTCGGAAGACAAAAGCGAATCGCCTCGACCCAAAACCTCCGGCGTCGCGGATAGCTCGAGGATGAGCGGCGGCTGATCCTCGCGCTCCAGCACCAGATCATCGCCTTCGGCAACACGCTGCGTTCCACCATCCCACGCGTCGCGCCAGAGAAGATCCCCGTAGGCACTCGGCCCGATCGCGCGGAGAACGCCCACGTGGCGCTGCGCGTCTTGGGGAATCACTTTGCGAGGCGGCAAATCGAAGACGACGGCCGCCGCCTGCGCTCCCTTTCGATCGACGAGCCAAAGAATCGCCGAGAGGAGGATGAACACGTTGAGCAGCGCGAAGAAGGACACGACCAGCCCGACAAAAATCAAAACCGCCGCGCCGGGCGCTGCCGACTGCAGTGCGAGGTGCACGATCCAAAGCGCGGGCGCGAGGTAGAGCCCTCGGCCATTCCAGCGAAGGAGCCGGGCCACGAGCATCTTGAGGCCGCGAAGCCACACTGCGCGAGGTCGCGCCGGAACCGTTCGCCGCACGACTTCCTCTGTGCGCCCATCGATCGAACGTGACTCCCGCGCGGTGGCCTGGGTCCCGTGGACCACAAAGCGCTGCACGAAGCGATGGCGGGGCGAACTCACGAGGGGATGATACGATGGCTGCATGCGTCTCGCATGGCTCGCACTCACGATCATTGTGACGGCGTATGGTTTCTTTCCGATGACGGAGACCAACTCCGCAGGCATTTCCCACGCGACGGCCATGGACATGCCGGTCCTTTGCATGGCGAGCGAGTCGACCTGCTGGCTCACCCTGGGCGCCGGTCAGGGCGTCGTGGTCATCGGTGCGGTCGGCTGGGGTGTCGTTTGTTTCACGCTCTACGGCGCGGGCATTCTCTTCGCCACGGGCCAGCTCGCGTTCGGTGGAATCGCCATCGGTCAAGCAGGAGGCGCGCTCAGTCTTTTCCTTGGTCAGGTGGGCGGCGCGTTTACAACCATCGCGCAAGGCGCGCTCGGGGTCATCTCCCGGGGTCAGGCCGCCATCGGTTTCGATGGGCAACCTTTCTTCGAGTCGCTCTACGACGAGCTTCGCGGGATCCTCCGTTTCCGCGCCGCGCCCTATCCAGACGAGTTGCCGGACTGATAGCCTCCGTCAGCCCATGTTCACCGAGTATGACGCGCACGACGCGCTAGGCCTCGCGCAGCGAGTTAAGGATGGAGAGATCACCAGCCGAGAGTTGGTGGAGACGTGCATCGCGCGCATCGATGCCGTAAACCCACATCTCAACTCGGTCATTCACAAGCTCTACGACCACGGGCGAAAACTCGCCGAACAACCCGCCGACGGCATCTTTCAGGGCGTTCCTTTTCTGCTCAAGGACCTCATTCAAACGCTCCAGGGTGTTCCCACCCGCGCCGGGTCGCGCTTCTACGAAGGATGGATCCCCGATCGTGAGGGTGAGCTCGCGCGGCGCTATCGAAAAGCTGGCCTCATCGTCGTCGGCAAGACGAACACCCCCGAGCTTGGGCTGCTCCCGGTAACAGAACCGGAGATTTTCGGCCCGACGCACAACCCCTGGCGACTTGGACACACAGCCGGCGGATCGAGCGGCGGCGCGGGTGCATCGGTGGCCGCAGGCATCGTTCCCATGGCGCACGGCGGCGACGGAGGCGGCTCGATTCGAATTCCCTCGTCGTGCTGCGGCATCTTCGGCCTCAAACCCACCCGAGGACGCACGCCGACCGGGCCTTACTCGAGTGAAAACTGGAGCGGGTACGCCATCGAGCACGTACTCACCCGAAGCGTTCGAGACAGTGCGGCCGCCCTCGATGCGGTCGCGGGCGTCGAAGATCACGCGCCCTATCATCCGCCTCGCGCCGCACGTTCCTTTCTCGAGGAGACGAAGAGCGAACCCGGCACCCTTCGCATCGGCTTTACCGTCGAGCCGGCGATGCCCTCCGAGGTGCACGCGGACTGCATCGCGGCCGTTCACGACGCTGCCAAACTTCTCACCGACCTGGGTCATCAGGTCGAAGAAGTGCGCCCCGGGTTCGATTCGATGGCCCTCGCGCGCGCGTTTTTCACGGTGATCGCCTGCAACACCGCCGCGGAGATCGAAGAGGCGGAGCGAACGGTCGGAAAGAAAGCGACGCCGCAAGATTTCGAGACCTCAACCTGGCTTACGGCACAGCTCGGCCACCTCTTTTCCGGCGCAGAGGCGATCGCTGCCACGCGCGCACTCCAAAGCGAAACGCGCCGACTCGTCCACCGACTCGGTGAGTACGACGTTCTGCTCACACCGACGCTCGGACAGCCGCCCGGTCGCCACGGCGACCTTCAGGCTCACGGGCTCGAGGCATGGGTGCAGGACCGCGTTGCCAAGAGCAACCTGCGCGCGCCGCTGCGTCTGCCGGGTCTTCTCGAAAAGACCCTTGAGCGCGTGTTCCATTTCATTCCGTTCACGCCGGTCGCCAACTTCACCGGGCAGCCGAGCATGAGCGTCCCGCTCTTTTGGAATCAGGAAGGCCTTCCCGTCGGGACCATGTTTACCGCGCGCTTTGGCGATGATGCGACGCTCCTTCGCCTCGCGGCGCAGCTTGAGCAGGCGCGTCCGTGGGCGGAACGTCGCCCGCCCGTCCACGCCTGAACGCATGAAGGTACCTGAGCGAGTCCAAGGGTTTGTCCCCACGCTGGAGGAGGCACGCGCGCGAGGACCTGCGATGGCGCGATTCCTCTTTCGCCGCGTCGATCTCTTCGAGCGCGACCCGCGGCAAGTCCGTCTCTGGGCAGGCGTCGAAGTCGAGGCCAAGTTTCTCTTTCGCGAAGAGCGCGAGGAGACCATCGAAGTTCCGGCGAGCACCTACACCGGACAACGTCCGCCCGACCCGACGACGTTCTTGGCGACACCGATCTCCTACAGCTGGATTCGGCGAACCGACGGAGCGCGCAACCCGTGCACGTCGTGCAGCTTTTCGCCCGGAAAGCAGCTTTGCCTCGCGTGTGGCGGCACCGGCCTCTTCGACGAAGTCGGTCAACGCTGCTTTTCGTGTCGCGGGACCGGCGCCACCACGTGCGCGATGTGCAACGGCGAACGCTTTTGCTCCACCGCATCGATCGTGTTTATCCGCGACCACACCGAGCATCTTGAGCGACAGCTTTGGTTTCCGATCGGATCGCGCTGGAGTCGCGCCGCGTCCAACTTGCGGGCGCACCTCCTCCAGCGTCCGCCGGACGAGGAGCTCCGCGTCTCCCTTCGCCAGGGCGCCGCACTAAACCCCTACCGGGGCGGCCCCTCAAGCGCGCCCACCTTTCACGGCATCAACTACGGCGACGCCATGGAGCGCGCGCAACAGACCCTCGCACTACGTCAGCGAATGCGCCCGCTTATGGCGGAAGTTCAAGCCTACGCCCGACCCATCCTGGAGGTCGTCTACCGCGTGCTGGGGAAAGTCTTCCGAGTCCTCATCGTCACCGACCCCACCCACGGCCCCGCCGTATTCGTCGACCAATAACCCTCGATCCCCGCAACCCACCGTCTTCGGCGAGCCCCACCGCTCGAAACGAAGCCAGCCAACTCCGGTCCAAGTTAAAATCAGCCCAACTCCGGTCCAAGTTAAAATCAGCCAACCTGATTTTATTGACATT
>JBCDAA010000570.1:0-4806 GCA_039186435.1 Myxococcota bacterium | reverse complement strand
GCGGTGACTGGCGCCACCACCTGGTCGACGCGCCTCGCTGGTCTTGCGGTGGTCGACACCCTCGTCGCGCTGGCGGTCATCTTCTTTGCGGTCATGCGTCCCGAAGCCGAGCAGTTCACGCGAACGCCACCGCGCGCCGTGATCGGTGTGACGATCGATGCGGAGACCGAAGACGGGTTGCTCGTGACGCCCCGCGCAGGGAGCCCGGCGGAGCAGGCCGGCATCGAAGCGGGCGACGTGATCACCGCCGTCGACGACGTTCCGGTGCGCACGATCGAAGCCCTTCAGACCGCCATTGTCGCCGGCGAGCGACGAATCGCGCTGCGGCGCGCTGGCGAGTCCCTCGAAGTTCGGGTGGCGCCTGCCGTCGGGACCTCGAGCGGAAGTCTCCGACCTGGACGCCAAGGGCTCTTTGTTCCCGAGTACCCCCTCGAGGGGAAGGTCTGCGCTGAGCGTGAGTTGCGCGGTGAGGTGTCGCCGGCTTGGCTTGTGCCGCTCGCGCTTTTTGCGGTTCTCGCGTGGCTTGGGCGTCGCCACCAACCGTCCCTGGTTATCTTCGGCGTCCTGGTCTTTGTGGCGGCGTCCGTTGTGGGAAGCGGCGCGCGCATTCTCGGGTGTGTTGCGGCTTCCGGGCACGCGCCAGGAACGCTGCTCCTTGGCCTTCTCGCCCAAGGACTCGCGCTCGCTGCTGGCGGCTACTGGCTCATGCGCCGAGTCGGCACGAGTGCACCACTCCTCGAACGGCTTCCGCGATCGCAGACCTTTGCGCAGTCGCTCTTCTACGCGGTGACCTGGGTTCCGCGGGCCGCGGTCGTCACCTGGGGCGCTATCGCCTTCGTGGGACAAACGGGAACGCCCGTGGACGCGTTCATCAACGCAGATCTCGGCGCCCTCGGGACGATCCTGCTGCTTCTCGGTGGCGCGGTGGTGGGACCGATCGCCGAAGAACTCGTGTTTCGAGGCGCGCTCCTGCCCTGGCTCGCGCGCTTTCTTTCTCCCTGGCGCGCCATCGTGTTTTGCGGCGTGCTCTTTGGAACGCTCCACGTCCACCACGGCGTGTCGATGGTGGGTCCTCTCGTGCTCGGCATCGTTCTCGGATGGGCTCGCGCCCGCAGCGGCCTCGCGGTGCCCATCCTGTTGCACATCGCGTTGAACACCCTCTCGCTTTCGGCCCTTGTCATGCTGGGGTAGCAATGCGCGGCCGGCCACGTAGAACGAGGCCATGCCAGCACCGACGGACGAACTAAAGCCCACGACGATTCCGATCTCCTGGAAGCGCGAGGACGCTGAGGGCGGATGGCTCCTTCGTGCGTCGGCTCCCCAGGGCATCAGTCTTTTGAGCGACGGTTGTGCGTTCGGTTCGCAGGTGGTGATGTCGGCCAACGCGTACGGCGCGGACGGCGGCTACGAGTGCGTCTATCTTCGTTTCGACGACAAGGGAGAAGTCGCCCCCGCGCTCCATGAGAACTGCGGGTTGCTTCCGACCCTCTTCGCTGGCCCCGAAGGTGCCCCTTGGGCGAAGGTTGTCGATCCCTACGGCGCGCGCGACGTCGGGCTCGTGCTTCCGCTCTTTGGCCGCACCGAAGTTCCGGCGCCAAAGTCCATGAGCGCAAAGCCTCTCGAACCGATCGGAGAGATGCACTTTCTCGTGGAGAGCCCTCATCGCTACAAGAAGCCTCCAGCCGGGCGCGCGGCAACGCCCGACAGCGTCGTTCCGCTGACCGTCAAGAAGGGGATCGCCAAGCGTGGCAAAGCGCTGAAGCTACCCCTGCCGATCGGCCATCGCGCGTACGCATCCGAGGAAGGAGTCCACTCCGTCATCTACGAACGCGGGCAGTGGGTGCACCACACGTTTGAACGCGGCGGCGACTCGACCTCGAGGCCGCTCGCGATCTCCGGCACCATGAAGGAGTGGGGAGGGTGGCTCCTCCCGGCCCATCTCTCGCGCCAGAGCGAGTCGACGCTTATTCACGCCGACGCCACGACCCTCTCTCTCGTTCGTGTGGGCGTCGATGGATCGGTGGTCCAAACGCCCCTTCGCACCTTCCAGCCGCGGGGCGACGATCCCAACGGCATCTACAACGTCTGGAAACCCGTCGCGATGGGGAATGGTTTTGGGTTCAAAGCCAACGGCGATGGCTGGAACGGATGGTTTTGGGTCGAAGAAAACGAGCTCAAGGCCGCCTGGGTTTCCGACGGTGGTCCCTACCGGGATGAAGTCTCCGGCCGCGAGCTCGACCTCGGTGCTGGCCTCCATCGCGGTGGGTTTCGCCTGTGGGCGCTCTTTGGAACGCCCGCGGGCGCTCAGGTGGTCTTTCAGCCCGTGGTGGAGCGCGGCGCGAAGGCTACGGAGTTTCTGGTTCGGGGCCTTGCGACCTAGCTTCCTGCGTGGCCCAAAAAAGCGCGTACGCCATCACCACGAAGACGGGCAGGAGGTAGAGAGGCCGCTGAAAGGCGGGCCAGAGCTCGGCTGGAGTCATCCCGATCAAGACAAGTCCGACCGCGAGCGCTCCGAGACCTTGCACGCGGCGAGGCGTTTCGGGCGAGAGCGTCATGCAGAAGGGGACCACCCAGGGAAGTACGCCGTGCAACCACGCGATCGGACTCACCACGGGGGTGAGAAAGAGCATCATGATGAGCCCGGCGCGCGCGTGACGAAGGGTGATGGCCGCGCCGATCCCCAAGAGACCCAAGGTTAGCCACGGACTCAACGCGCTAAGGGAGACGTTCTCCGCGTGACCCACGTATTGGCGTGCGACTTCCGGGGCGGTGTGCAGGTAGTAGTCGAGCCACGCGGCAGGCGACAGAAATACGAGAGACGCCGCATGAAAGAGCGCCGCGACCAGGAGTGCGGCAGCAATGGTTCTCCACTGCCGTTGCAGCGCGAGCCATAGAAGGAGCGGCGCTCCCCAAAACTTGATGACGAGCGCCAAACCCAGCGCGCTCCCGGCGAGGACAAAACGCTTCTCACGCTGGGCGACCACGAAGGCCGCGGTAAGCAAGGCGATGAACGCGCCGAACTGTCCGAGCACCAGGCTGTAGCGGCTTGAGTCGCTTCCGAGCACGGCGAGAAAAAGAACGAGTGCAAGCGCGCGCGAGTACCCGCGAAGACGTCGAAGCAACACGGCGGTCGCTGCGAGGGCGGCAACTTCGAAAGCGATCCACGCGGTCGCGACGGTTCGATACTCGAAGGCACCGAGGGGACGAAGAAGCGGCAAGAGCGAAGGGGGATGCGGGCTCGCGTGATCGAAGGTCAGCCCGGTAGCGTTCGAGAGCTCGCTCGCGAGGATGTGCACTGGCCGGTAAGGGTCAACGCCGACCGCGAGAGCGCGCGCCATCAGCCAGTCTTGAAAGAGGTCCTTTCGATGGATGAATGAAGCGGAAAGACTCTGCGCTGCTTTCGTCAGCGCCACGCTCGAAAACACCGCGGCGTACACGGGTCCGATGATTCGCGCGAGGGCGTAGAGCCGCGCCATGGAGGGGCACCCTAGGCTGAATTGGCGGCTTCGAGGGCCCGGCGATCGCAAAATTCGGGCTGGGGCCTCTCGTTCCCACGATCGTCACAAAGTGGGGCCAGCCTGCCCGCAAGTGGGGACATCGGAGACCACCCGCTCGGGCGACCCTCCATCAAACGTAGAAATTTTGAAGCTTTGCAGCGATGCCTGGACTTTGGCATCGGATTTGCTTCGTAGAAGCCGAGGGAATCGAGCGCCGTTTGGGGCGTAGCCCTCGTTCGAACGCGCTCTTCCTACGCGACATCGCCACGAATTCAGCGTCGTTCTCTTGCTATCGTGCGAGCAACCTTCGCAAAACTCATGACCCTTCATCGCCTTACGCTTGTTGCGCTCCTCGCCTGCTTCATCGGTTGTGGAGATGATGATTCGACCCCGCCGACCGGATGCACCTCCGATGACGAGTGCGCCGACCCGACATCCGTCTGCAGAATCGATACCAATACGTGTGTCGAGTGCATCGACTCGTCGACCTGTCCGGCGGACACCACCTGCAGCGCGGACAATCGGTGCGAACCGGACGAGGTGGCGGAGTGCATGGAAGACGAGGACTGTCCGACGGATCGTCCTCGCTGCCTCATCGGCGAAGACGGACTGGGGTTCTGCATCGCGAGCTGTGAGACCGACGACCAGTGTCCGAACGGCGCATGTGTCGACAGCACCTGCCTGCCCTGCGACCCCAATCCCGAGAGCGCGCTGATTGGCGACCCCTGCGTCTGCAATCAAGACTGCTTTGGGCTCGAGACCATGTGCGTCGAAGGCGAATGCGCCGGCGACTGCACGATGGTCGGATGTCCGCCCGATTCCGAGTGCACGGGTACCCCCGGCGAGTGCGTGTCCTGCCTCGAGGCGACCGACCAGCCCGCAGGCACCACCTGTCTCTGCGATCGGGAGTGTGCGAGCGGACTGACGTGCATCGCGGGCACTTGCGGCGAAGCGTGCGAATTCGATGAGACGTGTGGCCGGCAAGAGTGCGGGCACAGTCTTACCGGCGCCCCGACCTGCCGCGAGCCCGACGCCGCCTGTTTCGGCAGCGGAGCCTCGCCGCTCGGTCAGGAGTGCGCGTGCAATGCGGACTGTGATTTTGATGCACCGGTGTGTGTGAGCTTCCTGGCGGAGGGCACACCGGGATTTGCGTGCAGCCAAGTTTGTGGGCCGGAACAGCCGTGCCCGAGTGGTTCGATGTGCTGTGGAACCGGCGCTCTTCGCTACTGCTTGAGTGGGGAACTAGCGGCAGCGACGGGGTCGACCTGTGAATAATCGTTTGGGTATGGAGGACGGGATGCGTTGGGCG
>JBCDAA010000569.1:0-4818 GCA_039186435.1 Myxococcota bacterium | reverse complement strand
CCTCGCTGAACTCCTCGCCCGAGACGACCTGCAAAGCCGAGAGCTCGAGGTCACCATCAGCGCCCTCGACGAGGCCGCGAACGAGGTCGCCGCGTCCCTGCGCAGCCGACTTCCTTCGTTCTCGGGCCTGCATCGCGTACGCCTGCGCGTGGCGGACCTGGAGTGGGTCAGTCGCATCGAGGGGATCGTTCGAATCGACCGCTTCGTTCCACTAACGATCGACTAGCGCACATCTAAACCGCTACGCGGGTTCGAGGTACTCGAGGGAGAGCGTCTTTGTGACGCCGCCCGCAAAGAGCACGTCCGCCTTCGGAATCATCCCCATCTCCACGCGGCGAACTTCCCCCACCCCAAACTTCTTGTGGCGGACCTTCATCCCCCGCGCGAAGCCGCCGATGTCGGAACCTTCGGTATAGTCGACGTAGGACTCGCTCGGATCGCGCGGCGGCGGTTTCGGCGCCTCCCAAGGATCCGGACGGTAGGCCCGTGGCATGCGGGCCGGCGCGCGTTTCGGCTCGATGCCGATCCACTGCGCTTCGTCTTTGGGGATCTCGCGAAGAAAGCGCGCCGGATCACCCCACTGGGTGCGCCCAAAGATTCGGCGAATGGCCGCAAAGCTCAGAATCAACTGACGACGCGCGCGGGTGAACGCGACGTACGCGAGGCGCCGCTCCTCTTCCATCTCTTCCGGATCCTCGCCGGGGTCCGTCCCTTTGCGTGGAAACATGCCCTCCTCGAGACCGGTCACCATCACCGTGTCGAACTCGAGGCCCTTTGCGGCGTGCACGGTCATCAGGGTGACCTTTTCGCTCGGGTCCGATTCGTCCGCGACGCTGCTGAGGGTCACCTCCTCCAAAAAGGCCGCGAGGCTCGCCTCCTCGTGTTCCTGCGCGAAGAGCTGCATCGATCCCACCAGCTCCTCGAGGTTGTCGATGCGCGCCTCCGCCTCCGGTCCACCGGTCGCCTTTTCCGCTTCGTTTTTCAGCGCGCGCACGTAGCCCGTGTCCTCGAGGACCGCGCCGCCGAGATCTTCGAAGGGCAGCGTCTTCGCGTCATCCATCAGCTTCTGCATCAGATCGCGAAACGCGCGCACCTTCTTCGCGCCCGCTCCAACGCGCGGGTGATCGTCGATCTCGCAAATGATGTCCCAGACGCTGACGCCGTGTTCGGCCGCCGCTGCGAGAAGCCTCGTGATCGTCGTCTTGCCGATGCCGCGCGCGGGCGAGTTGATGATGCGGACGAGACTCACGTCGTCCGCCGGGTTGTGAAGCACGCGGAGGTACGCGAGGACGTCTTTGATCTCCGCGCGGTCGTAAAAGCGAACGCCGCCGACGATGCGGTAGGGAATATTCGCCTGACGCAGCGCCTCCTCGATCACGCGAGACTGCGCGTGCGTCCGGTAGAACACGGCAATCTCCTGCAGGCTCTCCCCTTTTGCGCGCAGCTCCTCGGCCCCGCGGACCACCATGCGCGCTTCGTCCCGCTCGTCTTCGCAGCGCACCACGAGCACCGGCTGACCGTCCTCGTTGTCGGTCCACATCTCCTTCGGCTCGCGGTCGAGGTTGCGCCGAATCACCGCGTGCGCGACCCGCAGGATGCGCTTTGTCGAGCGATAGTTCTGCTCGAGTTTGACGATTTTGGCGTCCGGGTAGGCGTCCCGAAAATCGAGGATATTGCGACGGTCCGCGCCGCGCCAGCGATAGATCGACTGGTCGTCGTCGCCCACGACAACGAGCTTGCGATGCACCGACGCGAACGCGCGCACGAGGCGAAGCTGCGCGTGGTTGGTGTCCTGAAACTCGTCGACGAGGGTGTGCACAAAACGCCCCGCGAGCTCCATGCGAAGATCCTGGTTGCCCTCCATCGCGAGCACCATGCGGTAGATCAGATCGCCAAAGTCGAGGGCGTTCGCCTTCGCCATCTTCTCTTCGTAGGCCTCGTAAACGCGCCGCACGATCTCACGGTAGGGATCGCCCTCGCTCGCGAAATCCTCGGGGCCGATCACCTCTTGCTTTGCGCGGTTGATCGAGCCGGCGATCATCTTCGGCGGATGACGTTTCGTGTCGAGGGCGAGGTCGGTCATCACCCGCTTGACCATCGCCTTCTGATCCTGGTCGTCGTAGATGGTGAAGTCGCGGCGAATCCCCGCCGGCTGCGCATAGCGCCGGAGAAGCCGCGCGCAGGTCGCGTGAAAGGTGCCGACGTGAAGACCCTTGAGCTCGAAGGGCACGAGCGCCTTGAGCCGCTCGCGCATCTCACCTGCCGCCTTGTTGGTGAAGGTGACCGCGAGGACCTCCCAGGGCTTCACGCCCCGCTCGACCATGAGGTGGGCGATCCGAAAAGTGATGACGCGGGTCTTGCCGCTGCCGGCGCCCGCAAAAACCACCAGCGGGCCCCCATCGTGAAGGACCGCCTCTCGCTGGGGGGGATTCAGGCTGCTTAGATCCACCCCACCCTCCAAACGTTCAGGTGCACGAGGGAGACCCTACACCGGGCCGGGTCGCGCCGAAACCCGTGAGATTCGACGGATCCGTGGTAGAACGCGTCCCATGAGCATGGCTGCCGCCGGAGACGAAGCCGCGGAGAATTCCGCCGGAGCTTCGGGCCCGAGCGAGGCCGTGAATGAATCGCGTGCTGAGGCGTCCAAACCGGTGAAGAAGGCCAACGCAGAAGAACGAGAGCGGGACAAGCTCCTCGTACGCCAGGTTCAGAAAGGTGACGAGGGAGCCTTCCGGGAGCTCTTCGATCGGTACCACCGACGAGCTTTCGCGGTGGCCTTTGGTGTGGTGAAAAACAAACAGGACGCGCTTGATGTGGTGCAGGACGCGTTCATCAAAGTGCATAAGCACATCCATAGCTTTCAGGGGACCTCAAGCTTTTACACCTGGCTCTACCGAATCGTCATGAACCTCTCGATCGATCACGTCCGCCGCGCCAAGAAGGGCCGCGATCTGGACTACGACGACAAGGTTCGCCGGGAGGATTCGGATGTGGCGGGGGACGGCGCGATTCTCCCCACCATCTTGGATGCGAATCCGCGGAAGACCGTTCTCCGCCGGGAGCTCGCCGAAGCGATCCAGAAAGCTCTTGCCGATCTGCCCGATTACCACCGGGCCGTCATCATGCTCCGCGAGGTCGAAGGCCTGAGCTACGAAGAGATGGCGAAGATACTTAAGGTACCGAAGGGCACCATCATGAGTCGCCTCTTCCATGCGCGCCGAAAGATGCAGGAGCTTCTTTCCGAGTACGTTCAGGGAGAACTCGACATTACCGACGAATCATAGGGGCCCCTGCTCCGTCCTACTTTGTGAAGACCAGCTGAAGACCATGGAACACCTCGACGACGACAAACTGCAACGCTACTTCGACGGAGAACTCACCGAGGGTGAGGAGACCGTGATGCGTCGCGCTGTCGAGGAGTCTCCGCTCGAGCAGGCGCGCATTGCGCAGCTCGAAAACCTCGGCAATCTCATTCGTTTTTCGGCGGAGGAGACCGCGCGAAGCGTCGACACCGAGGGGCTCTTTCACAAGATCGAAAAGGGCATTGCGGCGGCGCCCAACCCGCGTCTCCAGGTGATTCAGGGCGCCAAGCGCAAGCGGCGAACGGGCGTCGCAGTCGCCGCGACGCTGGCGATCGCAGCGGCGGTCACGCTCGTTGTGCTCCTACAGCCGGGTGAAGGCGGAAACGTCGCCGAACATCCGATGGACGATCCACGGGAGCGGATTGCTGGGCCGACCATCGAAGACGATCACCCGATTGTGGAAGTGCATCGGCCCGCGGGCAGCGAGGTCGTGCGTATCGACTTCGGCCGCAACACCGGCACTCATTTTTCGGTCGTAGGCGACCACGGGCAGCCTCTCGCGGTCGTTTGGATCGATGAGGAGGCTCCATGACCCGAGCACATCTCAACACGTTCGCTGCGCTTTCGTTGACGGCGATCTTTCTCCTGCCGACCGCGAAAGCGCAGGACCCCGTTCGCGCGGAGGTCTTCACGGTACTCGCGAAGGAAGACGCCGGCTCCATCGACCCCTCTCTCGCGGAGATGGGCGCGCTTCGTCGACCGCCCTTCAATGCCTTTCGTTCGATGGAGATCATCGAGCGCGACCAGATTCGGCTGCGCGTACGGACCCCGGAGGAGATCATTCTTCCGAACGGGCGACGGATGCGGATTCGGCTTCAGAGCGTGATGCCGGATGGGCGCTTTCGCGTGCGGGTCTCGATCAAGCGTGAGGAAGGGAACAACTACCTTCCCCTCCTGCAGGTCGTCGCGTCGCCAGGTGACCCCTTCTTCGTGGCCGGCCAGGCCCACGATGGCGGAACCCTCGTCATCGGCATCCGCCTCGGCGAAGCCGCCAACTAGCAGAGCAGGCCGCAAATCGTAGACCCGAGCCGCGCGGCGGCCACGGCGCTGCGGCCACGGTGCGGCCACAGCAAATTGCAGCCAACCTGATTTATTGACATCGCCGATTTCAACGCGATTCCGACGGCTTGCGCCAGGGTGGGCAGACTTTTCCGTACCTGGTAGCGCGTCGGGGCAGACTCTTCCGTACCTGGTACCGAGCCCAGGGGGTAGCGAGCCCAGGGAGTAGCGAGCCCAGGGTGGCCAGACTTTTCCGTACCTGGTAGCGAGCCGCGGCCACAGCGAATTACAGCCAAGCATGGCGCGGCCACATCGAATTACAGCCAACCTGATTTGTTGACATCGCCGATTTCACCGCGATTCTGATGGCTTGCGCCAGGGTGGGCAGACTTTTCCGTACCTGGTAGGGCGTCGCGCGGGCGTTGCTCGGCCCAGGGTGCAGACTTTTCCGTTACCT
>JBCDAA010000568.1:0-4826 GCA_039186435.1 Myxococcota bacterium | reverse complement strand
CCGCGGCCTTGTCGCGGTCGATCACAATCTCGGATTCGGGCTGATCGATCTTCACGTCGATAAGCGGTGGAAACGCAAAGAGCCCGCTCGCCGCGGCTTCGTCGCGAAGCTGCGTGGCGTACTCGAGGATCTCCTCGTGTTCGGCCGTCGACGAGATCACGAACTCGACCGGAAACTGCCCGCCTCCAGGAAGCGCAGGAGGCACGATCGGAAAGGTCTCGATGCCTGGGACTTCCTGAACGCGCGCCTGCACGGCGGGCACAAGCTCCATCGCGCTCCGCTCGCGTTCGTCCCACGGGCGAAGCCCCATGCCCCAGAACCCGCCGGCCGGCGTCGTGATCTGAAAGGTGTATTGCGTCTCGGGAAAGTCGACCGCGATGTCGTGGACCCGCTCGGTTGAGGGCGTAATCTGTTCGAGGGTGCCGTTGGCGGGCGCGTTGACGACGCCGAAGACGATGCCCTGGTCCTCGAGAGGCGCCAGCTCCTTCGGCGACATGATGAAGAGAACGGCAGCGACAAGGCTGAGCAAAACCCACGCGGTGTAGATCGCGGGCCGCACGTTCAGCGACTTCTTCAGCCACCGTCCGTAGCCGGCTTTGAGACGGTCGAAGCCGCGATTGATGCGGCCGCTGAATCCTTTGTCGGCTTCGCCTTCTTTGAGGAGGCGACTCGCCATCACGGGGGAGAGCGTGAGCGCGACAACACCGGAGATGGTCACCGCGCCCGCGAGGGTGAGCGCAAACTCTCGAAAGAGCGAACCGGTGAGACCCCCCTGAAACGCGATGGGCGCATAGACCGCCGCGAGGGTCACCGTCATGGCGATGATCGGGCCGACAAGCTCCCGCGCGCCGAGTCTTGCTGCCTCGATGCGGCTCTTTCCTTCGCGCAGCCAACGTTCGACGTTTTCAACGACAACGATCGCGTCATCGACCACCAGGCCGACGGAGAGCACGATCGCTAGGAGCGTGAGCAGGTTGAGGGTGAACCCCAGGATCTGCATGAGGAAGATCGCGCCGATCAGCGACACGGGAATCGCCACGAGCGGGACGAGCACCGAGCGGAGCGAACCGAGAAAGAGAAAGATCACGAGGACGACGATCGCGAGCGTCTCGGTGAGCGTCGACGCAACCTCGGTGATGGCGTTGTCGATGTACTTTGTCGCGTCATAGGCCATCGTCGCCACGAGCTGTTCCGGAAGGTCCTTTTTGATCTCCTCGAGCTCTTCGCGGGCCGCAGCGATGACGTCCAGGGTGTTGGCGTTCGGGAGCGCCCAGATGCCGATGAAGACGGCGGTTTGGCCGGTGAAATTCACCGCTTCGTCGTAGTTCTCGGCGCCGAGCGAAACGTTTGCCACGTCGCGGAGGCGAACCACCGCGCCGCCTTCCTCACGAACCACGAGCTGCTCGAACTCCTCTACCGAGGAGAGGTTCGTGTTGGTCGTGAGGTTGACCTGGATCATCGACCCGCGCGTCGAGCCGACCGCCGCGAGGTAGTTGTTCGTGGCGAGCGCCTGCCGCACCTGCGCCGGGCTCACGTTCAGCGCCGCCATGCGGTCGGCGTCAAGCCAGATGCGCATCGCAAAGGTACGCCGACCCAGAATGTCGGCACGCTGGACGCCCGGCACCGCGGAGAGGCGCGGCTGCACGACCCGGACGAGGTAGTCGGTGATTTCGTTCTGCGCGAGGAAGTCGGACGAAAAGCTCAGGTACGCCGCGGCGAACTGGCTGTCGGCGGACTCGACGTTGATGACGGGGATCTCGGCCTCGGGCGGCAGGTCGCCGCGCACCTGGTCGACCTTGGCGCTGATCTCCGAAAGCGCGCGGTTGGCGTCGTAGTTGAGCTCGAGGCGTGCGCGAACGATCGAGAAGTTCTGGCGGCTCTCCGACTCGACGTAGTCGATGCCGTCCGCGGCAGCGATGGCGCGCTCGAGCGGCGTTGTAATAAAGCCGCGAACGAGGTCGGCATTCGCACCGACGTAGGCGGTCGTGACGGTGACGGCGGCGTTTTCATTTTTGGGGTACTGGCGAACGGTCAGCGAGCTGATCGCCTGAATGCCCGCGATGATGATCACCACGTTGACGACGATCGCGATGACCGGTCGCCGGATGAAGAGGTCCGTGATCCTCGGTTTGGAGGTCGCGTCGTGCTCCATGACTACCGATTTTCGGGGTTCGGATCCGCCACCGCGTCCGGGGGCGTGACCTCGTTGTTGACGGTGACCGCCGCGCCGTTTTGCAGCTTGAAGGCGCCGGTCGTGACGACCGTTTGCCCGGCTTCGAGGCCGGATTCGACCGCGACGAGATCGCCGCGCCGCTCGCCCAAGCGCACAAAGACCTGCCGCGCCTGCAGTGTTCCGCCTTCGCCTTCGTCGACCACGTAGACGGAGTCTCCGTAGGGCGCGTAAAGAACGGATGTGTTCGGAACCGCGAGGACCTGCCGGACCTGCGGCTGCACGACGTCCACCTCGAGGAACATTCCCGGGCGGATTCGCTCTCCTTCGTTCGGGACGAGGGCGCGAACGCGAATGTTGCGCGTGGCCTCGTCGACGCGGCTGTCGATGGTGTGAATCGTGCCGGTGAGAACCTCGTCCGGAAACGCGTCGGAGGTCGCGCGAACCGCGAGCCCTACCTGAAGCTGTGAGAGCGTCTGCTCGGGAACCTGAAACTCGACGTAGATTTCGCTGAGCGACTGAAGGCTCACGATGGGCGTCCCGGGTTGAAGCACCTCGCCGAGGTCGACTTCGCGAATTCCGAGGCGGCCTGCAAAGGGAGCGCGAAGGGTTTTCTTCGCGATGGTTGCACGCAGTCCCGCGATGCTTGCGTCGGCCTGGGCTTTGCGGGCTCGGGCGGTGTCGAGATCCGACTGCGAAACCGCGCCGCGCCCGACGAGCTCTTCCATCCGGCGAAGGTTGATGGCGGCGAGCTGGGCTTCCGCTTGCGCGGAGGCGAGCTGCGCGCGCTCCGTCGAGGAATCAAGGGTCACCAGCACCTGGCCGCGCCGGACTTCCTCGCCCGAATCAAAACGAAGCGAGCGAACCGTTCCGGGGACTTCCGAGGCGATCATGACTTCTTGCGTGGCGACGGCGGTGCCGATCGCGGAGCTGCTGCTCTCCCACTCGCTCGACTCCGCCTCCGCGGTGCTCACGCCGATGGGCGGAGGTACGAAAGACGAGCCTGCTTCGATCATCGCTCCGATTTGCGCGGCCTTCACCGCGCCGATGGCACCCACCACCACGACGACGGCAATCAGCGATGCCGCAATCATTTTTGCGCGCTTTTTCACTTGCTCGAGTCCTGTCCCCGCCGCCTTTGACGACGACCCCACCCCAACCGTTACCGGGGGTTATGGGGCCTGCGATGCGTACGTCAAACGCATCGCGAGAGACCTTACCTTCAGGGTGAGACAGTGAAGACGGTCACCGCACGGGTTTCGGTGATCGCCCCCGAGACCTGCACGCGAAGAATTTCTTCCGCCGCTTCTGTCGCACGGACTGAAAGATCGATGCTGTCGTCGTTCGCGACCCTAACCATCGCAGTCGAGACTTCAATGGGTGCAGGCGCGCGAAACTCAACCATGAGATCAACCGGTGCGCCGCAACCGTTTTCGATGGAGATGACGTCCGCGTTGTCGATCTCGAGCGCGAGCTGCGTCGCCATCCGAAGGCACTCGTCGGCGCGCAAAACGTTCGCCTCGCCATCGAGGTCGAGAGGCGCCGAGCGATTGCCTTCGTCGTCGAGGGCTTCGAAACGAAACGGGCCGGCGCCGGTCGGCTGGATAGCAAACGCACCCTCATCGTCTGCGCGGGTGTCCTGCGGGGGAATCGTGTCGCCAAGACTCCAGACACGAACGATCACATCGGGATCGACGCTTCCGGCCTCACCGACAAAGGCGTTCATCGAGGTTCCCGACTCGGTATCGATGAGGTCGGGCGAGGGCGCGGCAGGTGCTTCCGGTAAGGGCGTGGCCGTGCATGCGCAGACGCACACGCCGATCGAGCATCGAAGAAAAGCCAGGAAGCGCATAGGCCGCACCCTACCAACGCAAGTCTGGTGCCAGCGGCGCATTTAGAGCAAGGCGTTGAAATCGAAGGGGAAAAGGAGTCTTTAGCTTCTGCGTGATCGTTCCAATCTGTTCCACTACGCTCCACGTAGTGACTCGTTTTGTCACAGGGGATTGGGTCGCCGGTCGTTACCGTGTTCTCGGGCGGCTCGGAGAAGGGGGCGCTGCATGGGCGTACGAGGCCCACGACAGCGTTCACGATCGGCGCGTCACCTTGAAGGTCCTGCGGCGCGAGAGCGCCCGGTCGATCCTTACGCGCGAATTCCATCGGCTTCGGGACCTTCGCTACCCGCGTCTTCCGACCGTTCGTGACCTTGGCGTCGACGTTCGTCATCGCGGAGGGACGGTGACCTACTACGTCGCGGACTTTGTTGATGGAGAGCCGCTGACTCGGCGTCGAGGCATCGATGGTGACGTCGTTCTCGGGGATGTACTCGAAGCGCTCGCGTTTCTTCACGAACGAGGAATCCGCCACGGCGACGTGAGTCCGGCGAACATCTTGGTGACACCCGAAGGACGAGGGGTGTTGATCGATCTCGGCTGCGCATCTCCGCTGGGGCACGAAGGCGGAACAGGTTCGCGGACGACGCGAACCTCCGAGCGAAGCGAGGCGCGAAGCGTCATTGGAGGGGGGACCCGCGGGGATTCACTCCCCGTGGGGGGAGGTCTAGGGCTAGACCTCCCAAAGAAAGCATGTTCGCGGACGACGCGAACCTACGATCCACGCGAGGCGCGCAGGGACCTGGGGGGGGGGACCCGCGGGGAAT
>JBCDAA010000567.1:0-4837 GCA_039186435.1 Myxococcota bacterium | reverse complement strand
GGCGTCGACATCGACCCCACCGGTCCGATTTCACGCCCGGGGCGAGCCGCGCGCAGCAGCTGCGAGAGTTCCCCAGCGTCGCGAGGCCGCGCTGTCGGCTCCTTCGAAAGGCAGCGATCCACGAGCTCGGCGATCGTTGGGTCGAGATCGGGAACCAGCGAACGAATCGGCGGATGCGGTTTGGTGCACGCGTGCACGACGATCGCGCTCGCGGTCTCCCCATCGAAGGGAGTGCGCCCGGCGAGGGCTTCGTAGAGCATGACGCCGATCGCCCAGATGTCCGCGGTGGCTTGCACGCCGCGAGCACTCATCGCCTGCTCCGGCGCCATGTAGTGCGGCGTGCCCATCGCGATGCCGGTGTGCGTCACGTTGTCCGCGCTCGTGTCGAGGTCGCGGGCGATGCCGAAGTCCAGGATCTTCAGAACGATCGATCCGTTCTTCTTTTGATGAAGAAAGATATTCTCGGGCTTGAGGTCACGGTGCACGATGTGATTCGCGTGCGCCGCCGCGAGCGGATCGAGCGCCTGAACAAAGAGATCCAGAATCTCATCGCGGGAGTGCCCGCCCCTCTCGAGCCACTCGCGAACGGTGTCACCGCGCAGCATCTCCATCGCGACGAACAGCGACCCGTCCTGGGTGTCGAAACCGCTGTCGGTCACGTCGACGATCCCGTCGTGACCGATCTGCGCCGGCGCGCTCACCTCGCGAAGAAAGCGCTGCCGTGACGCGTCGTTTCGACCGATGTGCGGAAATAGGATCTTGAGGGCGACGATCTTCTTCGTCATGTGATGCCGCGCCTCAAAGACAGCGCCCATCCCCCCTTCGGCAATCTTGCGAATTATCTCGTAGCGCCCGCCGACCAGCTTGGACATCGTGGGCATCCTACACCCCGACCGAAGCAGGGCGCACCCCGCGACGTCCGAATCGACCACACTCTAAAGCTGTGCCGCTTGAAACGTGTCGCAGACGTCCATATTTCCGGACTGAAAGCCCGCGCGAAACCAGCGAACGCGTTGTTCGGACGATCCGTGCGTCCAGCTCTCTGGCGCAACCCGCGCGCCCGCTCTCCGCTGAAGAGTGTCGTCGCCGATCGCGGCCGCCGCCCGGAGCCCTTCCTCGAGATCCCCCGGCTCGAGGACCTGCCGCTGACGATTCGCGTGATGCGCCCAGACGCCCGCAAAGCAATCGGCCTGAAGTTCCTGTCGCACCGAAAGGTTGTTGGACTCGACCTCGGACGCGCGACGGCGCTGCGCACGAATCCGCTGCGAGATCCCCAGGTGCGTCTGGAGGTGATGCCCGACCTCATGCGCGATGACGTACGCCTGGGCAAAATCCCCCGGAGCCCCAAACCGGCGATCCAGCTCCTCAAAGAACGAGAGGTCGATGTACACCTGGCGATCGCCTGGGCAGTAGAACGGCCCCACGGCCGCCGAGTTCAACCCGCAGGCGGAACGAACCTGATCGCGAAAGAGCACGAGCGTCGGCGCTTGGTACGCGACGCCGCGCTGCTGCAGCAGACCCGCCCAGGTGTCTTCGGTATCGGCGAGGACGACCGAAACAAAATCGGCCAATTCGTCCTCTCCGGGATTGGGGGCCGAAGGCGCCGAAGGCGTCGAGGGACCGCCAGAACCTGCTGCGGCCTCGAGCAGCGCCGTCGGATCCTTTCCCATCAGCGCCATCACGATCGCGACTCCGATCAAGAGCACAAGGCCGCCGCCACCGACGGCGATGCGACCGCGACCGCGGCCACCACTTCCCCGGCGATCCTCAACGTTGCGACTCCGGCGTCCCTGCTGCCAGCGCATAGTGCCTCCCGCCAGGCGTTGTAGCGCGAGAGGCCCCCGAAGACGAGAAGCTGCGGTAGATTGACCGGGTGAAGCCCGACGAGATTCCACCCCCGGGAACCCGCCTCGCCGATCGCTATCGGCTGGACGCGGTGATCGCCCACGGAGGCGTCGGAGTGGTCTACCGAGGGCACGACCTGGATCTCGATCGGATCGTGGCGATCAAGATCCTTCCGCTTTCTCTCGATCAGGGAAGCAAGCGCGAACGTTTCCTCCGCGAGGCGCGCGTCGCGGCGTCGATCGGCCACCCCCACGTGGTGAAGGTCTTCGATGCCGGGTTCTTTGACGAGGAACGCCCGTTTCTGGTGATGGAGCTCCTCAAGGGGATGTCCCTTCACCGCTGGCTTCATGAGATGGGTCCGCTCCCGATCGAGGACGCCTGCGTCCTGGGCTCGCAGATGTGTTCCGCGCTCGATGCGATGCACCGCAGCGGCATCGTGCACCGGGACCTCAAGCCCGGAAATGTCTTCCTCCTCGAAGGCTTGGGGGTGACCTGCAAACTCATCGACTTCGGGATGAGCAAGTCCTTCGTCGATGAGCGAAAGCAGATCACCGAAAAGGGGCGCGTGATCGGCACACCGAGCTACATGGCGCCGGAGCAGCTTCTCGGCGCGAAACCGGGACCGCGCGCAGACGTCTACGGGGTGGGCTGCGTGCTCTACGAAACGCTGGTCGGCAAGCCCTACGTAAAACGCCACAAGCGAATCGAAAAAACATTTCAGGAAGTTCTTCAGCGTAAGCCGGCGCCGCCGAGCGCGGACCGACCGTCGATCCCGGCCGCGGTAGACACTCTCGTACTCCACGCGGTCGCGCGTGAACCGGAAGAACGATTTGCAAGCTGCGCCGATCTCAAACGAGCCTGCGACGAGGCGCTGGCGCAGCTACAGAGAGGAATCGGATGAAAGCGTTGCAACGATGCGCGGCTGCGCTCGGCATGATGGTCTGGCTCAGTGCGGCGCCGGCCTCGGCGGACGTGGTGTCCGACGACATGTGCCACGCCTGGGAACACTGGGAAGGCGCCCACAACGGCGACTGCAAGTTCGGCTGTCGCTGCGCGGCCATGCCGGGCCAAGGCGGAGAGACGGGTCCGCTGGCAATGAGCGCACTGCTCCTCGGTGTCGTCGCGTTTCGACGGATGAAGCGATGAAGTTCGTTCCCGTCGGACGCTCCGGACTCCGCGTTTCCGCGCTCGGATTCGGAACGATGAGCTTTGGGGGCGACGCCGACGCGGAAACGTCCGCGGCGCTCTACCGAAAGGCGCGCGAAGCTGGAATCAACTTCTTCGACACCGCGGACGTCTACAACAAAGGCGCGTCCGAAGAGATTCTCGGTCGCCTCATCGCGTCCGAGCGCGACGCGATCGTCCTCGCCAGCAAGGCGTACTTTCCTACCGGAGGCGGTCCCAACGATCGAGGAAGCTCACGCTTCCATCTGGTGCGCGCCGTCGAGGCAAGCCTGCGTCGTCTCGAAACCGATCGCATTGACGTCTTCTTTCTTCACCGGATGGATGACGACACGCCGCTCGAGGAAACGCTTCGCGCGGTGGAAGACCTGGTTCGCGCGGGAAAGGTCCTCTACCCCGCCGTCAGCAACTTCGCCGCGTGGCAAACCACCAAGGCCCTCGGGCTCCAGGCGCGCCACAGCTGGGCGCCGCTCACCGCGATTCAACCGATGTACAACCTGGTGAAGCGCCAAGCGGAGGTAGAGCTCCTCCCGATGGCGCGAAGCGAAGGCCTCGGCGTGTTCCCCTACTCACCCCTTGGCGGCGGACTTCTGACCGGCAAATACGAAGCTGGTTCGTCCGGACGAATCACGGAAAACGCGACTTATCAGGTGCGCTACGAAAGGAAGAAGGAGCACGCGGCGCGCTTCGTTCGGTTCGCAACGGAGCGCGGCTTCTCGCCCGTTTCCCTGGCGATTGCGTGGGTCGCCGCGCACCCCGCGGTCACCGCGCCACTCCTCGGTGCGCGCTCGCTCGCCCAGCTTGAACCGGCGCTCGCCGCGTCCTCCATCACGATCGACGACGCGCTCTACGCGGAGCTTGCCGCGCTGACACCTGCGCCACCGCCTGCCACGGACCGCAACGAGGAAGGCGGCGCAGCCGACCTCTCCCGCGGCTTGGGCGGCGAAAAATAGAGTACGCTGAGTCCGATGCGGATCCTTGCCGTCACGCTTCTCGCCCTCGTCGCCTGCGAAGACGATCGTCCACCCCCCTCGCGGGCCCTCCGCGGGGTGAACCAAGGCGCCGCCCTCGATCGAACGCCCACGGAGGTGCGGCGAGGCGATCGCTTTCGTGAACCTGCCCCTGACCGGCGTCCGGGCGTCTCCCCGCAGGATCTTCAGGCGCTCGAGATCACCACGCGACGCACCCGCGAAACACCGGCGGCCCCCGAACACGACTATGCGCGCGAACTCTCATCGGCTGCCGGTTCGCCGATGAGCTGTGGAGCGCTTGGCACCCAGCCTGGGGAACTCCGGATTCCTCTGAGTGCAACGATCAGCGTGCAGGGCGTGGTGATTCGTGCGTCGGTCGGTGGCCCGATCCCGAGCGAAACCCGCGACTGCCTTCGGCAGCGAATCGAGACCCATCGCTTTCGTCCGCCGGGGGAGAGTCCGGAGTCGATCTCGGCCACGCTGGTGCTCCAGGGCACGGCCGCACCGACGATGGAGGAAGAAGCCACACCGATGACGGGCTTTGCGCTCCAAACCGGACAGACCGCGATTCACGGACCCTCGGGCGTCGAAATCTCAAATGAGCGCGGCGCTGGAATCACCATGAACACCTATTCGACGGTGATGGCGACGGGGACGACGATCATGGGGCCTTCCGGGACGATGATCGCGGGCCCCAGCGGACAAGGGATTCAGAATTACCGCTGAGTCGTTCGCCTTCGGCTATCCTAGAGGGCGATGACAGCTACAGGGTGCCTTGTCATCGTGGATGACAACCAGGCGCTAGCGAGCGCCACTTCCCGGATTCTCTCGGACGCGGG
>JBCDAA010000566.1:0-4894 GCA_039186435.1 Myxococcota bacterium | reverse complement strand
TTTGACGTTCACGTGATCGCCCCGGTCTGGCGAGACAACCTCGCCGATCTCGTGCCGCTCGCGGAATGGCTTCTCGCACTCCCAAGTCGCATCGGCGGCTTCTTTCCGTGGATCCCACCCCTGACCGTCCCCGGACCCCACGCGTCCCGTTCGGCCATTGCAGAGCAGTGCGCCGCGTCCTTCGAGCAAGCCCGCCGAAAGAAGATCCGTACCGGTTTCGCCGATCCCCTTGCGCTTCCTCCATGTGCCGCGGAGGGTCACCTCGATCGCTTCGGCTGGGTCTTTCAAGACCGCGTCCGTCGGCAGCAGCAAACCTCCGCGGACTTCGTGCGCGCACCGGCCTGCGGCGAGTGCAGCCTTGCGTCCGCATGCCCGGGGATCGAACCCGCGTTTCAGCGCGACGTGCTCGTCCCGGTTCCCCTCGAAACATCCATGGGCTGGCAGGCGAAGCCGCGCGACTTCGAGGAAGACGACTACCGGCACATTTCCGCCTTCGACAACCACGACGGACCGGGACGCGGGCTGCTCCGCATCAACGGTCACTGCCAAATGGCGTGCTCGTTTTGCTTCGTCGATCGGCGCGTTGGCGACTTTCCGCGCGAGAGCCTCGAGGACGCCATCGCCAGCCTCGCCTCACGGCAGCGCGATCATCTGGTGCTCTCGGGGGGCGAGCCGACCCTTCATCCGGAGCTGCCGGCGCTCATCGCAACCGCGCGCGACGCGGGGTTCAAGGGCGTCGAGATTCAGAGCAACGGCGTTCGCCTCGCCGACCCGGAGAAGGTCGACCAGCTCGTCGCGGCGGGCCTTACCAAAGCGACGATCTCCCTTCACTCCGTAGACCCCGCAGAGTCGGACGCGATCACGAAGATGAAAGGTGCGCATCCAAAGACCCTCGAAGGGATTCGCCAGCTCCGGCGCGCCGGCGTCGAAACGCAGCTTGCGCACGTCCTCACAAAGCGAAACTACCGCGCGCTGCCGGAGTTCGTCCGCACCATCGGGGAGATCTTTCCCCCCGCCGAGCGAAAGATCAGCCTTTGCCTCGCGCTGGCCCAAGGCATTAGCGACCTCGTTTACTCGTGGGTGATTCCGAGCTTCCGGGAGGTCAAACCCTTCGTGAAGGAAGCGCTCGACCATTGCCTCGACATCGGCATCGGCTTTGGCGGCTTGATCGGCCAGGGCGGCTACCCCCCTTGCATGCTCGACGGCGACCTTCGCTACTACGAGGGCAACCTCCGCCACGTCTATCGCAGCCACGACCACCGCGATCAGTTTCACAAAGCCCCGCGCTGCCAGCGCTGTAGCTTCAATCCGCACTGCGTCGGCGTTCGGAAGGACTACGTCCGCTGCTACGGCGACGACGAAATCACACCGTTCTCGGAGCGACGCCGATTGCCCCTCGTCTAACGAGCCGTTCAACGCGAACCGGTCAGCGCGAGCCGTTCAAGGCGTGTTGTAGATGCCGTTGCTGAACTCGATCTCATAGGTCGCGCAGCTCGCCGCCGCGGCGCCGCTTCGGCGACGGACCCGAACGAAGTACTCCATCGTGTTGTTGGAGCACGGGCTAATGTTCCTCATGCGCGTCCCGCAGGGGCACTGCCCCGCGAGGCGACCGTCGATCGTCGCACGAAAATCCGTGCGCCAGGTCTCGTCGGTAAAGCCGGAGTCCGCGGTCATGGGCGTGCCACAGCCACCGCGGAAGGTCGTGAACTCGAAAGCGTCCCCGGGGTTGTCGCTGAGGAGCACCCGAACGTGATGGTTGTCGCAGGCCGTGTCGGGCGAGTCGACGGCGCGAAAGCGGTACCAAACGACGCGGTCCGCCGGAAGCACATTGCCGCGAACCGTCATCTCCGCCCCGACATCCGACAGGTCGCCGAGATCGATCGAGTCCGCGCCGCAGCCAAGCCCCGCGGTAGCGGCCGGCATCGCGTTGCATTCGCATCCTGGAACCTCCCGATCGATGTCGAAGGTTCCCGCAGGACACTCGCACGCCCCGTCCACGCAGAAACCGCCGACGGGATCGCTCGCGCAGAGCGCTGCGGGATCTCCATCGTCCGCCTCGCCGGAGCAGTCGTTGTCGGCGCCGTCGCAGACCTCCGGGCGCGCGACGAAATCTGACCCGCCCGGATCGGTCGAGCATTGCGTCGCCATGAGATCGCCAGCCGTGCACTCGATGATCCCGTCGCCGCAGGATCCGGTTCCGGTGCAGGGATCTCCGAGAGGAAATGCTTCGTCGGTATTGCCGTCGCAGTCGTTGTCGACTCCGTCGCAGAGTTCCCCCGAGCCCGCTTCCATGCTTCCGCCGGGGTCCGTAGAGCATCGGGTCGTATCCGCGTCGGCGCACTCGACCAGCCCAGCGCCGCACTCGCCGACTCCGTCACACGCAATCCCGACCGAGAAGTCTTCGTCGACCACTCCATCGCAGTCCTGGTCGGTGCCCTCGCACGTTTCCGCGGTCGACTCGTCCGCGCTACCTTCGGGCTCCGTCGAACAACGCGCCATCATCAAGGTCGCGCACTCCATCGTGCCGGCTCCGCAGGCGCCCTCGCCGTCGCACGCCTCACCGACCATGAAGTCTTCGTCGATGTTGCCGTCGCAGTCTTCGTCGGTTCCATCGCAGGTCTCGGCCATCGCGTTGGAGGCCGACCCGCCCGGATCGACTGAGCACACGAGCATTCCCGCATCGTTGCACTCCGCGACGCCGGTGCCGCACGCGCCGACGCCCGTGCAGGATGACCCGAGGGTGAGACCGTTGAGCGGATCGCCATCGCAGTCGTGGTCCAGATCGTCGCACGCTTCGGGCGTGCTTTCGTCAGTGGAACCGCCGGGGTTCGAGGAGCACCGAACGCTCACTTCGTCGTCACCGCATTCGACGCGTCCGAGACCGCACAGACCGACGCCCTCGCAGGCGCCACCAAGTTCAAACCCCTCGTCGATGACACGGTCTCCGTCGTCGTCGATGTTGTTGCACGCCACCTCAGGCGAGAACTGCTGGCCCTTTCCGCACGCCATCGCGAGGACCGAGACCAGCAGTGGGAGGGCGCGACGCATCGGCGCAAGATTACCATGCAATTCCGGCGACCACTTCATTCGCGCTACACTCTTCCGGTGACACCGGAGTGGTGGGCGTTTCGAAGCGGTCTCAAGCCCGCTCTGCGACTACCGCTGGGCACGCGCGAAAGCGAGGCAGCCCGGGCCCTTCCACACGTTGTGTACGGCACGTTCCTCTACCTCGCCGACGAGCTCGCGCCCCTTGAGAAAGCAGCGCGACTCGAATCGAGCGCTTCGGCCTCCGAGCGGGCGCAAGGCTGCGCTCTTCTTGGACGACTCCTCGGGTACCCGGAGTGCTGCCAGCGCCGATTTCTCGAGCGGCTGCATCGAGGCGTTCACCAAGCGGCAAACGGGGAGCAAGCCCACGAAGACTTTGTGGCGGTCGAGGACGCCCTCTCGCATTCCGGTCGATGCCACGCGCGTCTCGCCCATCTGCTTCGCGGCGGAGTCGCGCCGCTGATCTCTCACTATCCGTGCCGCTACGATTGCCCCGCCTCCCTCGCCTACGCGGCGGAGGTCCTGAAGGTCTACGAGAAGGAGGAGCCGTCCGCTGCGCGTGCGCTGGTGGACGCCTTCGGAACCGGCGTTGCGGTGGATCGCGAAGGCCGTCGCCATCCCCCGGAACGAGCCCCGAAAGACGCGGCTGTCGTAGTCTTCGATGCGTTCTGACGGTGAGATGGTAGGATTGCAGCGTGAGTAAGCTCGGACGGCGGTCGATGTTGGGGGCGATGGGCGCGATCACCACAACGGTGGCAGCGCGCGCTTCGGTGCCTTCGGCCGCCACCGCGTCCGCCGAAACGCCGGCGGAAACGACGCCGCGAGCAACCCATGCGGAAAACCCGCCGCCGGCCGACGCAACGACTGCGCACCTTCTCGGCGCGATCGCAGCAGGCGATCCGGTGGCTTCGTTTTCCTTCGTGCGCGCGCACGGAACGTTCTTTGGAGCGATCCCTGTGGTCCTTGCGGATGCAGAGGGGCAGCTCCTTCAGTTCGATGTCTTGGCGAACGATTCGATCCCGTCTCCGCTCGCAGCAACGGAAAACTACGCGGTGTTCTTTGTGGACGGCGGCGAAGGAAACGCGCCTCCGCATCCACGCGTCGCGGAGGCCGCTCGTGCTCTTGCGTCGCGACTTCGCGGCGGGGTCTCACTGCTCACGTTTCGTCAACGCGCGGAACGCTTTCCGACGTCCGTACGACGTGTCCTCGACAACCCGACGCGCGGCTAAACCCGACCCCTTCGTGTTTGAACGACGTTCGGTGAATCCGCAGCGGTGAAGCTACCAGGATCCGTGCGACCCGTGAGAGCCGTGGGAACCGTGCGAGCCGTGGGAACCGTGCGAGCCGTGAGACCCATGGGAACCGTGCGAGCCGTGCGAACCGTGAGACCCGTGCGAACCGTGCGAGCCATGCGAGCCGTGCTGCCCGGAGAGATGCGACTCCGTCGTCGGCCCCTGCCAATCGTTGGGATCGATGCCGTCCGCGATCCCTCGCTGCTCCCGCGTTAGCGCGAGGGGACGCTTGGGCGTGAAGGAGGGAATTTCGTCGTCCGCCATGGAGCCATAGTGCCGCTCTTTGGCGCCGAGTGCACGGTTTCGTTGGAGACGCCGAGCTACTCGTGGACGAAATGATCCCGCGGCCGGTTCGTGGTCCAGCGGCGAAAGGTCTCGAGGGTGCTGGCGTCTCCCTCGGCGAGTTTCCCGAAGAGATAGTCCTGAATCCCTTTGTGGACCTGGCAGAGGGAACTCTCCCGCATGCTGCCGAAGAGGCTCCCCTGCGTCTTGTAGGTATGCACCGGCGGCACCCCACAATAGGGCTGGTAGGTGCACCCTTCGCAGTCGGGCTGCTG
>JBCDAA010000565.1:0-4896 GCA_039186435.1 Myxococcota bacterium | reverse complement strand
GCTGGCGTTCGGGTCGAAGCCAACGCGTTTCTTCGACGAGCTTGGCCCGTGGCTGCTCTTGGCCAACGCGCTGAATATCGTCTGGACGGTAGCGTGGCTTGGCGAATGGACCGGAACGAGCGTCGCGATTCTCGCAGCCATCAACCTGTGCTTCGTGATGGCTCTTCGGCGAACTCGTGTGGGACGCGCGAAGGCGCCCGTTCGTGTGGTGGTCTTGGAGTGGTTGCCTCTCGGAGTTTATGCGGGGTGGGTGGCTGTCGCCGTGATCGCAAACCTCTCGGCGTGGCTCGCGAAGGAAGGCTGGGTTCCTGGAAACTCCTCGGCGTGGGCGCTCGCGATGATCGCGCTAGCGTTCGCGTACAACGTGTTCGTGCTCTTTCGCCGCAACCTCCGCGACCACGCGAGCGTTGCGGTTTGGGCCTTCGTGGCCATCGCCGTTCGCCAGTGGGGGAACGGCGAGCTCGTTGCCTGGGGGGCCGCCGCCGCCGCCGTGACGCTGACTCTCTGCATCGCCGTCCACCTCGTTCGCGCCCTGGCTCCCCGCGCCGTCGCCGTTGCACGCTGAAGGGAGCCTCTCAAGTCTGCGCCGTAGTCGAAGTCGCGATTTGTGCGTTGTTTGCCAAGGAGGCGGGCGCTGGGGGGTCCCTCGTTCGTGCGCCTCTTCACTCTCGTCCTCTTGCTGTCGTACGGGTCGGTTGCGGAGGCGCGCTGCCGTCTTGTTGGCACAGCGCAAACACTGGCCACGCAGGTACGCGCCGGCGAGAGGACATTCACTGTCGAGTCATGGGCAGAGCGTTGGGAGGGGATGGGCGTAGGAACCGAAGCGCGCTTCGACGTACGCGGCTTCCTCCGCTATCGCGGGAGTGCGCGCCTCGATGCACTGGGACTGGCCCTCAAGCGACCGCGCATCCTGTGGCAGATCGCGAATGTACCGCACCGTCACGAGCTGGCGTTCGAGTCCCCTCGCGTCGAGGGAAGGCACATTCGAGGCACCGCGCTGATCGGTCGACGCTGGTCTCTCCGTCGAATCGCCTTGGAGGAGCAACGAGTCCCATGCGAGTGGCTTGCGATCACGACCGCGCCTCTGCGTGCGACCTACAACGCAGGGTTTGAGAGCGAGCCCCTACCGGATGAGCCCCGCGTGGATCGCCGGGTCTGGAACGAAGGTCGCCAGGATGGGCGACGCCACACGGCTGCCGAACCTGAGGCGGAGCGCGTCGATGCACCGGATCGCTTCCAACTCTCTCGGCCTCGGCGCGGGTCGCCCATCGGGCTGCGCTCCGGGTCGGCGCTGGTGTGGATCCTTGACCGTCGGGGTCCCCTCGTTCGGGTGCTTCTTCAGCACGGACACTCCACCGTGACTGGCTGGACGAACGCCGCCGGCTTTTCGCCACGGGAGGGCTACGGCCGAGGCGAGGGTGGGTTTCGCGGCCGCTCAGCGAGAGTGCCACGCGTGGGACCGAGGCACCTCGCGCGACTTCGCCGAAACGCGGAGGTCTTTGCCGCACCGCGCGAGGGAGAGGCGCCGTGGGCGCACGTTGCGGAAGGAGACCTCGTTGAGGTCGATCCGGGGACTGACGGGTGGACGCGTCTCGTGGTGATCCCCGGCGTGCGTCTGGACGAGGAGGTCGCGTGGGTTCGAGATACAGACGTCGAAGAGCGATTTCACGAAACGAGCTGCGGGACCTTCGTCATTCTTGGCACCTCGGGCCAGCGACGCTTTCGTGTCCATCACCTGCCTCCCATGTCGGCACTTGCCCGCCGTGGTGCACGGGTCGGCGACGAGTTCGGCGATTCCCACGTTCTCCACTGTTCAAGGTTCCCTTGGACGCTGTGGGTCTGGCGGGAGGGCAACCCGCTCCCGCTCCGCGAGTCCGAATGAGTGATTGAATCGCATCGAAGGGGTGATCCGATGGCAGGGAGCCGGCTCGTCCCACGGCACCAGTGCAACTTTCTCGGCGGTAAGGATGACGTCGAAGCGACGCGCCAAAGACGATTCTTCGGTGCAGCCGCCGACGGGTTCCTCGCTTCCCGCGAGCCGGTAGCACGCGGTCTGTAGCACGGGGCCTCGTTCGTAGTCCTGCGTTGAGTCACGCCCAAGTGGTTGACACCAGAGCGAGCGGTCTGACAGATCCTTCGTCCCCCCTTTTTCCGTGGAAAGCGAGGCCGCCATGGCGCGGGAAGTCTTCATCGTCGGTTCAGCGCGCACCCCGATCGGGAGCTTTCAAGGCTCTCTCGCATCCGTCTCGGCGACGGCCCTCGGAAGTGTGGCCATCCAAGCCGCCCTCGAGCGCGCCGGCGTCAAAGGGGAGCAGGTTGACGAGACCTACTTGGGCAACGTGCTCACAGCCGGCGCGGGACAAGCGCCGGCGCGGCAGGCGGCCCGACATGCCGGGGTTCCTGACTCCGTCCCGGCGACGACCGTCGGCAAGGTCTGTGGCTCCGGCCTCCAAAGCGTGATCTTTGGAACGAAGAGCATCCTTCTGAGCGACGCGGAGGTCGTGATCGCCGGCGGGATGGAATCGATGTCGGGCGCGCCCTACCTGCTTCCGAAAGCCCGCGGCGGCTACCGCATGGGTCACGGCCAGGTCCAGGACTCGATGATCCTCGACGGGCTTTGGGATCCCTACGACGACGTGCACATGGGCACCTGTGGCGATCTCTGTGCGCGCGAGTTTGGGTTCACCCGGGAGGCGCAAGACAAGTACGCCGAAGAGTCCTACCGGCGTGCCATCGCCGCGCAAGAAGCGGGGATCCTTGCGAAGGAGATCACCGCCGTCACCGTCAAGGGACGCAAGGCCGACACCGTCGTCGAAGAGGACGACGAGCCGGGGCGCGCGAACTTCGAAAAGATGCCGAAGCTTCGGGCCGCCTTCGGCAAAGAAGGCACGGTGACCGCCGCGAACGCGTCGAAGATCAACGACGGGGGCGCGGCCCTCATCTTGGCAAGCGGCGAGGCGGTAAAGCAGCACGGGCTAACGCCGCTTGCGCGCATCGTCGGCTACGGCGGTCACGCCCAGGAACCGAAGTGGTTTACGACCGCGCCGGTGGGCGCCATCGACAAAACCCTCGGGAAGCTCAACCTCCAGGTGTCGGACATCGACGTCTTCGAGGTGAACGAGGCGTTTGCGGTGGTCGCGATGGCTGCGATGGCGAAGAACAAGATTCCCCACGAGCGAATCAACGTTCTCGGTGGCGCGATCTCCCTCGGTCACCCGATCGGCTGCTCGGGTGCGCGCATTCTCGTCACGCTGCTCACGGCGCTCCAGGAACGCGACGCCAAACGCGGTTTGGCGACGCTCTGCATCGGTGGCGGTGAAGCGGTCGCTGTCGTCGTGGAGCGAGTGTAGGGTTGGACGGCGGAGCTCCTCGGCCCCTCACTGTCGACGCGTTGCAGGCGAGCGCGGCAGAGGAAGCGTTCGATCTTCGTCGGCTTCTCGAGGCAAACGTCCCGGTTGCGGGCGGGTACCTCGTCGATCTGCCAGCGGACACGGCGCGGCTTCGAAGCGCCCTGGAGGCGGCGCGAAGGGACGGCTCTTCGATTCGTTTTCTTCCGGTGTTTCCGAGCCGTGCGGCGGCGGACGCGTTCGACGCGATCGATCGCGCGACCGGTGACGCGGAAGCGCGCCTGGACGCGCTCCTCGAAGTGCTGCAGTCCCCGGCGGCGCAACGCGGTGGTCCGGTGCGTCAGCTTCGGATCGTGGGCGTCGACGAGTCGCCGAGCGGCGGTGCCGCATCCGTAGACCGCGACCGAGGCGACCCTGACGAAGTTCACGTGTGGAGCGACGCCGCGCCCGACGCGTTCTGGCGCGTGGACCGTCGCTCGACGCGCGTGTCCCAGCCCGGTGAAGACCTCGACGTCTTTTCGGCGGAAGCGGTCGCCGATCTCGTCGACCGCGTGCAGCTCGTTCTCGGCGTGCCGGTGGAGATCACCTGGTGCGTTCAGGATCGCGGCCGTCCGATGGTGCTGACGGTTCGCGAACTTCCCCTGCATCCGACGTTCATGCTCGGGCGCTGGAGCCGCCTTGCGCTGGTTGCAGCCGACGAAGGAACCGTCGCGCCGCTCGCGATCGATGCGCTCGACCGGGGGCTCGGCGTGGAGGCGCCCGCCGTAGAGCCCGCAGTGCGACGCGTGTACGCGCGGCCCTATCGTCGACGCGGCGGCGAGCCGGCGAAACTCGGGAGGCCGGAGCCCGCGCCCTTCGCGCTCGCGAGCGCGGAGGTAGGCCGACTGCTCGTCGACGCCGCACCGATTTTGGCGGACGCGCTGCGCTTTGAACGCGGCCTCGACGCGCGCATGACGCGCCTGGATCGGGATCGACTCTCGCGGCTCGCCGCGGACGCCCTGTTGGATGCGGTGCGCCAACGCCATCGGCTTGTTGCGGAAGCGCTTCTTCTCTTGGATCGCTGCCGCGAGATCACCCGGCGGGGACTGGAAGCACTCGAAGCGGTGGTCGGTGCGCTTCCGGACGAGCGCTACGCGGATCTCGCTGCGCCACGCTCGCCACGAACGCGCCGCCGGATTCACGACCGTCTGATGAAGCTGCGCACCCGGATTGAAACGGAGCATGGCGACCTCGTCCCGCCACAGAAGCTCTCGGAGGCCACGCGCAAGGTCTGGTACGCGACGCGCGCCGATCTTGCAGACCATCGTCCCCTCGGCATCGACGTCACGCCACTTCCCATCGGCCACGACGACGAGACGCTCCTGGACGCGCTCGATCGGCTTCCTCGCTTTGGTCATTCGGCGCGGGAGCGAGCGCGCGCGGAGGCCGCCGAACGGGTGGCGCAGCAGGCGCGAAGTCGGGGCCGATCGCGTGCGCTGCTGGGGCGTTCGCTGACGCTGTTGCTCCAGCGGATCGCGCGCGCAAAAGGAGGAGTGGGGGAAGGTGTCGC
>JBCDAA010000564.1:0-4924 GCA_039186435.1 Myxococcota bacterium | reverse complement strand
CGCGGCGCAGGCCAAGCGCGCCGCAATGCTCTTGACCCCACTCGACACCCGCTCCATTCGCCCATTGCCTCCTGGATCGCCTGCGCGACTTTCTTCTGGTACCGACGTGGCCCCGGCGAGCCAAGTTTTCGGCGGCGTTTTCGCGGAAAAACCAAGGCGATTTCGAGATTCTGGCAAGGAGTGAATGCGCGCCCTGAGTGCCTCGTCGAAGGGCCCGTGACGGGAAAGCCCGGGCAAAGTCCGTCCAATGAGTCGGGGCAGCGAAAGTCCGCGCGAGCTCGAGCGCGCGAGATGGGAACTGGGCGTCAGCTCCTCGCCAGGGCTGACCGAACGTGCGGCCTCTGATACGTTGGGCCGCTCAAAACGAGGCGCGGATGGTGGACGCGCAGAAGGTGGATGCAGTGAAGAAGGTTTCGAAGCTCATGGTCGCCGGCGCAGCCGGACTCGCGATTCTCGCCGGCGGCGTTGTCCTCGAGAGTGCCGCCGAAGCGCAGCGCCTCCGGGCACAGGTCTATCTGACCCAGGCAAGGATCCCGCGAAACCTCACCGAGCGCGGTCTGATCGGCTTCGCGCGACGCCATCGGGCCCGCCGACTTCGGGAGACCACCGACCAGCCGATTCCGGAGCGCCAGTGGCGCGCCAACATGGTGACCTCGTTTAATCGCCCTCCCGGCGATCTCGAGTTTCAGATTCTGTTTTACGACCTGGAAGGGGGCGGCCGTCGCTTCATCGGCCCGCCCATGAGCACCTTCGTCAACAACCGCCAAGAGAAGACCTTCGTCCAGCGAGTGCGCCTCGAGCGACCACACTTCAAGCCGAATACGCGCATGGAGATGGTCGTGGTCGTCCGCCGTCAGGAAGTCGGACGTCAGCGCTTTGAGCTCGTCGGCGAGGAAGTTCGCCGAACGGGTGAGGTCTCCTTCGGCGACAACGAGACCTGATCCTGCGCTAGTCTCCTCCTCATGAAGGTGGAACAAGCCATCGCGGACGGCCGCTCGGGGAAACTCCGAGCGGCTTATCTGCTTGTCGGCAGCGAGACCTTTCTCGTCGAACGCGCGACGCGCCTCCTCCGTGCCGCGGCGATCGGCGATCGCGGTGTTCCTGGCTTCAACGAAGATGTCTTTCACGGCGCGAAGAGCCTCGACGGCGGAAAGGTGGTCGCCGCGGCCCAAACACTGCCGATGATGGCGGACCGGCGCTTCCTCCTGATTCGCCACGTCGACCAGAGCAGCAGCGACTGCCAGGCAGCTCTGGCCGCCTATCTCGCAGCGCCGAACCCCTCGACGGTGCTGGTGATGACGGCCCACAAGGTCGCGGGAAATACCAAACTCGGGAAAGCCGCAAAGAAGCACAAGGCGCGCTTCGACGCGAACGCGATGAAAGGTGCGGCCCTTCGTGACTTTGCGGTGAGCGAAGCGGAGGCGCGCGGCCATACCCTCGCACCCAACGCGGCGGCGGCACTCCTCGACGCGCTCGGGGACGATCTCAGCGCGATCGACGACGCGATCGAGCGGCTCTCCCTCTTTGTCGGCGCGGGGCAGCGCATCGACGAAGCGGCCGTGGAGGCTTGCGTCACCCGAGTTCGCGCGGACACGATCTGGGCGCTGGTCGATGCGGTCTCGATGCGAGACGCGGCCAAGGCGAGCGCAGCGGCGCAGTCTCTCCTCGCGGATCGGGAACCTCCCCTTCGCATCCTCGCGATGGTCGCGCGGCAGATCCGCATGGTCGCCAAGATGCGCGATGCGCTAGCGCGCGGAATCAGCGCCGGGGACGCTGCGCGCGAAGCGGGCGTTCCGCCGTTCAAAGCGAACGCCATGAAGGAAGCCGCTCGGCGCTTTTCGCTTCAGGAGCTGACGCGTGCCTTCGACATCCTCGCGGACACCGATCTCATGTTGAAGGGAAGCCGCGTCCCCGGCGACGTCGCACTCCATCACGCGGTGCTCGCGCTCTGCGGCAAGGCGCCGAAGCCCACGCGGGTTCAGAGACCGCGCCGATCGCTGGTCTGAACGATGGACTCCATCGCGCGGTGGGGCACTGCGATCGCCGATCACCTTCTGACCTCCAAAGCCGAACCGTACGCCGACCGATTTGGCTGAGGGCAAGGGACTAGGTTGCTGGATGGCCAAGGGTCGACCGAGCCTGATTTGGATCAGCGCGCTCGCGCTTACGGGCTGCCTGAACGAGCCCCCTGATCGGGGGATCGAATCGTATTTCGGCGAGGAAGCCAGTCCGTGCGAAGTCGCCCTCGCGTCGAGATCGGACCGTTCTGGATATCGGGTCGATTCGCTCGGCGACTACGAACTCGCGCGCGACACCCATCGCGAACGCATCGAGCTACGCACTGTTCGTTGGAGCGACGGCTCCGGTCCGCAGGGCTCCTCGTTGATGACGGCTGTGCTCGTTGCCGTCTCGCATCGAGGCACGACCTGTTTGCGCACCTGGAACTGGGCCAACTATTTCACATTTCGCGGAATCCAAATCGTCGGTCCCATCGAGTTCGCAGACCGAAGCCTACTCGTGCTCAATGCAAACGAAGCGCGCTTTGGTGAACGCTACACCGCAGTGCACCTCCTCTACCTCGACGAAGCGCATCAACCGCAACTTCATCTCGCGGATCCATGCACGGCCGGGCCCGTCGCGCGCGTGAATGGGGGCTTCGAGATTGCTGGAAACCCCGCAACCATCACGTTCGCCGGGACGGTTCCCACCCTCGACGGGGAAGCCGCGCTACGATGCCCGCCCTACGTCGAGCGTCACATGCACTAGGCCTCGAGCGAGGCGACCTGCGTCGAGAGACGGCTGATGTACCGGGAACCGGTCTTGCGGTGGTACACGCCCTTCGAAACGGCCATGTCGATGCGGCGAACCGCTTCGGAGAGAAGCGCCGTCGCGGTGCGCTTGTCACCGGTGTCGATGGCGACGCGCACCTTCTTCACGCTGCCACGGACGGTAGCGCGGATGTGCTTGTTGCGCGCGGTGCGCTTGAGGGTCTGTCGGATGCGCTTCTTGGCGCTGGCGTGATTGGCCATGAATCTCTCGTTTCGGGAGCGGCTTTATAGCAGTCGGAAAGGTGCGGTCAAGACTGGGTGGGAGTTCGGAAGAGGGCGTCCCCAACCCACGGGAGAGCGGGTCGCGCGACGCTCCCCTACGCCATTGAATTAACTCGTGAATCTCATCCGAGGGCCGCTCGGAACGCCGGCCCCATCGCCTTCTGAGTTCGCGCGAGGGCCTCAGCATCGTGGGCGAGGGAAGGGAATGCAGCCTCGAACTGACTCGGCGGCCAGTACACCCCTTCTTTCAGGAGTGCGCCGTGCCATCGCGCGAACGCCTCGCGATCGCATCCGTCGGCGTCCTCCCAGCGGGAGACCGCGCCCGACCGGAAAAAGCACGTGAGCATGGCGCCGACCCGCTGCACCTCGAAGGACGCGCCCGCTTCCTTGCCGGCCGTACGAATCAGGGCCTCAAGTTCCGCCGAGATCGCCTCAAGCCGATCGTAGGTTCCTTCCTGACGAAGCGCTGCGAGCGTCGCCCGACCGGCAGCGACCGCGAGGGGATTTCCGCTCAGGGTGCCCGCTTGATAGACCGGCCCGAGGGGCGAGACGCGACTCATGATCGCTTCGGGACCGCCGTACGCGCCAACGGGAAGCCCTCCGCCGACGACCTTGCCGAGGCACGTAAGGTCGGGGGTCACGCCGTAGCGCTCGGTCGCCCCGCCGTAGGCCACGCGAAAGCCGGTCATCACCTCGTCGAAGATCAGGAGCGCGCCGTGGGCGGTGCAGAGCTCTTTCAGCCCGGCAAGCCATCCCTCGGCAGGCGGAACGCAGCCCATGTTCCCGGCGACCGGCTCGATGATCACCGCGGCGATCTCACTGCCTCGCGCCGCGAAGAGCTCCTTCGCTGCCGCGAGATCGTTGTAGGGCATCAGCGCCGTCGTCGATGCGATCGCCGGAGGAACGCCGGCACTGCTCGGCTCGCCGAGGGTCGCCAGACCGCTTCCCGCTTTGACGAGCAGGTAGTCCGCGCCGCCGTGATAGCCGCCTTCGCACTTCACGATGACGTCGCGACCGGTGTAGCCGCGCGCGAGGCGAAGTGCGCCCATGGTCGCTTCCGTTCCCGACGAGACGAGACGGCTCATCTCCATGTGCGGGTAGGCGGCGTGAATCTCTTCGGCCATCCGCACCTCGCCCTCGGTCGGGGCGCCGTAGCTCGATCCCTTCGCGGCGGCTTCCTGAATGGCCGAGACCACCGAAGGTTCCGCGTGACCCAAGATCATCGGGCCCCAGGAGCCGACGTAGTCGACGTACTCCCGGCCGTCCGCCCCCTCGAGGTAGGGGCCGTGCGCCGACCGAATAAAGACCGGATCGCCGCCGACCGGCCCAAAAGCGCGAACGGGAGAATTCACCCCGCCTGGAATTCGTTTTGCGGCTTGGGTGAAGAGCGTCTTGGAGGCGTCGTCGGTCATGAGGAGCGAACTAGAGCACATCTCCAAAATCCCGTCAGTCGATTCGTGGACTCCGCCCTTTCCACCGTGCTGGGCATGCACACGGGCTTGCTTGCGGGGCTCCGGGCGCCTGGGGTAGAGCGGGAGCGTGGGTACGGAAACGGCCTCGCCGCTTGTCGCCATCGTGATGGGAAGCACGTCGGACCGTCCGACGATGGAGCATGGCGCCGCGATTCTGCGCGAGCTTGGCGTCCCCTTTGAGATGCTCGTGGTGTCCGCGCACCGGACGCCGGATTGGCTTTTCTCCTTCGCGGAGTCGGCGAGCGAGCGCGGTCTGCGCGCGATCATCGCCGGCGCTGGAGGCGCAGCGCACCTTCCGGGCATGCTCGCGGCGAAGACGCTCGTTCCGGTGCTCGGCGTTCCGATCGAGGCGACAAGTTTGAAGGGCCTCGACGCCCTTCTCTCGATCGTGCAGATGCCCGG
>JBCDAA010000563.1:0-4930 GCA_039186435.1 Myxococcota bacterium | reverse complement strand
GTCGAACCGGCCAGCGCCATCGTGAAGCGCTTTGTCACTGGGGCGATGAGCTTTGGCTCCATCTCCAAAGAGGCGCACGAAACGCTCGCCGTCGCGATGAACGAGCTGGGCGGCAAGTCGAACACCGGCGAAGGCGGCGAAGATCCCGCGCGCTATCTGCCGCTTTCGGACGGGGCGCCAAACCCGCGGCGAAGTCGCATCAAGCAGATCGCCTCTGGACGCTTTGGCGTCACCATTCACTACCTTTCGGCGGCCGACGAGCTGCAGATCAAGATGGCCCAGGGCGCCAAGCCCGGCGAAGGGGGGGAGCTCCCCGGCCGCAAAGTCGACGACGTGATCGCGCGCATTCGGCACTCGACGCCCGGCGTGGGTCTGATCTCGCCGCCGCCCCACCACGACATCTACTCCATCGAGGATCTCTCGCAGCTGATCCACGATCTGAAGAACGCGAACCCCTCCGCGCGCATCTCCGTGAAGCTCGTCAGCGAAGTCGGCGTCGGCACGATCGCCGCGGGCGTCGCCAAAGCGCACGCGGAGCACATCCTCATCAGCGGTCACGACGGCGGCACGGGCGCGTCGCCCATCACGAGCGTCAAACACGCCGGGCTTCCCTGGGAGCTCGGTCTCGCCGAGGCGCATCAAACGCTCGTGCTGAACGACCTCCGCGGCCGCGTGGTGCTGCAAACGGACGGCGGCCTCAAGACGGGTCGCGACGTGGTGATCGCCGCGCTTCTGGGCGCCGAAGAGTTCGGCTTTTCCACGGCGCCGCTGATCGGCCTCGGCTGCATCATGATGCGGAAGTGCCACCTCAACACCTGCCCGGTCGGTATCGCGACGCAGGACCCAGAACTCCGCGCGAAGTTTCGCGGCAAGCCCGAGTACGTCGTGAACTACCTCTTCATGGTCGCCGAGCACGCGCGCCGTCTCATGGCGCAGCTCGGGTTCACCACGCTGAACGAGATGATCGGCCGGGTGGAAGTGCTCGAGACGAACGACGCGATCCACCACTGGAAGGCGCAGGGCCTCGACCTGGCGCCGCTTCTTCAGCCCGCCGACCGTCCTGGCGCGGCGGTCTACTGCGTCAGCAAGCAGGACCACGGCCTCGAAAAGGCCCTCGACAATCGCCTCATCGAGCTCGCGCGACCGGCGGTGGAAGAGGGTGTGAGCGTGACGGCCGCCATGCCGATCCTCAACACGCACCGCACCGTCGGCACGATGCTCTCCCACGAGATCGCCAAGGCCCGCGCGGAGAGCGAGCCGCTGCCGGACGACACCGTGCATTTTCGTTTTCGCGGAACCGCCGGCCAGAGCTTTGGCGCGTGGCTCGCGCCCGGCGTCACCCTGGAACTCGAAGGCGACGCCAACGACGCGGTCGCCAAGGGTCTCAGCGGCGGCAAGGTCATCGTGTACCCCGATCGCAAAGCGACCTTCGTCGCCAGCGAAAACGTCATCGTCGGCAACGTGGCCCTCTACGGCGCCACCTCCGGCGAAGCGTATTTTCGCGGACGCGCGGCGGAACGTTTCTGCGTGCGCAACAGCGGCGCCCTGGCCGTGGTCGAAGGCGTCGGCGATCACGCCTGCGAGTACATGACGGGCGGCCGGGTGGTCGTCCTCGGAAGCACGGGGCGCAACTTCGCAGCGGGGATGAGCGGCGGCATCGCCTACGTATGGGACGTCTCGGGGCGCTTTCCGGAACGCTGCAACGGCGACATGGTCAGCCTCGGCAAGGTTGCCCTCGCCCACGAGCGTCACGAGGTGCGCCGGATGGTGCAGCGACACCTTGATTACACCGGCAGCGAGCTCGCCAAGCGCGTGCTCGAGACCTGGGATTTTGCGATTCAGCAGTTCGTGCGCGTCATGCCCAACGAATACGCGCGGGTGCTCGCCGAAGAAGAGCAGAAACGGCGCCAGAGCGAAGAAGCGGCGCGCCTGGCCGGCAAGGAGATCGCGTAGTGGGCAAGCCCACCGGATTCAAAGAGCTCCCGCGGGAGGTCGTCCCCTACGCCGATCCTCTCGTGCGGCTCAAGACCTTCGACGAGTTCATCGAGCGCGTTCCCGAGTCACATCTCACGGACCAGGCCGCGCGCTGCATGGACTGCGGCGTTCCTTTTTGCCAGTCGGAAACCGGCTGCCCCGTCGACAACCTCATTCCCGAGTGGAACGACCTCGTCTACCGCGGACGCTGGCGCGAAGCGCTCGACCGACTTCATCGCACGAACAACTTTCCCGAGTTCACGGGCCGCGTTTGCCCGGCGCCCTGCGAAGGCGCGTGCGTGCTGGGAATCTCCGAGCCGGCCGTCACGATCAAGAACCTCGAGCAGGCGATCGTCGACCGGGGTTTTAGCGAAGGCTGGATCGACGCGGTTGTTCCAGATCATGAAACCAACAAGCAGGTCGCCGTCGTCGGCTCCGGTCCCGCCGGCTTGACCGCCGCGCAACAGCTTCGCCGCGTCGGCCATCAGGTCACCGTCTTCGAGCGCGAAGATCGCATCGGCGGTCTGCTGACCTACGGCATTCCCAACATGAAGCTCGACAAGCAGATCGTGGAGCGCCGCCTCGAGCAGATGCGCCGCGAAGGAGTCCGCTTCGTCACGGGCGTCGAGATTGGAAAGGACCGCACCCTCGAGGACCTGCGTGAGGAGTTCGACGCGGTGCTTCTCGCCGTCGGCGCCACCCGGCCGCGTGATCTCCCGATTGAGGGGCGCGACCTCGAAGGCGTGCACTTTGCGATGGAGTACCTCACCGAGAGCACGCGGTCGCTCCTCGGCAATCCCACCGATCAGCGGATCGACGCCAAGGGCAAGCGCGTCATCGTCATCGGCGGCGGCGACACGGGCACCGACTGCATCGGCACCGCCCTTCGTCAGGGGTGCAGCAGCCTCGTCAACTTCGAGCTCATGGCGCGACCGCCGGACGCGCGCGCAGAGGACAACCCTTGGCCCGAGTGGCCGCGGATCTTTCGCGTCGACTACGGCCACGCCGAAGCGGCGGCGACCTTTGGCAGCGACCCCCGCGAGTTCGGGGTGCTCAGCAAGCGCTTTGTCGGCGAAGGCGGACGCGTGACGGGCGTCGAAACCATCCGGGTGCGCTGGACCGTCGCCGATGGGCGCCGCGTCATGGAAGAGGTTCCCGGCTCGGAAGAGACCTTCGAGGCGGACCTGGTCTTTCTCGCCATGGGCTTTGTCGGCCCTGAGGACCCGGCCCTCGGCGACCTCGAGCGCGATGAACGCAGCAACGTGCGCGCGGATCTGGCGCGCTACGCATCCTCCAAGGAGGGCGTCTTCGCCGCCGGAGACTGCCGCCGCGGTCAGTCGCTCGTCGTGTGGGCGATCGCCGAAGGGCGCGGCGCCGCGCGGGCGATCGACGAGTACCTCATGGGCGAATCGGATCTGCCCTCGCCAGACATCGCGTAGGGGATGTCGCGTAGCGGACATCGCGCAGCGCTGCACAATCGCAGATACCCGCGCCTGAGCTTGATGAGCAAAGCCAGGAATACGCTGCGCTCAAGTTGGGCACACAGCAGAAATCCGCCGCAGCTGATTGCGAAACGCAATTTACTCCTCGCTTCAGGAACGTGATAATGGAGCGCTGTGTCGCGCCTGCGTGACCTCCCGGCGATCGGAACGATCGGCCGCTATCAAGTTCTCGGTCGCCTCGCAAAGGGCGGTATGGCCGAGATCTTTCTCGCGCGCGAAGACGGACCCCGGCAGGCGTGGCGACCCCTCGTCGTCAAGCGCATCCTCCCGCACGCCGCCGAGGACGCGGTGTACGTGGAGAGCTTCGTGCACGAGGCGACGCTTTCCATGCGTCTTCGCCATCCGAATATCTGCGCGGTCTATGAGTTCGGCGAGGAGCGCGGCACCTACTACCTGGCGATGGAGTTCGTCGCTGGCGTCAGCTTGCGCGAGCTCCTCGATCGGGCGGGAACGCTCCCTATTCCCCTGGTGGTTCGGGTCGTCGCGGACATCGCTGCAGCGCTCCATCACGCGCACACGATGACCGACGACGAGGGCAACCCTTTGGCGATCGTGCACCGCGACGTGACGCCCGAGAACATCATGATCGGCTACGACGGCCACGTGAAGCTTCTCGATTTCGGCATCGCAAAGGCGCGTTCGCAAACCCAGAAGACGCAAGATGGCGTCCTCAAAGGCAAGACGCCCTACATGTCGCCGGAGCAGTATCGCGGCGAGGAGGTCGACGGCCGGGCGGATCTCTTCTCGCTTGGGGCGACACTCTACGAAGCGCTCACGGGGACCAATCCCTTCGTGCGAGCGAGCGAAGCGGGAACCGTCGCCGCGATCCTCTTCGAAGACGCCCCGCCGGCGCCGAGCTCGCTTCGGCTGGATATTCCCGATTCCCTCGACGAACTCTGTCGCATGGCGGTCGAACGCGACCTCGCAAAGCGAATTCCAAGCGGAGACGCCTTTGCGCGCGCGCTTGAGACGTGGCTTCGGCGGGAGGGTGAAGAGGTGCGGCCGCGCCAGATGGCGTCGTATCTCGGGGGGTATTTCAGCGAAAAGAAGGCCGCTGGGCCGAAGCTCGATCGAACGCCTCTTGAGGTGCGAAAGGTCGACCCGCTCGCGAGTGCGGCGAATAGCGCCGAACTCGACGACTTTGTCGGGGCGGCGCTCCGCGCGCAAAAGCGGAAGCAAGCAACGGTGGTCTTTGTCGGCGCCGCGATCGTGCTGGGCGTCCTCGGATTTTTTGCCTGGCGTCTTCTCACCGCGCCAGCGCCACCGCCCTCTTCCGATGCGCCGGTCGTTGAAGAACCGTCGGGGTGAGTCGACCCACGCGCAAACGGTGGCGCTGGGCGCTCCTCATCCTCGTCGCGATCGTCGGTGGCGCCATCGCGATCATCTACGCGCAGCCGCTCGTCAGTGAAGAAGAGCTGGCCGAGGCGGAGGATCGCTTCGAAGAACTAAAGGAG
>JBCDAA010000562.1:0-4932 GCA_039186435.1 Myxococcota bacterium | reverse complement strand
GTCGTAGCCGCCGATGGCCGCGGATCCTCCGTTTCGATTAAAGGGGCCGGCGCCCTGCGCCACGGCAAGGGCCGAGATTGCGAGCAACAGGACGCTGAGAACGATCCGCATGCCCTACCTACTCCTCGGCCCCAGCGACGTTACGCAGGGAGCGTGTCTGCGCTCGAATTTTGGGGCAGCAGGTCATACCGGGCCGAAATAGCGCCAGCCATCTTGCCCGTGCCCTTGCCGGACGGAGTTCCGCGGCGGGTGTCTGGCTGATTTGGGCAATGATTGGTTGTGGAGCCAGCAAATCTTGCCCGTGCCCGTCGCCGTGCCCTTGCCGATGGAGTTCTGCGGCGGGTGTCTGGCTGATTCGGGCAAGGGCACGGGCACGGGCACGGGCATGGGCAAGACTTGGTGCGGCGGGTGTCTGGCTGATTTGGGCAGGGGCATGGGCAAGACTGGGGTGACCCCCTCGCGTCGTTACCGTTCGCGAATCGACACCTGATCGGTGACTCGGTCACTGGGATGGACGACGACGCGCTCCCCTTCTTCAACCCCATCCAGTATCTGCGCTTCAAATCCGTTGCGTCGCCCGACTTCCACGGGAGTCAGATGCGCCAGTCCCTCGTCTGCGCGGTACACCGCCCAGCCCTCGCCGTGCCGAAAGAGTGCGCTCGCCGGAACGTGCAGCGCGTCCTCTTCGCGCCAGACGCGAATGCGCGATTCGACGCGGTATCCGTCTCCGAGTGCCTCCCACTGCCGTCGTTCGCTGTCGATGTCGATGACCACATTGACGCGCTGCTCCTCCACGCCGAGCGCCGAGACTTTGGTAAATGCGCTCGGTTCCACCCGCTGGACGTGGCCTTCGAGCGCTTTGTCCCCGCCCCATCGCTCGAGGGTGACGTGCGCGCCAGGGACGACGTTCACCGCGTCCGCCGTGAGCACATCGACGGCGATTTCGAGCGCCGCAGGATCGCCGACTTCGACCAGCGGCGTGCCGGCTTGTACGACGCCTTCGCTCTCGAGGATCACGCGCAGGATCTGTCCGTTGACCGGCGCGGGAACCTCCATGCCGTCCTCCCCGTCCCGATCGGTTTGCCCCACGGCCGCGCGCGCCATGCGGAGCTCGTAGTCGGCCACTTGAACGCCAAAGCGCGCACTCGTCAGCTCTTCCCGCCGCGCGCGATGCTCAAAGCGGGCGCGATCGAAGACCTGCTGAGAAACGCCGCCGCTTTCGACGAGGCCGCGCTGGCGTTCGAGATCTCGTTCGGCAAGGTCGAGGGCAGCCTGTGCGCGAGCGACCGAAGCGCGCGCCTGACGCTGGGCGGCGAGCGATGCTGCGACGCGCGCTTCTCCTTGGGCTCGCGTTCGCGCGTCCATGAGCTGCGGCGTCAGCGGCGCGATCCGCAGGAGTATGTCGCCCTCCTCGATCGTGTCGCCCGGCCGAAGCTCGAGTCGCCCAAGGGTTCCGGTGATCGGTGCCGAGACCACGTAGCGATCTTTGACGCGCGTGCGGCCGTCCTCATCGATGGTGACTTCGAGGGAGCCCCGTGCGGCCGTCGCAAGATCGACTGGCACCGGTTTCGGCAGGAGCGAAACCACGATGAGCGCAACCACGCCGAGGGCAAATCCAGCCCCTAGGGAACGTCGAAGAATGCGGTTCGCTTTGGCCATCGAAATCTGCCTTTCGGTTACTCGCGGGTCTTCAGGACGCCGATCAAGTCGAGACCGTAGACGCGGCGTCGAACGAGCCAGGCGCTGAAGACAGCGCTCGCCAAGGTGATCAGCGTGGCGAACGCGTAGGTCTGGCTTGAGATCAGCACAGGAAAACGAAACTGCTCCGGGTCGGCGGCGCTGGTGGCCATCGCGACGGCGAGCGCGCGCCCAAAGATCAAGCCGATCGGGAGCGCGAGAAAGACTTGGACCGCGAGTTCGCCGAGGAGGACACCGGCGATCTCCGCGCGCGTAAACCCGAGCACGCGAAGGCTCGCAAGATCGCGGCTGCGAGCACTGAGGGAAACGCGCGCGTTGTTGTAGACCACGCCGATCGCGATCGTCGCGGCGAAGAGCGTCATGATCAGCGAGAACACGCCGATGTTGCGGCCCGACTGCTCCCGAAACTGCGTGATGATGCGGTCTTTGTGCGCGACGCTGACCACATCGGGAAGACGGGCGAGCTCCTGATCGAGGGCCTCCGCGAACTCGGGGTCCACCCGCAAAAGCGCGGACGACATGGAGTCTTCCTCGCCGAGCGCCCGGTGCAGGGTGCGGCTTTGCATGTGGCCCTGAAGACCAAAAGGCTCGTCGACGAGACCCGCAACGGGAAGCTCGATCGTTCGCCGATTGCCTTCGAGGACCTCTGCACGAAGCGTGTCGCCGGGACCGACATCCAGAAGCTCACCGAGGTAGCGCGTGAGGAGGACGCCCTCGTCGGGAATCGCCACGGCGCGGTCTTCCTCGAGAACGCGCTGCAGGCTCGGGCTGTCCGCGTAGCCGATCAGTGCGGAGGTGCGCGACCTCGCACCGTTGCGAAACCGCACCGGGACCGTTCGCAGACCGTCGACCCGCGATACGCCTGGAAGATGGCCAAAGGTGCGAAGCGCGGTTCGAGGCCTTGGCTCCGCAAAGCCAACCTGCACGTCCCAGCGCTGGGACTCGTGCATCTGCACGTCCATCATGTAGTTGATCGCGTCGCCCCAAAAGCGCGCGACCACGAGGATGCCGACGGCGACGGCGATGCCGGTGGCGCTGAAAAGAACGCGGAGCGGGCGGCGCTGAATCTCGCGGAGGACCATGCGCGCGGACGGACCGATCAGCCGTTGAAGCCAGCGCATATCGAGGACACCGCGCCGATAGCGTTCGGGCGCTGGAGGTCGCATCGCTTCCGCCGGGGGAAGGGCGAGAATGCCGCGAACGCTCGTGAGCGTGCCGGCAACGCCGGCGAGAGTGCTGACCAAGACGGCGGTGAGCGCGGTGCGTGGATCGATCCGCGACTGCAGATCCGGAAAGCGAAAGAACTCCTCGTAGAGGCTGACGAAGCCGTCGCCAAGCCACGCGCCGAGGCCCACGCCAAGGGAGGCGCCGATCACGACGATGACGGTCGCCAGGCCAAAATAGTGCAGCCCAATGCTCCGGTTGCTGTACCCGAGAGCCTTGAGCGCGGCGATCTGCGTGCGCTGAAGCTGCACCAAGCGCGAGAGCACGACGTGAAGAAGAAACGCCGCGACAAAGAGAAAGAGCGGCGGCACCTGCGAGGACATCGCGCCGAGCTGCGCGAGTTCCTGTTCGAGAAAGTAGTGCGAGGTTTGCCGGTCGCGTTCGACCGCGCCGAGTCCGCCGTAGGGTTCGAGGACCGCATCGACGCGATCGACGATCGCCAGTGAGTCGACGCCCGGGGTGATGCGAAGGGCGACGTCGTTGAAGCTTCCTTCGAGGTCGAGGGCCGCCGCGACGGACTCTCGGTTCATGAAGAGCACTGCGGCCTTGCGCGCGTCCATCGCGAAGTCCGCCGGGTTGAGCACCATGACGTACTCGGGCGAAAGGCCGACGCCCACGACGCGGAGCTCACGCCGAATGCCGCCGAGAACAAGCGGAACGCTATCGCCCGGGGAGAGGTTGTGCGCGTCCGCGAACGCGTCGCTGACGACGACCTCGTCGTCGCGGGAAGGCTCGGGCATGCGTCCGCTTCGCAGGTGAAGCGTGTTGAGCTGCAGAGGAAGCGACACCACCGTTGCGCGCGCGGGCTCCGTCATGGAGGGCATCGGCATCGCACCGGTGCCGACGATGCGAGTGTCGACCACCGAGACGCCGTCGATCGCTTCGATGCGTCCTTTGGCGGCTTCCGGCGCGCGGCGCAGATGCGCAAACACGTCCGCAAAGCGACTCGAGGTGTAGAAACGAGCGCGCGCGTCGTGAAGGGAGGTCAGCGTGCTCCGGGTGGTGATGAACGCCGCGACGCCGCTCGCGACGACGAGCGCGATCGTGATGAGCTGCCCGCGAAGCTGCGAGAGTTCCCGAAGCAGTTTGCGATTGAGGGCGCTTACCACCGGAGCTCCGAAGGCTCGATGGGCGTTTCGTTGACGCGTTCTTCGGCGATGGCTCCGTCGCCAAGGGTGACCACGCGCTGGGCCATCTGCCCAACCGGCGCGTTGTGCGTGATGATCGCGGAAGTCGTGCCGAGATCGCGGTTAACCCGCGCGATCACCTCGAGTACGCGGATGCCCGTTCGAAAATCGAGGGCGCCGGTCGGCTCGTCACAGAGCAGGACGTCCGGACGTTTGGCGACGGCCCGCGCGATCGCGACGCGCTGCTGCTCGCCGCCCGAAAGCTGCGAGGGGAAGTGATCGGCGCGCTCTTTCAGACCCACGAGCTCAAGGGCCTCGCGCGGCTTCATCGGGTTGTCGACGAGCTCGGTCACGAGCGCGATGTTTTCTTCGGCGGTGAGGCTTGGAATCAGGTTGTAGAACTGAAAGACGAAGCCGACGTGTTCGCGGCGGTAGCGCGTCAGGGCGGCGTCGCTCGCGCGGGTCAGGTCGGTGTCGCGATAGCGCACCGTGCCGGACGTCGGCGTGTCGAGACCACCGAGAATGTTGAGAAGGGTGCTCTTGCCACTTCCGGACGCGCCAACCAGCACGAGCATTTCACCGGCGTGAAGACGCAATGTGACGCCCCGCAACGCGTGCACGTCGACCTCACCCATGCGGTAGACCTTCGTCACGTCGACCGCTTCGAGCACCGCCTCCATACGCGGACCCTACCGCGCGCGGGAGGGACTGCCACGTGACGATGGACAGCGGTAGGCTCTCTGCCATGGCCGTGAAACGAAAGCTCGTCTCATCGATTCGCAGTGCGCTCGAAGACGCGGGGGTCGCAAAAGATGCGAGGCCGATGCAGGCCTACATGAAATCGGAGATGCCCTACCGCGGCGTGAAGAAACCGGCGCGCGTT
>JBCDAA010000561.1:0-4941 GCA_039186435.1 Myxococcota bacterium | reverse complement strand
GTCGGACTCGTATCGGTCAGCACGGCGTATTCGTCGGCCTCCGCCTGCAGCTGCTCGGCGACCATCTCGAGGTGGTTTTGCAGGGTGGCGCTCCGGTCGATCGCTTTGCCGTGGCTCGTGTGCGGGAGTACTCCGTCCGCGATCGAGCGTTTGCCCTCCTGAACGTAGAGGAGAGTTAGGTGCGCTTCGTAGCGCTTGGCGAGATCGTGGCCGACGCGCAGCGCCGCGTTGCCCGCATCGGAGAAGTCGGTCGTGACCAAGACCTTACGAACGTCCATGAGGCAGTCCTACCCTCCGCGAAGGCGCCGGTCGACCTGGTAGAAACGCTGTTCGATGAAGTCGTTGTTCGGCTCGGCGTCCATCGCCATCTTCAGGAAGCGCCAGCTCGCTTTCCAGTCGCCCTGATGCGCCGCCGCGATTCCTTTTTTGAAGTACGTGAGCGCCTGCGGAGACTTGATCGGCGACGCCTTCTTCTTGGGCGTTTCGACTTCGGGCGCCGCGGCTTTCGCTTGTTCTTCGCCGGTCAGGCGTAGCTTTCCCTGGCGCAGCGCGAGGTCGTAGGCCTGACGGGTTCGCGGGTCGGTGAGCACTTGAAACGCCTCGCTGCCGCGGCGGTAGATCGCCTCCGCGCGCGCGACTTTGTCGGCCGGTGCGCCAGCAAAACGATCCGGATGGTATTTGCGTGCAAACTTGCGGAACGCTCGTTTGATGGCCGGAATCGGTGCTTCGTCCGGGATGCCGAGAAGCGCGTAGTAGTCGATCGCGTCGAGGTCGCTCACTGCATCAGCCGCTGCTGGCGCGCTCGCATCTCTTCGATCGCTGCGTCGTCGGCGCCACCCTTAAGGTTGATTTGAATGCTCTGGGCTTGTCCGGTGTCGGCGTCGACGGCTTTGACGGCGAGCACACCGCTGGCGTCGAGAATGAAGGTGACATCGATTCGCACCGAGCCCCGAGGTGCTGAGCGCAGACCGCGGAGTTCGATCTCCCCGAGCGCCTGGTTTTCGGCGTAGGCGCGCTCTTCGCCTTGGCAGATCCGGACGACGACGGAGTCCTGGCCATCCGACGCAGTGGAAAAGACACGCGCTTGCTCGGTGGGAATGGGCGCGTTTCGGCGAATCAGATGCTGGCAATAGCCGCCCGCGGTTTCGATGCCGAGGGAGTGGGGCGTGACGTCCATCAGGAGCGGCGCCGGCCGATCGGGCATGGACAGAACTGGCTGCGCGGCCGAGGGAGGTTCGCTCACCGCGGCTTCGCGCATGATCTCCGAGATGCGCGGTCCGCTTGGTTCGCCGAGATCGATCGTCGGGAGATCCTGCGGGGAAGACGGAGGCGAGGGCGGTGCAACGGGGGGTAAGGGCACCGGTGGAGGCTTTGCGCCGGCCGCGCGCGGAGGCGGAACGGGGGGCGGGAGAGGAGGCGGAATCGCCGGCGCTTTGACGCCGGTCGGTTCGTCGAGATCTCCGAGACCGCCAAGCGCCGCGGGAAGTCCCGCAAGCGGATCATCGAGATCGAGCGGGGAACGCGCCTTTACCGGCGGAAGGCCGGGCATCGGCGGCGGCGGCGGCGTCGGCCGCGCAGGTCTCGGCGGAGGCGGCGGCGCTTCAACCTGCGCGTTCGGCGCGAATGCCGGCTGCTTCGGAAGCTCGGCCTTGCGCTTTTCGCGCTCCGACTTGAGCTTCGCAAGATCGGCCGCCGAGATCTTCTTGAGGGTCATCCGGCCCAGGGACGCATCCGCCTTCGGCGCGACCTTCTTCTTTCGCGGCATCCCCGAGAGCGCATAACCGTGAATCGCGGCGCCCTGCGCCACCACGAGATCCGGGTCGATCTCCGTACGGGGGTCCTTGCGGAAATACTGCTGCACCATTTGGCGCACGAGAGGAACGCGGGTCGACCCGCCGACCAGGACGACATTGTCGACTTCGTGCGGCTTCATCGCCGCTTCCTTCAGCGCCTGCTGACAGACGTCGAACGCGCGACCCAGGAGCGGCCGGACCGCGTCCTCAAACCCCTTCTTGTCGAGCTTAAACTCAAGGTCGAGGGCCGCGCCGCCCGCGCCGTAACTCAGCTCCTCGATCGTGACTTCGACCTCTGGTTCGCTCGAGAGCTGGCACTTCACCCACTCGCCCGCAGCGCGGAGACGCTCAAACGCCTGCTGGTCTTGTCGAGGGTCCCAGTGGTGCTGCGCGAGGCACGCCTCACACATGACCTCCGCGACGGCGAGGTCGAGATCGTCACCGCCGAGAAAGCTATCGCCTGCGGTAGAGAGAACTTCGAAGACGTCGTCTTCCAGCTCCAAGATCGTAAGGTCGAAGGTGCCGCCACCCAGGTCGAAGACGGCCACGCGCTCCGGTCGATGTTTGCCGTAGCCGTACGCGAGCGCTGCGGCGGTCGGTTCGTTGATGATGCGTTCCACCTCGAGGCCGGCGACCCGACCCGCTGCCTTGGTGGCGCTTCGCTGAAGCTCGTTGAAGTTCGCGGGCACGGTGATGACCGCCCGCTCGACCGAGTGCCCGAGGTTCGATTCCGCGACGCGCCGAATTTCGCGCAACACAAACGCGCTGATCTCGGTGAGCGTGTATGTCTCGGAGCGAATCTTGACGACCGAGCCACCGTTCGCGCTCTCGACGAGCTCAAACGCAAATCGCGACTGCGCGCGCTTCACCTCGGGCGAGCGGTAGGGACGTCCGATCAGACGCTTGATCGAATAGACGGTGTTGCGCGCGTCGAGAAGGCGTCGCTCACGAGCTTCCTCCCCGACCAAAATCGTACCGTCGGGCTTGAACGACACGACCGATGGGATGAGTCGATCACCGATCTCATTCGCGAGGACCCGCGACTGCCCTCCGTCCGCGACTGCGACCACGGAGTTGGTGGTCCCGAGATCGATACCAAGCACCCGCTGGGGATCCGCCACCCAACGAGAATGCCAGAGCCGGCCCTCGCCTTTCAATGTGGGACCTCGCCGGAAACCCCGAAATTTACCCGCAAAATTAGAGTCTAATCAGTCGTTCAGTACTGTTTGCACGAAACTGGACGTGTGAGCAGTAGTGGGTAGAGTCGGGGCATGAATCACGCACTTCGTTTCGGCATTCTTGAGGTTCTTCGACGGCGCGAGGGTGCCCGCACCACGGTCGGGGACCTGGTGTTCGCCCTCCATGCCTCCGCGACCGAGGTCGCTGACGCCCTTGTGCAGCTCGACCGCAAAGGGCTCGTCGACGCTGGGCGAGTTCGACTCACCATGATGGGTCTCGCGGCGGCTTCGGCGCTCGCGGCATCTTCGGTCTCTCGTGCGGCGTAGGTCTAGGGCAGAGCGCTTCGAACGACGCGCGCGAGGATTAAGGGATCGATGGGCAGCGGGACCACACCGGCAAACCCAACCGCGCGAAGTCGCCCAGCCGCGAGAAGATCCGCGGGTGCTGCGGCGAGGATCACGGGCGTGGTCGCCCCCTCTTCACGAAGGCGCCCAAGAAGCTCGCGGGCACCTGCCGTGAGGCGCGCCAAGAAGACCGAAACGTCTTCTTCGCGATAGCGGGCGAGCGCTTCGTCGGGTCCGCTCACCACAGCGACCTGATAGCCGGCGGACTCGAGGGCGAGGCGACCTTGAAGGCGGAGCTCGTCGTTCGGCTGGACGATCATGACGCGTCGGGTTTCCTGGGGAGAGAGGACGACGTCGATCTGGCTCGGTCGCACGGGAATCAAGGGGAGCACCACCGAGAAGGTGCTGCCTTCGTCGACGATGCTCTCGACTTCGACCCAGCCCCCGTGACTCACCGCGAGGGCGTTGACCATCGCGAGTCCAAGGCCCGTTCCTTTGTCGGCCTTGGTCGTAAAGAAGGGTTCAAAAAGGCGCTCCAACGATTCGGACGGAATACCGACGCCTTCATCGCGCACCTCCAGGACGAGCACCTCGCCTTCCTCGGTGGTTCGGCGGGTGGTGGAAACGGAAATGCACCCCGGACTTCGCATCGCGTCGCGCGCGTTGATGATGAGGTTGACGACCGCTTGGGAAAGCTGCGTGGGATCCACTTCGACGACGCCGATGGCGCGATCGAGCTCGACGCCTACCGACTGGCCGGGAAGAAGGCTGCGTCGCACCAAGGCGACCGCCTGCTCGATCACCGCGTTGAAATCCGTCGGCGAAAAATCAGGCTCTTGTCCGCGGCTGAGCGTGAGGAGCTGGCGCGCGAGCTCGGCGGCTTGTTCGGCGGCGCTCATGGCGATTCGCAGCGCCTCGGAAATTGGCGGCTCGTGCTTTCCTTTCGCGAGGGCGATTTGGAGGCTGGTCAGGATTGCGGCGAGGAGGTTGTTGAAGTCGTGGGCAACACCGCCCGCGAGGGTGCCGAGCGCTTCCATCTTTTGCGCATGCTGTAGCTTGGACTCCAGGCGGGCGGCGCGTTTCTCGTTTTCAATGTCGGTGAGCGCGCCGATGAATCCGAGAAGTTCGCCGCTCGCGTCCCGAAGCCCCCGCCCCTCAATGCGAACCCACCGAACCGTTCCGTCCGCAGTCACGAAGCGGTGTTCCACGCGGTAGTTGCCGGAACTCACGATGAGGTGCCAGCGATTCTCGAGGTCGGCGCGATCCTCAGGATGGAACGAGCTCAGATATCCGTAGCCGAGGAGGTCGGCCAGCGGACGTCCGAGAAACTCCTCCCAGAAGGTGTTGGCAAAGGTGCACTTCCCTTCTGGATCAATGGTGAAGACGCCCACGGGGAGCGCCCCAAGGAGCGGAAAATCGCCGCTAGATTCTTCCAACGCGGGCGGAGCATGAACCGGATTCGGAAGCGCGTCACCCCCATTTGGGGGAGAAGCGCACGCTAAATTGCGTTCGGCGAGGTTGGCTTAGTAAAAACAGGGGTTTGACGGTGAGCTGTCGGAAGAGCGGCACCCTCGAGATTCAGGAAAAACCGCGTGAACGGAATTTGCGCACCCGCTTTTGCGCTC
>JBCDAA010000560.1:0-4963 GCA_039186435.1 Myxococcota bacterium | reverse complement strand
GCCGACGACGGTGTTTTCATCGAGCGCCGGGGGTGTGGGCTGAGGGCTCACCGAGCAGGCGACGGCGAATGCCAGGGCCAAAGAGCGGAGCCAACCTTGCACAGCACCCGACTGTCGCACGATCCCTGCCACCAACCTACTTTGGAATTCTGGAGTTTTTGTGAGCCCAATATGTCGCATAGTGTCGCAACCTGTCGTGTGCAGAGTCGCCCGTGCTACGGTCTGACGTGCGAGGCTTGGTTCTCCACGACCGCTTCACGCTTCGATCCTCCCTCGGCAAAGGAGGCGGAGGCGAGGCCTGGCTCGCGACCGACGCCCTCGATGGACGTGAGGTGGTGGTCAAGGTGCTCGCGTCGGACCTTCCGGTGGAGGTTCTTTCCCAAGAGTTCGCGGTGCTGGCGCGTCTGGCACACCCGCATGTGTTGCCGATTGTGGCCTTCGGGTTCGGCCGCGAGGAGGACCGCGTTGGCGCCTACTACGTCTCTGAGCTTCAGCGGGGAACGACGCTGGAAGAGGCGCGCGAGCCCTGGCAGCAGGAGCGCGCGTGGATTGTCGACATCCTTCGCGCGCTGGACACGCTGCATCAGCTTGGGCTTCGGCACGGTGATCTCAAAGCGTCCAACGTGATGGTGTCGCCGGTGGGCGCGGTGCTGATCGACTTCGGCTGCGTTGCGCCCTTCGGAAACGCGCCGGTCTCGGGCACGCCAGGGGCGATCGCGCCGGAGCTCCTCGCGGGGCGCCGCTGCGATGGTCGCGCGGATCTGTACTCGCTCGGGGTTCTGCTGCGCGGTCGCGATCTTCCGCCAGAGCTCACGCCGGTCGTTGCGCGACTGTGTGCGGAGGATCCCGCGGAGCGTCCCCAAGACGCAGGTGAGGTGCTCGAAGCACTCGGCGAAGCGCGAGTCGCGGGACGGGGGCGTCCAAGCGCGGCGATGATCGGTCGCGCGCGTCAGCTGACGGAGGCGGAGGCGCTTCTCCGGGAGCTTGGCGAGACGTCACTCCTTTGGCTGCACGGTCCACGAGGTTCGGGACGAACGCGTCTCCTCGACGCCATTCGTCACCGGGCGCAGCGACGCTACCGGACCGTGGAGGGACGCGGGGATCTTCAAAGCGCCCTCGAGCGTTGGCTTGGGGTTCGCGGACCGGAAGGGCTTCTTCGGGCGTTGGAGGAAATCGACGAAGCCGCGGTCGTCACCGTGGACGATCTCGCGGCGCATGACGTCGATTTCGCGGTACAGGTCGCGCGGGCGTTGACGCAGCAGCCCGTCCTCTTGGTGGTTGCGACCGAGGCGTCGCCGCCAACGGGCGCGCACGCGTTGTCCCTCGACCCGCTGACGCCAGCCGAGGTGGGAGCGCTCCTCGATTGCGACGACACCAGTGCGCAACGCGCACATCACGCGACCGGCGGGCACGTGGCGACGCTCGCGGTGGTCGCCGCCCAGCTTCGCGAAGGAACGCCCCTCGATGCAGCGCTTCCGAACCTCCACGCCGAGGTTTCGCTCCCGGAGGGTCACGACCGGCTCCTCGCCCTTCTCGCGATTCGGGAACAGAGTGGCGCAGCGCTGCCGATCGCAGCGCCGAATGCGCTCACCACCTCGGGCTGGGCGCGCCTTGAAAACGGTCGCCTTCGCCTCGCGCGCCCAGGCCTCGCACGAACGATCGAAGCCCAGCTTCCCACGGAGGTGGTTCGCGCCGTTCACGAGGCCGAGCTCGAAGCGAGTCGCGGCGCCGCGCGGGTGTTTCATCTCGCGTGTTTGGGCGCGCCGAACGCGGCGCAAGCGCTCGAGGACGACGAAGCGTATTGGGCGGGGCAGCCCGCGCGCTACCTCGCCGCCGCCGCGCGACTCTCGAGGGACGAAGCCGTGTTCGCGCGGGCGAAGATCACCGCGCTCGCGGGACAGCCGCGGCGGGCGCGCTCGCTTCTTTGGGCCGCGCTTCGTCAGCGGCGTGGCGAGGCGCGCGCCCAAGTGCATGTCGAGCTCGCGTCGGCGTGTTCCCGAAGTGGTCGCTACCGCGCGGCAAAGCGGCACGCGTGGGTTGCGCGGGGTCTCGCCCAAACCGGGCTCACCCGAGCGCGCGCGGCGAACGAAGAAGCGCGGGCGGCCATGAAGGCGAGCGACATGCAGAGTGCCCGAAGCGCCGCCCGCTCGGGTCTCGAAGGTTCGCCACCGCCGAGCCTGCGGGCGCTTCTCTTGGACGTTTGCGGCGTGGCCGATCTCTACCTGGGGGATCGCGCGGCGGCGAAAGAGGCCCTCGAAGAGGCGGCGACGATTCACGACCAGGAGGGCGGACCGAGCGACCGCATGCGCTCGCGAAGCTACCTCGGGCTGCTCGCGTTTCGGGAGGGCGACCTCGCGACCGCGTCGGCGCGCTTTGCGGAAGCGCTCTCCTTTGCGGAGGAAGCCGAGCTTCTCGATCGCATCGCGGACGCTGCGCTTAACCTCGGAAGCGCGCGTCATCAGCTCGGTGAATGGGGTCCGGCGCTCGCCGCGTATCGCCGGGCGTTTCGTCTCGCATCGGCGCTCGGCAATCGCTCCATGGAGGTCAACCTCCTCTTCAATCTGGCGAAGCTCTACGTCGACATTGGGCTCTTTACGCGAGCGCGGGAGCACGCAGCGCGCGGCACGCAGCTCGCGACGGAAGTGTCGCTCCGCTTCTTTGAAGCCGCCTTTGCCACGATCGAAGCCGAGGTTGCAGCGCGCACCAGCGATGAGGCCGCGGCGGCGCGGGAGCTGGCGCGGGCGACGACTCTCTTCGAAGCGCTCGGCGCGAAGCGGGAGGTGCGCGAGGTTGCCCTCGAAGCGTGCGAGCTCGGGTTGGCCTCGAACCTGCCACCCCTTGAAGACGATGCAGCCGCCGATGTGCGCGTGCGCTGGACGCTGCAGAGCGCAAAGGGCGACCCGGCTGTTCTGGAAGGCGCGCTCGAACTGGCGCAGAGCGCCCAGCGACCGATCCTCGCCGCTCGCGCTCACCGGGCGATTGCGGATGCGCTAGACGCCCGCGGCGAGATCGCGCTTGCCGCCGAGCATCGCGCGAGAGCCCAGGGAACCTACGCCACCATCGCGCAGGGGTTGCCCGTCGCGTTTCGCGCGGCGTTTTGGGCGCACCCGGAACGAATCACGCGCGCGCCAACGCCGGAGAGCGACCGCGAGCAGACCCTTGAGCGCTTGCTCGACGCGTACCGGCGACTCGGTTCCACCCTCGAGCCGCGTCGCCTGCTCGAAATCGCGATGGACGCCGCCATCGAAGTTTCTGGAGCCGAGCGCGGCATGGTCCTCCTTTGGGAGAAGGAGCGCCTTCGGGTTGCGGTCGCGCGCAACCTCGACCGGGAGCGTCTCGGACGAGCACACGTCAAATACAGCCGCACGATCGCGCAGCGGGTGATCGAAACCGGCGAAGCGCTCACCACCAACGACGCCGCCCGCGATGAACGGCTCAGCGGCCAGTCGATTCACTCCATGCGCCTGAAGTCGGTCGCGTGCGTTCCGATCGCCGGGCCGGACGGGATCGCGGGCGCCCTCTACCTCGACAATCGCTTTCAATCGGATCGCTTCGGACCTGCGGATCTCGAGGTGGTGTTGGCCCTTGCGAGCCACGTGGCGATCTCCCTCGAAAACGCGCGCCTTCACGAGCGGCTGCAGCAGCGAACCCGGGAGCTCGAGGCGGAGCGGCGGCGCGTGCAGTCGCTTCTGGACGGGCAGGCCGCGAAGATCGTCGCGCTCTCCGAACAGGTCCGCGACCGCGAGGAAGTGCTCGAACATCGCTTCGGCTACGACAAGATCATCGGGCGCGGCTCGTCGATGCGGGAGCTCCTCGGACGCGTGGACCGGGTCGTCGATGCGCCCTTTCCGGTGCTGATCGAAGGCGAAAGCGGGACCGGAAAGGAGCTGATCGCGCGCGCGATTCACGTGCACGGCGAGCGCGACGGGCGCTTCGTGGCGATCAACTGCGGCGCGCTGCCGGCAACCCTCCTGGAGGCGGAGCTCTTTGGCTACGTTCGCGGCGCGTTCACTGGCGCGGATCGAAATCACCAAGGGCTCATCACGCAGGCCGCGGGCGGAACGCTCTTTCTCGACGAGATCGGCGAGATGCCCCTCGAGATGCAGGTCAAGATGCTCCGCGTTCTTCAGGAGCGCGAGGTTCGCCCCGTTGGCTCCGTCGAGAGCCATCCGGTAACCGTGCGCATCGTCGCAGCCACCAATCGCAACCTCTCAACGGAAGTCGACGAAGGACGCTTTCGCGAAGACCTCTACTACCGCCTTGGCGTAATGAAGCTTCGGGTGCCGCCGCTGCGGGAGCGTCTTGAGGATCTGCCGCTTCTTTGTCGCCATCTGCTGCGCGAACTCGCCGCGCGTCTCGATCAGCCGCCCCCGGGGATCGCACCCGCCGCGCTACGAAAGCTCGCGACGCATCGCTGGCCAGGCAACGTGCGCGAGCTGGAGAATGTGCTCGCACGGGCGCTGATGAACAGCAGCGGCGAAGCGATCCCGGCGGAGGCGATTTCGCTCGGCGAGACTCGTAGCAAACGCGCGGTGTCGCGAACGCAGTTTCGGCACGAAGAAGATCACGAGCTGCTCACCCTCCTCCGTGAACATCGCTGGAACATCACGGCGGTCGCAAAGGAACTCGGCGTGCACCGCGCGACAGTGCACCGCAAACTCAAGCGTCTCGGGGTTGAGCGACCGGACGCGAAGTAGCCGCTTTAGAGCGTGATCCAAGACTCTCGCAAGAACCTGGCTTGTCTTGGCGCCCGATGGCGGCGTTGCTCCTCGTCGCAAATCCTCGGATTTCCTCCTCGTCGCGCCTTGCCCTCGAACGCCAATCCAGCGCCATCTCCCTTACGATTGTCCTGGATCACGCTCTAGCTCGCGCGAAGAAGCCCGGAGACCTCCCGATCGGCACGCGCTTCGGCCCGTCCGTAGCTGCGCACGTTGGCACCGTAGAGGTTGGCGAGGGTCATCAG
>JBCDAA010000559.1:0-4965 GCA_039186435.1 Myxococcota bacterium | reverse complement strand
CGTGAGTGATATCCACCTCACGGATGCCCTTCACGGAAGCTCCATCCCCCGAGCCGCCACCTTCGAGCGCTTTTGGACACGAATCCAGGCCTCCCGCGGCAAGCGCCCCGCCAGGCTTGTGTTCGTAGGCGATCTTTTCGACCTCGTACGGTCGCCGACGTGGCTCGACGGCGCGTTTCGGCCGTACCACGAGCCTGGGGCCGAGATCGCGGAGATCGTGCTGAACGTCGTCGAGCGAATTCTGGAGCGCGAGGCGGACTTCTTTGCCGCGATTCGCTCGCGCGTCGAGTCTGGGGCGCTTTCCGTGACCTACTTACTCGGCAATCACGACCGACTTCTTGGGTTTGCGCCCGCGGCGCGCCGCCGGATTTGGCATGCGCTCACGGGGCGCGATGAGGATGTGGAGTTCGAGCGGGAGATCGAGTTTCGAGAGCATGGGGTGCTCGCGTATCACGGTCACCACAGCGATCCGATCAACATGTCGCCGGAGCACCAGGCGACCATTGGGGATGCGATCGGGCTCGAGCTGATCACGCGCTTTCCGCGCATGGTGAAGCGGCTGCTTCCGGAGACGACGACCCACGCGGAGCTTCTCGACGACATCGATGATGTTCGGCCGGTGTACGCGGTGCCTGCGTGGGTGCGTCAGCTGGGCATCGTTGACCGGCAACTGCTGAAGCCAGCCGGAAAGACGTGGACGGCGCTGGTGGAGGACTTTCTGTCGCGACCTTTTGTGCGGAGGTGGATGCGGCAGCGGCGGGGCGTCGAGCAAAAGCGCTTTGGCTTCGACACCGGTCAGAAGCTTCGCCTTCTGCTCGAGCTGTCGACGAAACGCGTGGTTGCGAAAGGGAGCGATCAGCGGCTCACCAAGGTCTACAAGGTGCTCCAGCACGGGTTCGACGGGAAGATGGCGAACTACGGGATCGACGAACTTCGCAGTCGAAAGCGCCTACGCTACGTGGTCAACGGCCACTCGCACTTCGCGTCGATGGTTCCTCTCGGGACGGTCGACGGAAACGCGGCGGTGTACTTCAACACGGGTACCTGGCGCACGGTTCATCAGATCGGAAATCTTGCAGGGGGACGTCCCAGCTTCTTGCCCTACGACGCGATGAGCTACCTGGTGTTCTTTCCGACCGGCGATCCGCTGGGGCGCGACTACGAGTGGTGGACGGGGGCGATGGTGTCTACCGCCGTGACGCAAAACGAATGATTCGATCGAGCAGGCGCGGCGCGACGTTGCCGACGCGCCAGAGCGCTTTGCTGCCGAGGTCGACGAGCATCAGCCACTCGCTGTTGTCGAGGCGCGCCATGGCGGTTTGCACGATCTCCTCTGGTTGAAAGAGCCGGCTGAGTTTGTAGACCGGAGGACGGGTCGGCAGGTTTTGCACCATGGGCGTGTCGCCCGGCGGCGGGCAAAGAACCCGAAGGTCGACGTTGGTCCCGTGAAGCTCGTCGCGGAGCGCCTGGGCAAAGCCGACGAGGGCGAACTTGCTGGCGCTGTAGCCCGCGAGTTCCGGAAAGCCGCGAAGACCGGCCACGCTGCTGACGAGCATGAGCGTTGCGCGACCGTCGGCGTCGCGCAGTTGGGGAAGCAGAGATTGGGCGACGTGGACCGAGCCGAGAAAGTTCACCCGCATCATGAGCTCGTAGTCGCTCGGATCCATCGTTGCGGCGGGGCCGATTCGAAGGACGCCTGCGGAGTGAATCACGTGCGCGACTGATCCGAGGACTTCGAGGGTTTCCGTTGCGGCCCGTTGGACCGATGTCACGTCGGTGACATCCACGACAACTTGGTGGGTCCGAGTGGTGGGGAGCATCGATGCAGTTTCTGCAAGACCCCGTTGATCCACGTCCCACAAGGCGAGCGGATCTCCTCGATTTGCAAGGTGCTGCGCAAACGCGCGGCCGAAGCCGCTTGCCGCGCCAGTGATGACCCAAGTTCCCTTCGCGCGCTGTGTCATTTCGAAAGAGAATACAGGATGTGCTGTCGTGCACGGCCCATGTGCACATCAAAACGCGTGGCAAGGAGAAAAGCTGTGCCATGTTCGTTCGCATGAGTGAGTGGCAAACGAAGCAGCGCGCCATCAGACGCCGGGATGTGGTGCGTCGCTGGGTGGGGGCACGATTGGTTTCGGTTGATAGCGCTCGCTTGCTCCGTGCGGTTGTAGATGGGGAGCGTGGAGATGCGCTCGCGAACCGCCTCGAAGTCACTCCGGATCAGCTCGCGACCTTGGAAATTGAGTTCGCGAAGGAAGCACAGCAGGGCGTCTATATGCTCGGACGCCACCTCGCGGCCGAAGCGCGCCTGGTGTAGCTCGCGGAGTCCGCACGTCGTGTGTGGCGACCAAGGAATACGCGCCTGAGGTTCAGGCCGCTCCACGCCTCGCTCGCTCTGTACTACGCTCCTCGCATGTCTGCTTTCCCTCGTCGGCGTATGCGCCGCAATCGACGGTTTGATTGGTCGCGGCGGCTCGTACGTGAGCATCGTTTGTCGGTGGACGACCTGATTTGGCCTGTCTTCGTTCGTGAAGGCGCGGGCGCGCGGGAAGCGGTGCCGAGCATGCCAGGGGTCGAGCGCTTGAGCGTGGATCTCCTCGTGGACGCGGCCAAGGAAGCGTCGGACCTCGGGATTCCCGCGCTTGCGCTCTTTCCGGTGGTCGATCCGGCGCTGAAAACGGAGAAGGCGGAGGAAGCGTACAACCCGGACAACCTGGTGTGCCGGGCCGTGCGGGCGCTCAAAGAGGCGGTGCCGGGGCTCGGTGTGATTTGCGATGTCGCGCTCGATCCCTTCACCAGTCACGGCCAGGACGGACTCATGCGAGACGGGTACGTCGTCAACGATGAGAGCGTCGACGTGTTGGTGAAGCAGTCGCTCAACCAGGCGGCGGCGGGCTGCGACGTGATTGCACCGAGCGACATGATGGATGGACGGATCGGTGCGATTCGGGATGCCCTCGATGCGGAAGGGTACGGGCACGTTCTCTTGCTGAGCTACGCGGCGAAGTACGCGTCGGCGTACTACGGGCCCTTTCGGGATGCAGTGGGCTCCGCGGGCAACCTCGGCAAGGGAGACAAACGGACCTATCAGATGGATCCGGCGAATGGGGATGAGGCGTTACGGGAGGTTGCGCTCGACCTCGAAGAGGGCGCCGACATGGTGATGGTGAAGCCGGGGATGCCCTACCTCGACATCGTGCGGCGAGTGAAAGAGACCTTTGGGGCGCCGACCTACGCCTACCAGGTGAGCGGTGAGTACGCGATGCATCGTGGCGCGGCGGATCGCGGCTGGCTCGACTGGGAGCGCGTGCTTTTGGAGAGTCTGATGTCGTTTAAGCGCGCGGGCTGCGACGGGGTGTTGACCTACGGCGCGGTGGAAGCGGCGCGCTTACTTCGCGCCGCGGAGTAGCCACGAAAAAAGCCCGCCGAGGGGCGGGCTTTGAGTCGGCGATCGAGACGCTTACTTCTTCTTCTTGGCGTAGCGCTTCTTGAAGCGCTCCACGCGGCCCTCGCGGTCGACCATCTTCTGGCGGCCGGTGTAGAAGGGGTGCGAGTAGGAGCTGATGTCCACGCGAATGACGAAGTGATCCACACCGTCGATGGTGCGGGTCTCGCTGGAGCTCAGCGTCGAGCGCGTGATGATTTCATGCTCGTCGTCGAGGAAGACAACGGGGTGGTAGGCGGGGTGAATGTCGGCCTTCATGGGATCCTCGGCTCTCGCGGCTGTTTACGCGAGAAGGGCCGGCGTTATGGACTGTTCGGCGGGGGTAGTCAAGGCACGTGCGTCGCTGGGGTATTCGCCGAGGGAACTCCCCTCAAGATCACGAGCAAATTCAGATTGCGCGATTTGGGCCGCCGAGCGGGGTGTTGAAGTTAAAGGGAAGAAAAGTGAAGAGCGTCCCCTCAAGGTCGCGAGCAAATTGGGCCCCTCGAGATCGCGAGACTCATGATTCGAGCGCTACCTCGGCGCCGGGTCTGCCTACTCGCCGCGGAGGAGCGCCGCCGGCGCTTGCATGAGGTTCCAGGTGATCATGGCCCGCGGTTGGGGGCGGCTGTGGATGACCGTTCGGCGCGGGCGTCCGTTGACCCACACGTAGCGGCGAAGCTCGCCGTCGTTGTCGGAGGAAACGTAGAGTTCGCCGGTCCCGTCGCCGTCGAGATCCGCGACCACCGACGCGTGCTCGAAGCCGCCCGAGTCGCGGTCGATGCTCTCCATCCCCCACTCGCTGCGCGGGTTGGAGCCTGGGCGAAGAAGCCAGAGGCCGCGGCTAAACGAGGCCGCGATCATCTCGTTCTTTCCGTCGCCGTCGATGTCTCCAACGGTCAAGAAGCGCATGAGGTGATCGCCGGGGACGCGCCCGATCACAACGCCCTGATCGGGGGGCGTGTCCGCGTCGTAGCGGCGAATCTCGACCGGCTCCACAACCTCGAGGCGGCCTTCCTCGCGGCGCGTGAGACCTTCGACGCTCACGTAGAGCTCGTCGCGCCCGTCTCCATCCGCGTCGCCGACCCAAATCTCTTTGGCGTGGCGGTTGCCGAGGTTGGCGACGACGGTGCCTTCCATGCTCTGCGAAGGGATGTAGCGCAGCACCTCACCGGACTGGGTTTGCCCGTTCATCGTGTTGGGCTCGCTCGGCGTCGTGTAGACCTCCGCGGTTCCGTCGCCGTTGAGGTCGCCGATCTCTACCTCGTGCACGAAAGTACGCGACTCGGTCTTTTCGCTCTGCGTGACCTGAAAGGTGCCATCGGCGCCGTAACGAATCGTTGCGAAGACGCCCTGGTCGTGGGTTGCGATCGCGAGGGTCGGAAGCTGGTCGCCGAAGAGCGGCGCGATCTCGACGTCGCGCATGCGGTTGATCTGACCGCCGAAGTTCTCGGTCCAGAGGGTCGTCGCCGACCAGCCCTCGTCGCCTTTGCGCCAGAGCTTCACGTAGGCGTTCATGCCGCCTACCGTGAGGATGCCGG
>JBCDAA010000558.1:0-5000 GCA_039186435.1 Myxococcota bacterium | reverse complement strand
GACTGGCCTTTCGATGGCCCACAGCTGGTACTTCCCCCCCCTCCAGCTGTGGGCCGTCGTTCTTTTCTCCTAACAAGGCTGGTTGCCATTCTTCGCCGGACCGGATAACCCGCGGCTATGAGTGGTGAAGGGGAGGAACGACGGGCCTTTGTGGTGGCTCGGTCGGCGGGCGAGACGTGGGTTCACCCACTTCCGAGCGATGGCGCAATCCAACGTGGGGGTAGCGACCCTGCGGTTGAGATCGTTCTTGATGGCGCCCCCAAGGCTGCGTTTGAGCTGACCTGGGACGGCACGACGCTTTCCCTCGCATCGCGCTCTTCCGGAGTGTTTTTGCAGGGGAAGCGCTTCGAGGGAACGGCGGAGCTCAAGCCTGGAGATGAGATCGCCGTAGGCGCGGCCCAGCTGGTGGTTGGGGTCTCGATGCCCCTTACTGCCGGAGGCCGTCGCGCGCTGACGCATCACGAGTTCCGTGAGCGCCTCTACGAGGAGATGAGCCGTGCGTACCGAAGTCGAAGACCGACTGCGCTCGTCATGGTGTCCTCGCGCACGGGGGAGGGGGGTCGTGTTGCGGCGGCTGCCCTCGAGACGCTCCGCGGTGGCGACGTGGTGGCGACGTACGCGTCGGACGAGCCGGAGCTTCTGCTTCCGGACACAGACTTTGCGACCGCCCACGCGGTGATCGCCCGCATGTTGGCGCACGCAGAACTCGAGGCCTCAGTCGGGATCGCGGTGGCGCCCGACCACGGCGACTCGCCGGAGCGTCTGCTCAAAGCCGCACGAGCTGCGTTGGAGGTCGCGACGGAGAAGGGCGGCATTCAGACGCCGCCGGAGCCGGCGGTGAGTGCGGCAGTGGATCTCACGGCGCACGATCCCGCGACGGTGGAGGTTGCGTCGCTCCTCGAAGACGCGGCTGCCGATCAAGCGCCCGTTCTTCTTGTTGGGGAAAAGGCATCTGGAAAGTCGGTGTTCGCGCGGCTTCTTCACGAGCGGGCAGGGGGTGCAGGAAAGCCCTACGAGGTGATCCGCTGCACGACGCTGGCGTCGTCGCCGACGGAGGAAGAACTAAACCGTGCGACCGGTGGGACCCTGCTCTTTGACGAGATTGGGGATCTCCGCTCGGAGTACCAAGAGGTCGTTCTCCGATGGCTTGAGACGGAGCCGGACGTGCGTCTGATCGCGACGACCCATCGCGCGCTTGCAGGTCTCGTGGAACGCGGCGCGTTTGATCGCGGTCTTCATGAGATCTTCGCGGCTCGGGTGATCGAGATTCCGGCGCTTCGGAATCGACCCGAAGACATCATTCCTCTCGCGGCTCGATTCGCATCCCGAAAGGGATCCGTTCGGATGAGCCCCGGTGCCCTTGCGCGCCTTCGCAGCTACCCATGGCCCGGGAATGTGCTCGAGCTGCGAAACGCCATCGAACGCGCGGTTCGCTTGGCTCGGGATGGGGAGATCCTCGCGGAGCACCTGCCGAGTGAGCCGATGCTTTTGGCGACGACCGGGGGCAACAACGAGGGCCGCTTGCGGGAGCACGTCGACAGCGTGGAGCGGGACGCCATCATCAAGGCTCTCGCCGATTGCAACCACAATCAGACCCACGCCGCAAAGCGCCTTGGAATCAGTCGCCGGGCGCTCATCTACAAGATGGAGAAGTACGGCTTGAAACGTCCTCCCAAAGGATCGCGGGCGCCCCGAAGCCCATCGAAATGATCGGATTCGACGTACCCGAATCCTAGCCGTGGTACGCTCTCCGTATGGCGATTGCGCCCCGGACTGCCGGCGAGCTTCTTAAGGACGTCACCAAACTCAACGAGCTTCCTGCTCCCGACCTGCAGGCGTTGGCCGAGGCGGCAGAGGTTCGAAAGGCCCCCAAGGGAGCGCCGCTCTTTAGTGAGGGCCAGGATGCGGAGGGCCTTTGGGTCGTTCGCACCGGAGAGGTGAAGCTCACCAAGAGTGGGCGAGACGGGCGAGAACAGATCATCTACCTCGCGCGTCCTGGCAAAGCGATCGTGGAAGGCGTTCGCTTTGACGGTGGGGCGTATCCCGCGAGCGCGATTGCGATGCGCGCGGCGAGTGCGATTCTCATCTCGAATGATTTTCTTTCGACGCTCGGAGAGCGGCACCCGCGCATCATCCGAATGCTTGTGGACCTTCGCGCGAAGCGAACGGACCGCACGCTCCAGCTCGTGAGCGATCTCTCGCTTCGCACGGTGCCGGCGCGGCTTGCCAGCTTTTTGTGCACGCTCGTAGCGATGCGCGAGGCGAAGGGTCAGGACGCGAAGAACCTGGTTCGGGATCTCACCACCGAGACTGTCGCCGGACGTCTGGGAACGGTGAGGGAAGAGATTTCGCGAGGGCTTGCATACCTCGAGCGGCAGGGTGCGCTATCGGTGAGCCCGGACTTGATCGAGGTGAAGGACCTCACCCGACTCGAGCAGATCGCGTACGGGCCAAAGAAGGGCTCGAGCAGCTCCTGAACAGGTTGCGGCCTTTGCGGGCTACCCCTTTACGCCGCCGGCGTTGAGACCACCGACAAGATGGCGCTGCAGAACGTAGAAGAGCAGCATCACCGGTACGCTGACGAGGATGGCCCCGGCCGCGAAGTTGCCCCACTGCGCGTCGTACTCGCCGACAAAGCGCTGAAGAACCACCGGTAGCGTGAAGTTCACCTCGCGGTTGAGAAAGGTCGCCGCCAGAATGAACTCGTTCCACGCGGTCATGAAGGCAAAGAGCGAGGTCACGGCGAGCGCGGGTCGCGCGGCCGGGAGAACCACGCGCACAAACGCCCCGAATCGGCTCGCCCCATCCACCATCGCTGCCTCTTCCAGGTCGACCGGAATCGCATCGAACGCGCTCCGCATCTGAAAGATCGCGAAGGGCACTGCGCTCGTCGCGTAGACCAGGATGAGCCCGCTTCGCGTGTCGATCAGCCCGAGGGCGTCGAGGATGAGATAGAGCGGGATCGCGGCGGCCACGCCCGGAAACATCTGCGTCGCAAGCAGCGCCCCCATCGTGGCGCGCTGCCCCACAAAGCGAAAACGACTCATCGCATACGCTGCTGGTGTGGCGATGGCGATCGCCGCGACGGAGGTTGCGAGGGCAACAACCAGCGAGTTGATCAGCTGCCGAATGAAAAGATAGGTCCCGTCGTCGTTCTGCTGGAGCACCACCGCTTCCACGTGCTCGAGGGACCACTCGCTTGGCCATGGGATCACGCCCGTCGTCGGCACGTCGCCCGCGTTGAACGCGAGCGAAACCACCCAGAGGATCGGGTAGAGGGCGAATACCACCGCAACGGCGAGCGCGGCGTGCGTGAGGGCATGCCGCATCACGTGGGCACCTCCGTGAGCCGCCGACCAAAAAGCCGCGTCGCCACCCAGAGCACGCCAAAGATCAGCACGGCGTACGCCGCCGCATAGCCGTACTGGCTGCCTCGCGTGAAGGCCCAGCGATACGCCTCCGAAACGAGGATCTCCGTCGTCCCGTCCGGTTCGCCACCGCTCACGAGAAAGACGACGTTGAACATATTGAAGGTCCACACGGAACCCATGGCGATGGCCGGCGCCAGAACGGGTCGAACCATCGGCCACGTGACGTGGCGAAAGCGCTGCCAGGGCGTGGCTCCATCGACTTCCGCGGCTTCGTAGAGCTCCTTCGGAATCGCGCTGAGCGCGCCGAGGGTCACCACCATCATGAAGGGAAAGCCGAGCCATACGTTGGTGGTGACGTTGGCGGCGAAGGCGGTGGACCACTGGCCAAACCAGCTCACCGGCTCGGCGCCGAGCTCTTCGAGAATCGCGTTGATGGCTCCGAACTGGCGGTGAAAGAGCCCCTTCCACGCGAGCGCCGTCACGTAGTTCGGTACGGCCCACGGGAGGATGAGCAGAACGCGGTAGCCGCCGCGAAAACGAAGGCCTTGTTGATTGAGCAAGAGCGCGAGCGCGATGCCGATCGCGACGTGGAGCGCGAGGTTCAGGACCGTCCAAAGAACGGTGACGAGCAGCACCACGTAGAAGGATCGATGGCCGAGAAGGTCGCCTCCCCGCGCGCTGAGAATGTCGGCGTAGTTCGCGATTCCCGCAAAGTGCAGGTCACGTCCGTTGCCTGCGTAGAACGACGTGAACGCACCGACTACAAGCGGCACGATCACCAGCAGCATCACCGCAACGAACGCATGGGCGAGATAGCGGTACGCTGGAATGGAATCCCGAATGGCCTGCCGCGCGAGCGGGTCCCGAAGCTGCACGAGCCAGCGCAGGCAGATCCCGAAGAGCACCACGCCGAGAAGCAAAAAGAAGAGCGTGGGATCCTGGGCGGGCGGCTGCGGTCGGGTGTCGTCGCGAAAGGTCGCGCCGCCTGCGCGAAGGGCCGCCTCGATGGGTTCGCCGCGCCGAAGCACCTTTCGAAGTGCGCGCGTCGCGGGCTCAAAGACCTGCCGCATGTGGGGATGCGTCGGCATCGTGATCCCTTCGCGGGCGGCTTGGCGAAAGGTGATGAGAAGGTGGTCGTCTTCCAGCTGACGCCAGGCGCGCTGGTTCGTCACAACCTGTCGACCGCGCCGCGCGCGAATCAATGCGCTCTCCTCTGCGGCGAGAAAACGTGCGAGCTCCCCGGCGGCAGCGTTGGCACCCGCGGCGACGAACGCCGACTCCACCGTGACGTAGGGCCGCATCGGCGCGTTTGCGGCGTCGACGCGAGGGAGCGGCACCACCTCCCACGAGAAATCATCCGGCAGATCGGGAGCGAGCCACGGCCCGGACACGGCGGCCGCCGCCTGTCCGCTCACGAAGAGCCGTTTGACGAGCTCGCCGTTGGTCTCTTCGGGAACGTGGCCGTTTTGAACGAGCGATGCGAGCTGTTCGACGGTCTGCTCGGCGGCGTCTCCCTCGAACGCGTAGTCCCCTTCGTCGGTCAGGAGCGTGCCGCCGTAGGCATGAAGAAGCGCCGCGACGTAGTAGGCGTTCTCTGCCTCCAAAACGAGCGGGTAGCGATCGCCGACG
>JBCDAA010000557.1:0-5000 GCA_039186435.1 Myxococcota bacterium | reverse complement strand
CTTCGCGGAGTTCGTCCGCGAGATCGGTGCGATCAAGGCGCTGGTCGACGAGACGGTCGAGATCCAGGGCCGCGTCGAAACCGGCCTCGGTGAAGTCGCGAGCAACGAAGAGCTCTTCGCGTTCTGACCCTGGTCGCAATCCAAACCGTATGACGCTTGCTCCGTCGCGCAACGCGTGTTGACGGTTCGGCGAGTTCTGTCGCGGATCGCCGCCTCAAATTCGCTAAAAATCCAAGGCGTGAGCCACGAACTTCTGGCGAAGCGCACTCCCAGATCTGCTACCCTCGGATTCGGTGGCGCGATATCGGCTTCGCTACGGCTCGACCGATCTGGAGATGCCCCTCGGCGATTTTGTCGTCGGACGGAGCTCTAGCTGCAGTCTCGCGCTCGATGACGGCCTCGTCTCTCGGCGACACGCCCTGCTCCGGGTCTCGGAAGGCTCTGTCACCGTCGAAGACTTGGGGAGCCGCAACGGAATCTCGGTCAACGGCAAGCGCGCAGACGGCGTCGTGAAGCTGAAACACCTGGACCGCATCACGATCGGAAACCAGGAGCTCGTCGTCCTCGAACGCTCGTCGATGCCCTCCGCGCAGACGGTGCAGTTCGAGCGCTGTTTTGCCTGCGGGGCGCTCTGCGATCCTGGCGCGGATCGCTGCCTTCAGTGCGGCGCCTCGCTCCAGCAATCCCGGCAGACGCTCACCGGCGACAAGGTGACGATTCAGAGCTTTCCAGCGTTCGCCTCGACCGACGAAGACGAAGCGACGCAAACGACGTCGAGTTTTTCGCTGCTTGCGCCCATCGCCGAGAAGGCGCTCGCGCTCGGACGCTACGAGGAAGCATCGCGCCTTCTCGGTCCCTCCCTGGATCGTCTCAAGATGCGCGCCGAAGAAGGCAAGACGCCCACTGACGATTCCATCGACCGCGGCATCGCCTTGGCGCTTCGCGTCTCCGAAGGACCGACGGTGGCGTCGCGCTGGATCGCGTGGGTGTTTGATCTCCACGCGCTCCTCGAGCGACCGATGGCGCGTGACACCATCGACCGCCTGCACGAACTCGTGCGGCGCGTGCGCTTTTCCAATCCGCGCCCGCTGCGCGCGTATCTGCAGGTACTCCGCGGCCTCGAGCTGACCCCGGCGCAGCGTTTTGACGTGCGGCGTTTGGAAGCCCTCGAACGCGTGATCACGGCGTAGGCCGGTTCGCTCGCTCGATGGGTCGAGCCGGGACTACGACTGCGAGGCGAGGCGCTCGAGGCGGTCGACCCGCTCGGTGTCCGGCGGCGGTCGAAGGGTGTCGTGCGCGTCTGCCGCCCACTGCGCAAACTCCGCCACGAATCCAGCGGCATCCGGGAGGCGATCGAAGTCGAGGCCCTCGAGCCGCTCGAGGAAGGACGCACTCGGAAACATGATCTGGTGACGGTGCACGTTGAGGGCCCAGTGCACCCACTCCGCGCCTCCCTGAAGCTCCGCAAGCGCAAGGGCGAAACCGGTGATGATCGTGACCTGATCCGGGTCGAGGCGTTCCCCCGCCGCGAGTCGCTCGTCAACCTCACGGGCGGCACGTCGAAGCACGCGCTCCGCTTCCGGGGCGCGTCCCGTGTCGAGCGCTCGCTCGATAACCTCGCCGAAGAGCTGAAAGGTCCAGCTGCGTCGAGGTTCCACGATCAGTCCGGTGATGGTGTCGTCGTCGCGCTTGGGCGCCCCGCAGTGCGGACACTGCGGCGACTGCTCCGGAAAGGGCGTCCCGCACGCGCCGCAGATCGTCATGAAGCCTGTGGTGCGCGCCTCCCGCTTCGATCGCGCGGCGCCTTTGTAGAAGACGAGCTCCTGGGTTCCAAGACGAATGCGGTCGCCGTCACTCAAGGGGCGCGCGCCTTCCACCTTCTCGCCGTTGACGACCACTCCGTTCCGGCTACCGAGGTCTTCGATCTGCGCCGACTCTTCGTCGATCAGAATGCGAGCGTGCCGGCGGGACACGAGCGGATCCTCGATGGTGACCTGACAGTCCGGGCTGCGACCGATCACTACTTCCGGTCCTCGGAGATCAAACTCCTGAAGGAGGAACTTCAGCCGAAAGCGCACCGCCACTCTGGGAGCGAGTCTAGCCTGGAACGTTCTGGATCGGGGAGCGGATTTGCAATCGCGTTGCTCCCCGTCGCTCAGTTCATGTCGTTGTCGGGCGCGTCCTGGCGGTTGCGAATGTTGCCGGTGATCCGGTCGACGATGTCCGCATGGGCGTCAGGGTTTTCCGCTTCCTCTCCATCGCCGGTGACGGCATCCACGAGAGCGTGCGAGCGGCGACCCCGACGTTGCTCGTTCGTCCGCAGCTCGCCGAGCCGTGAAAGGGTCCCCTTGTCCTCGAAGACGAGGCAATAAAACCCGTAGAAGGTGTTGTTGTCGATGGCTCGCGCACGCGTTGCGTCGTCCTGCCACTCGAGCCAGGTACGGCTGTCCCCTCCCTCCACGAGGGCGCCTGTTCGCTCGCGTGCCGGCCCGAAACGTCCTTGGAGAGCCTCGCCAAACTGCGCCCAGTCGGCCCCCTGGAAGACCGAGGAGTCAAACGCGCGGTACCACTTCCAAAGACGACCACGAATAAAGAAGTAGTAGTCGTCCGCGTTGTCGCTGCGAACGCGAACCATGGACTCGCTGTTGTTGTGGCTGAACTCGTCACGGAGGAAGCCGGAGTCATAGCCGGAGGTCTGTCCGGTGAACGAGACGTAGCTGTCCCGCATCCGGCGGATGCGCTGGTCACGCTCGTGGCGAAGTCGATCCTCCGTCATCGCATCGCGCGCCTTGTTGATCCGCGGCTGGTACTCGGCGCGAAGCTTCTTCGTGAAGTAGCCGAGCAGCTGGCGCTTGCTCCAGCCCCACTCGACATCGCCAAGGGCGGGCGCGATCGCCTCACTGTGAGGTGTTTGCTCGGCCCGCGGCTGCGCCTGTCGTCCTCGGCGACGACGACGCTGTGCGTCCGCATCCCCCGTCGACCACAGCGCGACCCCGACCACAAAGCTCGACGTCAGCACCCCGGCCACCACACGCTTCCAACGACTCGTCATCACTCCTCCGCGAAGCCCCGTAATCTCACGCTTTTCAGCGTACGAACCGTAGCACCCGCTCAGGCGCGGGGACAACATGCGGCAGGGACAACATCGGCTTCGACGACGCGCGCCGGAGGAGATTCACTCCGTTTCGGGAGCTGGGCCTTCCATGTCGAGGAAGAGGAGCGTCCCGCCCGCGACGGCGGCCGGCATGAAGAGCAGGTTGAGGACCGGTACGAAGAGAAAGAGCCAGACGCCCGTCCCAAAGCCAAACATCGGCATGAACCGCTTTCGCGCGTTGGCGAAGCGCTGCCCCACCTTCCAGCCGCGACGTTCTGCAGGCCAGTCAACGTAGTCGAGGCCCCAGTACCAGGCGGTGAAGACAAAGCCGAAAATTGTGTAGAGGATGGACCCGACCCCCGGCGCAGCGCACTGGAGCATGAACATCGGAATCATGACCAGGAGGAAGAGGCCGAGTTTGACGATCTCGAGAACGATGGTCCGGCCGATGTCCCGAACGAGCACGGCGAGACCCTCGTCCCCCGTCCCGCGACCGGTCGCAATCTTCTCGACCGCCGCGCTGAGCGCGCCGTTGAAAGGTGCCGCGATGATGCTTGTGAGAAGTATCAAGAGCATCGTCGAAATCCCCCAAAGGAGGATGGAGAAGATGAACGCCAGCGCGGAGTGGAAGAAGCGTGCGACCCCGTCGAAAAACCCGTCGCCTTCGGGCGTGGCCCAGAAGGTATCCACCAGCGCGTCCGAGTAGTGCCAGCTGCCCCAGGTCGCCGCGCAAAAGGTGATCAAGGTAATCAGGATCGGAAAAATCCAGTACTTGATGAGTTTCGGGTGCTGAACGTAGACGAAGTTCATCCCCTTGAACGGGTACATAAACCCGGTCCAGAACCCGACGGCGGGGCGGGCAACGACTTTCGCGGCGGACTTCAGTTCAGCCATGGTCAGAGATACGCGCGGGTCCAGAAAAAGCTGTCAGTTGCCGGCGCCGGAAAGCGCGCCGCCAAGGAAGGGCAGGAGCGAGCGCAGGTCGTCGTCGTTGAAACGGACCTGGAGCCCCATAAAGAAGTCGGCGCTGTCGTTGAGGGCATCGTCGACACCTGCGACAACCCAGAGTCGGTTGACGATTTAGAAGAGAAAGCGCGAACGAAGGCGGGGAAACGTCTGCACGCCGATCGCAAAGACGTCGTTGTTGATCTCCAGCCGGTCGTCGAAAAAGTGCAGGTCGAGACCGAGGCCGCCCGTGGACTCCATGATGCCGAAGCGGAAGGTCGCAAAGGACACGCGCTTGGCGAGCTGGATCGTAAAGCGGAGCGCGTCCGATCGCGTGACGCGGGTCTCTTGAAACTCACCTGGCTCGTCGGGAAGCGCGGGACTTCGACGAACGGTGGTCTGACGCGTGCTCACCGACCCGCGCGGGTCGTCGACAAGCTGGATAAGGAAGTAGCGCCCTTCCCGGGGCGCGAGGCGCAACGAGAAGTACGTCTTGAAGGAGTTGGCGAGCAGGTTGTACTCGCTGCGAAGCTCGATGATCGTCTGAAGTCGCGCGAGACCGCCGACCAGGTTGTTGATGCCTTCGGCGGCGCCTTCAACCTCGTCGATCAGGGTCTCGTCGGAGGTAAGCCGACCGATGGTTCCTTCGCCGGCGGCGGTTCGCTGGGTGACCTGCCGGACGTCCGAAAGCACCTGCTCGAGCCGCTCGGAGGCCTGACGAATCGACGAAACTGTCTCGTCGACCTCGGCGGTCGCGCGCTGAATATCGGGGCGCCCCTCGTGAATGATCTCGCGAATATCCTGCGTCGCGGCCTGCACATTGTCGAGGGCAGCAACAAGCCGTGGACCACCTTCCGCGGTCGCTTGCTCGACGTTCGCGAGGGTGCGCTGCACCACCGCCTCGTTCGTTTGAATGGTGCGGTTCACGCCTTCGAGCGCTTCGCTGAGGTTTCGAAGCGCG
>JBCDAA010000556.1:0-5013 GCA_039186435.1 Myxococcota bacterium | reverse complement strand
CGGCCGGGTCTGCGTCGCTTCGTGAAGGAGCGCCTCGTCGTCGATGTCGGTGTCCGCCGCAAACGCGCTGTAGAGCGCCGACACGACGACCTGCTCGATCTCCGCACCGCTGAATCCGTCGGTCGCGTTCGCGAGCGCTTCCAAGTCAAACGTACTCGCGTCGCGATGACGCCGCGTGAGATGCACCTTGAAGATCTGCTCGCGGGTCTCGCGGCTCGGCAGATCCACAAAGAAGATCTCGTCGAAGCGCCCTTTTCGAAGAAGCTCTGGCGGTAGGGTGCTGATGTCGTTCGCGGTCGCGATCACGAACACGCTCTCCTTCTTCTCCTGCAGCCAGCTGAGAAAGGTGCCGAAGATGCGGTTCGAGGTGCCTCCGTCGTTGTCCCCTCGGCCGAAGGCTTTTTCGATCTCATCGATCCAAAGCACGCACGGCGCCATCGACTCCGCAATGCGGATCGCACGCCGGAGGTTGCGCTCACTCTCGCCAAAGAACTTCTGATAGAGGTTGCCCGGATCGAGCCGAATCAGCGGAAGACGCCACTCCGCCGCAATGGCCTTGGACGTTAGCGACTTCCCGCAGCCCTGCACCCCGAGCAGCAAAAGCCCGCGCGGCGCGCTGAGTCCGAACTTCTTGGCACGCTCTGGATCGGCAAAGGACCCGTAGCGTTTGCGAAGCCAGCTCTTCAAATGCGTGAGCCCCGCGATGTCGTTCATCCGCTCCGAGTGCGGAAAATACTCCAGCAGCCCCGAGCGCTCGATGATGCGCCGCTTCGCTTCGAGCACGGTGTCGAGATCGGAGCGATCCAAACGCCCGTCTTCAATGACCGCGCGCGTGATGATCTTTTCGACCTCAAAGAACGTCAGCCCGTGAAGTGCCCGAAGGAGCTCCCCGACATCGCCGGACGAAAGGTCCACCTGAATCGGACGCCGGGTCGAAATCTCGCTCAGGAGATCCGAAACGAAGCGGTGATAGACCTCCGGTGTCGGAGGCGGCAGATCAAAGGGCGTGAAGAGCGGCTCGAGGCCCGGCGGCAAGTCGAGACCGGGACTCGTCACGACCATCATCCCGCGATGCCGAAAATAACGCCGGTAGATGTTCTTGATCCGGGAGGTGAGCATCGAGCCTTCGAGCTCCGGAAAGTCCGGAAGAAAGAAGATCGCCTCGAGGTCCGCCTGCTCGATGAAGGCGAGGCACGCCGCGGGTTTGTCGGTGCCCGCGGGCCGTCCGCCTTCCGGTCCCTGCATCTCCAGCCCGATGGCGGGGTCCCAGACAAAGAGCGGCAGACCCACGCGATCGGCGAGGTACGAAAGGAGCGTGCGAACGCGGTCCTCCTCGACCGTCTCCACCAGGAGCAGTGGGTGCTGCGCGTGGACGAGTACCTCGAGTTCGCGGAGCAGTTCGGTGGGCGGCGGGATCAGCGGCAACGCGAGTTCCAGTCGGAGCGAAAGGGCGGACGCCGAATGGTCTACTTTTCGGGGTCGAGAGGCAATCCGTCACGGCACCCTTCGTGCCGCGCCGCGTCACCTCACCGCGCTGATTTGACAGAAAAACCCGCTGCCGCATACTCCGCCGTCATGGCCACCAACGATCTTCTCGTCGACAAGCGCATCGTCCAACGCAACATCGCCAAGGGCAACATCACCCGCGAGGAGTACGCAAAGCACCTCGAAGGCCTCAAGGATGTGGAAGACAACGCCGAGTTGATCTCCATCGAGGACACGGACGCGCCGGCGGAAGGCGCGGAAGGCGCCGAGGCCGCTGAAGCGACTGAAGCCAAGAGCTACTACAAAGAGATCGACGGAAAGAAGTACGACGCCGGCATCATCGAGGCGGCGGAAAAAGCGGTTGCCGGTCGGGGTGACGGACGGATCTCGCTCGAAGACGCCGCGACGATTCTCAAGCAGGTCAAAGACGGCAACGTCTACACGGACATCGAAAAGGACACGATCGCGTACATTCGCGAGAAGCTGACCTGGACCGACGAAGCCGACGAGTGGTTCCGCACCGAGATCCGCAAGTGGGCCGCAGAAAAGGGCGCGCAATGAGCGAGGACGTTTCGAAGGATGATCTCGAGGCGGCCGAGCGTGCAGCCGAGGAGGCCGCGGAGCGCCTGAGCCTCGCGCCCGAACCCTTCATCGACTTCAACACCTTCGTCATCTCGCTCAGCAGCACCGCGCTGGTTCATCTTGGCGCCGCGCCGCCGGAGGTCTTCGGCGGTCAGCCTGCGCCGCCCGCGAACCTGCCGATGGCCAAGCAGACGATCGATCTGATCGCGATGCTCGAAGAAAAGACCCACGGCAATCTCACGGGCGAAGAAGAGCGTCTTCTTCAGACGGTCCTCTACGACCTCCGTATGCGCTACGTGAAAGCCGTCCAGAAGTAGCGAAAGCCTGTTTCTTCTGGGAGGTCTATGCCCTCCCCCCACGGGGAGTGAATCCCCGCGGGTCCCCTCCAATGACGCTTCGCGCCTCGCTCCCGAAGGTTCGCCTCGTCCACGAACCTACGCTTCCGCGAGGCGCCGTGCTTCTTCGATCAGCAGAACGAGACCGTCGGACACGGGCCGAGGAAGGTCACCCGTCTGCCGAAAAGGCGCGACGAGGTCTTCCATCTCGTGCACGACCTCCGCGAGGTTCCGGTATCCGTACGACCCCGCGGTTCCGGCGAGGTTGTGCGCGACCGCCCAAAGCTCGGCACACTCCTCCGGTGATCCCGAACCGATCGCACTTCGGAGCGACGCATCGAGCGCTTCGATCTTCTCGTGCAGTTTGGCCTGGTAGCCTTTGCGGAGTTGCCGGAGCCGTTTTTGGAGCGCCTCACTCGCCACCTGCTAACGATTCCGCAGTCGACGGGAGACTGCAAGCGGAACTCGAGCCCATCGCAAAAACATCGCCGCTGCGGCTTCGGGCGGATCGACTGACGTTGTTGTGGAGATGGGCTCTCGCGCTCGTCACCAACATGCCGCCGTCGCGTTGCACTCCTGGAATGAGTTGGGGGTCGAGGTGAGTGCGGTGATCCCGAGGTTTCTCCCCCGGCCGGGGGAGAAGGTTGCGCACTGGCATATCGCCCCGTGGATCGACACGCTGGCGTACGCGTTCAGCTGGCTTCCCTTCCTCTTGCCGGTCGCGTTTCTTGGGGATAGCCAGCGCCGCGACTACCTGGTGGGGTACCTCGTCGTCCTCGCTCTCACCGACGTTCACCGTCACTACGGCTTCCCCTACGTGTACCTCGATCGGGAGGTCTTTCGGCGGGAGCCGGTGCGCTTCAGCGTCTTTCCGCTGGCGATGCTGGCCGCGTTTGTGGCGACGCCGCTGCTGATCCGCCGCGTGTACCTGGTCCCGGTGGAGAGCGCGATGGCCGCCGCTGCCGGCGTGGTTCTCCTGATTCAGATCCTTCGTGCGGACCGTGCCGACCTCTCGCGTTCCCGCAACCGAATCGCTGCAATGATCGTTTTCAGCGGCGCCCTTTCCTGGGGGATTCAACTAGCGACCGAGTGCAGCCCCGCATGGATCGCGTGGGGGGCGATTCTCGGGGGGTCGCTCGCGATCGCGTTTCTTCGGCATCGGCGCCGGGCGTGGATCGCCCCGGCAGTGGTCGTCGCGCTCACCCTCCTTGCGGCGGTGGTTCCCGAAACGCAGGCGCCACGCATGCGCGATCTTTTCAACGCGGTCGCGGTCTTCGCCGGCGTTTGGAATATCTGGCACGTCTACATGCAGAAGTACGGGATTCTGCGTCTCTACGCGGCGAAGGCCACGAAGACAGAGCGCGTTCCCGGCTGGGTCGACCGCCTTTTGATCTTTGCGTGGCTGCCGCTCTACCTCGTTGTGCTCGGGACGACCTATCGGGGTGAGATCAACCGTCTCTTCTCGCGAGGCCGGTCGTTTCTTCGGCCGCTCTTCGAGGGCATCGACGTCGTTGCCTCCATCGCGTTTTGGCCGGCGGTGCTTCTCGTCGCTGCGAGCATCGGCCTCTTTCTCTATTGGGAGTGGCGCGCCCACGGATTTCGAAACGCGCCGCGTCTGGTGATGGCGACGGGAACGACACTCCTCGCGTCGACCTTTCTTCTCGTCCATCCGCTCAAGGCCTACCTCGCCTACGCGATCAGCCACGCCATCGAATACATGGTCTTCGTCTGGGCCTTTCAGCGGCAGCGCTATCGGGAGCCGCTTCCCCACCGGCCGCTGATTCAGCGTTTCCTTCGTTTCCCGATTCTCACCTACGTGGTGAGCGCGATTCTCCTCGGGCTGCTTTTTACCTATTGGAAATACTACGGGCGCTGGATTGGCATGGGCGAGCAGCGGCCGAGGGCGTTTGGGTTCACGACCTACGAGCTGGTTGGCTATTGGACCGTCTACCAGTCGATGGTGCACTTCTACTTCGACGGTTTTCTCTGGAAGATGCGCTCCCCGAGCGTCCGAGCCGCGGTCGGAGCGGCGACCGATCCTCCCAGCGAATCCGCGAAGGACGCGGCGCCCGCTTCTGGTAGTCTCGTCCGCCCATGAGCACGCTGACTCTCAGGCTCGAGGCGTACACCAAGCCTGCCAAGCAAACCGTCGCCGACGCCCAAACGCTTGCCGACGATCGCAACCATTCCGAAGTCGAGCCCCTTCATCTGCTCTACGAACTGCTTGGGGGTCAGACCGTCGAAGACGCGTTGACGCGCGCAGGCGTGGATCCGACGGATCTACTTGTCGAGACGGAGATGATTCTTCGACGCATTCCTTCGGTGAAGGACGGCAAGTCGTACCTCTCGCCGCGCATGCTCGATCTTCTCGGTCGCGCGGAAGGCGAAGCGGCGCGGGAAGGCGGCGCGCCGGTCGGGACGAATCACCTGATGCTCGCGTGCGCGCAGGAAACCGAAGGCAAGATCAAAGACGCCTTCAAGGCGGTCGGTCTTTCGGCGCCGGTGCTGCGTGCAACCTTTGGCGGCGCGACGGTCGGTGAAGAGCCGGCGAAGAGTTCGTCGCGGAGCGGTTCCCGAAAGGGCTTTAGCGGCGACCCGATGGAAGAGTTCG
>JBCDAA010000555.1:0-5050 GCA_039186435.1 Myxococcota bacterium | reverse complement strand
GCGCCGGGCTCGGCGTTCCTCGCAAGACGGGAAGTCGATGGAATACCAGTGGTATTTCAAGACGAGCAACGCCGCGAGGGGCGGCGAGAACAAGCGAGCGCGGGGTCAGTTTAAGCAGAGAGCGATCTAGACTGTCGGTGTTTCAAGACGAGCAGCGCCGCGAGAACGAGGGCGTACGGTCAGTCCCAAGGAAGCGCGATCTGGCTAGCGTGGCCGGTGATCGTGAGGAACGCAGATGAGCGCGTTCCCTCGGGGCCTGCGGCAGACTCCCTCCACACGTCCATGGGGCGCTTCAAACGCGCATGACTCGTTTTCCGCCTGCTGTTCGCACGCCTGCACCGCTTCGGCGGGTGGTGGACTATCCGGCGGCTGTGCGAAGGCGGCGGAGGAGAGGAATACGAAGGAGAGGAGAAGTCGCATGACCTCCTCGAGTTCACGTCGCGTGCCAGACGCAGCGCTAGCGATTTGCGTAGCGAAGACCCCCGCTGCGGCTGCGAAATCCGCAGTCGGCTGCGAAATCCGCAGTTCGGTTTTTCGGAAAGTCGCGTCGTTTCGTCCGCCCAGCCACCGGAACATCCGTTGCAGCTGGTCCTGCCAGGAGGATGAGACTGCCAATGACTTTCTTGAAACCACGTGCGGCGACCTGGACGCTTGTGATGGGACTTCTCGGGTGCGGCGACTCCGCCCCTGTGACCGACGCTGCCGCGGACGGCACGGAACCGGATGGAGGGACAGACGCCGGTATGCTCGATGCCGGAGAAGGCGTGAGCTTTCCTGCGTGCCCGAGCGACATTTGGGCCGGCCTGGACGATCTTGAGGACGTCGGGGAACTCTCCGCGTGCCCCGAAGAGGAGCTGCGCGCAACGTCGCTCTTTCAGCTCACGGGCGTCACCATCGACAACAACGGTGAGGCGATGGTGCCCTGCATCGCGGCGCGGTGCTCGGACGAGTTCGCGTACGTCGCCACGAATTCGATCCCGCACTACGACTTTGTGCAGACGACGCCCAACGAGTTGGTCGAAAACCTCGTGGTGTACCGCGTTCCTCGTACGCCCTCCTTCCTCGCGGCAACCGCCGTCGACGACGCGGCCGGCTTCACGGGGTGCGTCGACGGCTACGAACAGCACATCGCAAGCCCCGGAAACGCGACGCCTACCGAACCGAGCGGACTCTGCGCCAACACAGGGGAGACGCTCTATTTCGAAAACCTCTCCGGGGGACGTGTCGACTACCAGGCGATCCCCTGCCTCGGAACCGCGGCCTTCCTGATTTCCGGAACGTCGGCGAACGCGCCGAACGAAGCCGGCTTTCCCGATCCCTGGGGCAACCCTGCCGCGACGCTTCCAGACACGGCCGCAGACGCGCTCGGAGCGCTCGACCTCTGCGGCGGCCACACCGGGGGCGACATGCACTACCACTCTGTCGCGGGTGCGTGCTTTGCCCGCGACGCATCCGGCGCGCCCGCGAATAGCTACGTCGCGGCGACAGAGGATTGGAACCTCGAAGCCGAGCTCACGGGCGCGTGTACAGAAGAGTCCCCCATCGTCGGATGGAGTCTCGATGGCTACCCGATCAAGGGGCCGTGCGTCTGCCTGGCGCGTGATGACGCAGGCATCTGCACCGATGTTCGACGGGCATACAGCTCGTGGGTTTATGAAGGTCTTGGAAGCTGGGAAGCGGAAAGCGAGGTTTCCAGCGAAGGCGCCTTGGATCTTGAGGGGATGGCCTGCGAGGACAACAGCGACTGCGCCGACGAAGACTATCGATGCACCTGGGCGCTTCGGGACGACGGAGACGACGTCGTCGCGGCGAAGCAGTGCGTGTTGATCGACTACGGCTGGTGTTCGCACCGCTACGCCGAACGAACAACGGATCGCACCGACCGGGTGTTTCTCGATCGCTGCAACGGCGTCGAAGACGCGGACGGCTACGCCCACCGAACGACCATGAGCTTTCCGTACATTCTTGGCTGCTATCGCGGTGCGCCCGCGGAGCAGGCCGCCCGGGGAATGATGATGGGTGGCGGAATGGGCGTGGCGATGTGCGGCGGAGGGCTCACGGAAATGTGCTGCGGCGACGGCGTCTGCGGCGGGCCGGAGACGGCCGACAACTGCCCGGATGACTGCTAAGCGTGCGGCGATTCACCGCGGCTGCGATCGCCCTCGCGGGGAGCATGTGCGCGCCGTCCGCTGGCGGCGAGGTGCCTGCGGGGGAGCCGCTACGCTTCGTCTTCGAGGTGAACTGGGACGGCGCGACGCGCGACGGTGACGCCTACGTCTTTTCGACCAACCTCGGTTACACCGTCGGCGTGCGCGCGCTCTATCTCGCCGTCGACGGGGTCGAGCTCGTTCCCTGTGAGACCGCGACGGCGCCGCTCTGGTCGATGGCCACCGCTCGGGCGGACCACGTTTGGAACAGCGACAGCTCGTACCTGGCGATCGGCGCCGTCGAGCGTCTCTCCGAACCGAGCGTTTGGATCGCCGGGACCTCGGTGGCGTCGGGAGCCGCGTATTGCGATCTCTTCTGGGCGAGTTCCCCGATCGACGCGGACGCGCCCGACGGTTTTGTGCTCTCGCGCGCATCGATTCACCTTGAAGGCTGGTTTCGAGCGCCGGAAGGCGAGACGGTGGACCTCGCGCACGAGATTCCCCATGGCGAAGGAGCGCTTCTCCCGGTGGTCTTCGGCCCGGGGGAGCGCGTCGTCCGCCTCACGCGCTATCCCGCGCGAAGCTTCGACGACCTCGAGCTCGCCGACCTGAGCCCCTCGGACGTACTCTTTGGCGTTCTACAGCGGCTCGGGAACACGGCCGAGGTCACGACGGAGCTCGCAGAGTGACGTGCGCCGGGTAGTCGTCGATTCGGCGCCGCGCCTTTGGCAGACTGTGGGGGTGACGCGCGCGCAACCGGCCAACCTGCTTCCTTGGGTTGCGGTGGTCGCAGCGATCGCCCTTGTAGGAAGCCACCTCGTTGCGTGGTCGAGCGTTCGCGGCGCCGTACGAGCCGCGCATGAGTCGGAGGCCGACGCTCTCCTCGATCGTCTCCACCACTATCTGCATCGACCTCACGGGCCGCCGGACCTGGACTCATTTCTCACGCAGAACCAAGCGAACGGTTTGCGATTCGTCTCCCTCACGCACCGAGGGGAAACGTTCTCCGCAGGCGTGTCTCAAACGAACGTCGCGCCGACGGGCGGGAAGGGCGCGGTGGAAGAGAACGGGGTCGTCTTCGCCTGGCGCCGGCCTCCACCGATGCGACCCAACGGGCCACCCCCTCCGAGAGCCCGTCCCCGGGAACCCGCGCTGCATGCGCTCGAGTTTGAGCCCGTTCTCGGAGTCGCTCTCCAGCGGGACGCGCTTACTGGGTTTCTCATCTCGGGGGTGGCCGCCGTCCTCACGCTGCTTCTCTCGTTCGCACTCCGCCGGCTCCTCCGCTCGCGTGAGGAAGCGCTGCGCGAGGCAGAGCATCGGCGACGCCTCGCCTCTCTCGGAGAAATGGCCGCGGTCCTCGCGCACGAAATACGAAACCCCTTGGCGTCGCTGAAGGGGCACGCGCAGCTTCTCGAAGAGACGGCGACCGGTACGACCCTGAAAAAGGCGGAGCGGATCGTCGCCGAGGCCCAGCGTCTGGACGAACTCACCCGCCACCTCCTTGAGTTCGTGCGCACCGGAGCGCTCCGCCGTACTGGTGTGGATCTGCGGCGCCTCTGTGAGGAGGTGGCGCGGCCCTACGGTGACATCGTACAGGTCGATGGGAGCGCGAGCGCGTCGGTCGACGCCAGCCGGATGCGGCAAGCGGTCCAAAACCTCGTGGTCAACGCCCTCGACGCCAGTCCCGATTGGGTGAGGGTCGTGGTCGCGACCTCGGAGCGCGCGGCCACCATCGAAGTCGCCGACCAGGGTCCGGGACTTCCGGCCGAAAGCGACGAGCTCTTCGAGCCCTTTCGAACCTTTCGTACCTCCGGAACGGGACTGGGCCTCGCTATCGTAAAACGGATTGTTGACGCGCACGGCGGCAGCGTTCGGGCGGAACGGAGAGAGGCGGGCGGCGCATCCTTCGTGATCACGCTGCCGTTTGCGGAGGGTCCCCGTGGCTGAGGTCTTGGTCGTCGACGACGAGGAAGGGGTTCGCGAGTTTGTCGCGGAGGCGCTTTCGTCCGCGGGGCATCAGGTTCGCTGCGCGCGTGATGGCGTCGAAGCGCTGGCGGCGATTCGCACAGCAGCGGTGGAGGTTGTGCTCACGGACGTGCGCATGCCAAAGCTCGACGGTCTTGCGCTCCTCGAGGTGATCCGCCGCGAGTTTCCGGAGGTCCCCGTCATCCTGCTCACCGCTCACGGGGACATCGCGATGGCGGTGTCCGCGATGCGCGCCGGCGCCTTCGACTTTCTCGAAAAACCTGTCGGCGCACTGGCCGACCTCCGACGCGTGGTCGATCGAGCGGTCGCCCATCGCCGCACGCATCGCCGCGTCGCAGTTGCGGACCGCGCCCGTGCCGATCGTTCACTCACGTTTGGTGCGCCCGCGATGGACTCCGTCGTCCAGGAGCTAAACCGCGTGGCGCGTACGAACGCGACGGTTCTTCTCACGGGCGAGAGCGGGACGGGAAAGGAAGTGTGTGCTCAGGAGATCCATCGCCGGAGCACCCGCTGCGACGAACCCTTCGTGGCGCTCAACTGCGCGGCGCTCGTCTCTCAGCTCGTGGAGAGTGAACTCTTTGGTCACGAGCGCGGCGCCTTCACCGGGGCATCCACTCGTCGTCCAGGCCGCATCGAACTCGCGTCCGGAGGCACTTTCTTTCTCGACGAGATCGGGGAGCTGAGCGCTGAACTGCAAGCGAAACTGTTGCGCGTTCTTCAAGAGCGAAAGTTTGAACGCGTCGGAGGAACGCAGACCCTAACCGCCAACGTCCGGTGGATTGCGGCGACGAACCGAGACCTCCACGCGATGATGAAGGAGGGGAAGTTTCGCGAGGACCTCTATCACCGCCTCGCCGTATTTCCGATCCGGCTGCCACCGCTGCGCGACCGAAGAGAGGATATCGTCCCCCTCGCGG
>JBCDAA010000554.1:0-5084 GCA_039186435.1 Myxococcota bacterium | reverse complement strand
TCCGAACGACAGTGGGTTGGTGGAGGCTTCGGCCCGATCGCATCCGCGGGAGACGGCACAGCACTCAATGTCTTCCGATCGGGTGGCCTGAAGCTTCGACGGATCGACCGCCGGAGTGAGTGCTCTGCCTCTAGCGAATGCGCCACCGGGTTTTGCGTCGACGGCGTTTGCTGCAACAGCGCGTGCGGCGGTGGCGATCCGACCGACTGCCTCGCGTGCAGCAGGCGAAACGGTGCAGTCGAAGACGGCGTTTGCGGACCTGTGCGCGCAGCTGCTGTTTGCCGCCCGAGCGCTGGCGGGTGCGATGTCCCGGAGCGATGCGATGGCACGTCAACCGAGTGCGGTAGTGACGAGGTTGTTCCAGGTTCGGTTTGTCGTCCGCGTTGGGGAAACTGCGACGTCGAGGAGTACTGCGACGGGATCGATTCGCAGTGTCCTGACGATGCCCACATGCCCTATGGGACGACCTGCCGCGCGGGCGAGGACACGTGCACAGACTGGGTCTGCGACGGGACCACTGCAGACTGCGCTTCGTACGGCAACGAACGACTCCGATTCTGGCAACCATCCACTTCCGGTCGACATGACATCTGCCGGCCATCTCGCGGCGGGTGTGACCCCGTCGAGAACTGTGGGGACATGGACGTCTGCCCGCCCGACATCGCCCAGCCCAACGGTTCGCCCTGCGAGGGCGGAACCTGCCTTGCCGGCGAGTGCGTTCCTCCCGGTGGTCTGCCCAACGGACACGCGTGCCGCGGTGACGTGGTCTGCGCGAGTGGCCACTGCGTCGACGATGTCTGCTGCGACACGGCATGTGGCGAAGAAGCCAACGACTGCTTCGCGTGTTCGGTGGACGCTGGCGCCGAGACCGACGGCGTCTGCGGCATTGCCAGAGCCGGAATCGTTTGCCGGCCACGCACCGCAGACTGCGACCCCACCGAGGTGTGTGAAGGAACAAGTGGGCTGTGTCCGCCCGACGAAGGTTGCCTTGAGAACGGTACGCCATGCACACGCGCCGACCGCTGTGCCACAGGCGCGTGCTCAGACGGAGTCTGCTGCAACCGGGATTGCGGCTCCAGTACGACAGATTGCCGTTCTTGTCTCGGCGCGGAAACCGGATCCGTGGACGGGGCATGTGGCGCAGTCACCGCGGGAACGGTCTGCCGGCCCTCCGAAGGCGTGTGCCACAGCGAAGGAACCTGCGATGGGACGAGCCATGCGTGCCAGATTCCGTCGCTCGTCGGAACGATCTGTCGGCCAGGAATCGGCGGATGCGACTTCGCCGAACTCTGCGAGGCGGGCAACCCCGACTGCCCACCGGACGAGCTCGAACCCGCCGGGTTTGTCTGCCGCGCCCAGCGCGACGTTTGCGACCACGAGGAGCAGTGCTCCGGCGACTCGCCCGACTGTCCGCCCGACGAAGGCCTTGCGGATGGAACCATCTGCGGACCCGGCGTGTGCGTCGACCTTCGCTGCACTTGGCGCTTCGACGCGGGCATGCCGGACGGAGGGCTGAGCGATGCGGCCGTGGACGCAGCTACTGGCACTCCAGATACGGGGCCTCGCGACGTCGGACCTGATGCGGGTCTGACTGATGCGGGCACCTCCGATGCGGGCACCGACGCAGCCCTCCCCGACGCCGGACCCCGCGCCCGATGCGACGATGGAATCCAAAACGGAGGCGAATCCGACATCGACTGCGGCGGCCCATGCACCCCCTGCGACCGCGGCCAGCGATGCGTGTCCTTTAATGACTGCCGATCGGAGCTCTGCAACGAGGGCCGCTGCGAAAACCGAGGCAGTAGCTGCAGCGCCGGGGGCGTTCCCTCCGGATGGCTACCCTTCCTCGTGCTCCTCGCGCTCGCCCGGCGAAAACACTAAGTTTTTCGGCGCTGCCAACCGACTCCAAAAACCGACCGCGCGCTCGTGAACGAGTCGGCGTGACCCGGCAACAAAGTCAGGAAATCCCAAGGCTTGGGTTCCCTTGACCCAACCAGACAAACGGTCAACGCTCAGCGCCCCGAGGTTATGTGAACGCTCCTTCCCAGCAGCAGCCCCAGACGGAGAAGGGACTGAACCTCCAAGAGCTCATCCTCACCTTTGGGGAGTACAAGTGGCTGATCGTCGGCACGACGATCCTGGTCCTCGCAGCGGTCGTTGTCTGGACGCTTCGTCAGGCGCCCATCTACGAGGCTACCTGTACGATCGAGTACGACCCGAACCCAGCGCGACCCCTCGGCAATGACATTCAGGATGTCGCCGATCCCGGCGGGAGCTACTGGACGAGCCGTGAGTTCTTCGAGACTCAAAACCGCGTGATCGCGAGCCGTTCCGTCGCCGAGCGAGTCGTCCGTAAGCTGGGCCTCAACGACGACCCGGACTTCCTACGAATTCCCGAGCAAGAACGCGACGAGTTCGATGCGATTCCGATCGAGCGCGCTGCGCGTCGGCTGCAAAATCTAACGACGGTCGAAATGCAGAAAAACACGCGGATTGTCGAGATTCGCGTGCGGGATCCGGACCCCGAGCGCGCGAGCATCCTCGCGAACGAAATCGCCACCGTCTACATGGAGAAGACCCTCGAGGATCGTCTGGGCTCAACGGTGAGCGCCCTCGACTGGCTTCGCTCCCAGCTCGATGACCTTCAGCACCAGCTCGAAGCCTCGGAGCTCGCGCTGCATTCCTTTAAGCAGGACCACAACGTTCTTTCGGTCTCGATGGAAGACCGACAGAACATCGTCGCGAACAACATCGAGCGACTCAGCCAGTCGCTTATCGATGCGCGCGTCCGCCGCATCGAGCTCGCCGCGCACCTCCGGCAGCTCCGCGCCGCCAATCGCGACAACCCGCTCGAGGTCAATGCGTCGCTCATCACGGGGAACGAGACGGTCCGCGCGCTCCGGGAAGGCTACCGGGAAAAGGCGGCAGAACGCGCAGGCCTTGCGGTTCGCTACGGCGGGAACCACCCGGCCATTCGCTCGGTCGACGCGGAGCTCGTCCAGCTTGAGGACCAGCTGCGCCAAGAGATCGAGGCGCTGATTCACTCAGCTGAAACCTCCCTCAACGAAGCGCGAAACGTCGAAGGCGGACTCCAGGCAGCCCTCAACCTCGCCCACGACGAGGGCATCGAACTCAACCTGCGAGAGATCGAGTACAGCCGTCTGAACCGCGAGCGCGAGAACAACTCGAAGATCTACAACGTGCTTCTGCAGCGCACCGCGGAAACGGACCTCACGCGCGCGCTTCGCGTCACCCACGTTCGCGTCATCGACACCGCGCTTCGGCCCACGCGGCCGGTAAGCCCCAATCTCCCGGTCAACGCTGGCACCGGCGCGCTTATGGGCCTGCTCCTTGGCATCGGCCTCACCCTCCTCGTCTCGCGGATGGACCGTCGCCTCAAGAGCACGGAGCAAATCGAGGAACTCGGCATCAAGGTGCTCTTCGTGCTTCCGCGCATGGGCGAACGCGCCAAGAAGAGCAAAGCGAAGGTTCCGCGCGAAGGCGAGCCGAACGAAGATACGAACCGGGACCTCGTGGTGCACACGCACCCGATGAGCTCCGTCGCGGAGCACTGCCGTGCGATTCGTACGAACCTCATCTTTCTCACCGTGGAGCACAAGCTTCGCGGCATCGTCGTGACGAGCGCAGGCCCGCGAGAAGGCAAGACCACGGCAGCCGCGAACCTCGCGATCTCGGTTGCGCACAGCGGCCGCACGGTGCTCCTCGTCGACACCGACCTCCGTCGCCCGCGCGTTCACCGAGCGTTCGGCATGCAGAACGCGCAAGGCGTCACCTCTATCGTGGTGGGGGACTCGGATCTGCAGGACATGGTCCAGCACTCCGACATCGCAGGCCTCGACGTGCTTCCGTCCGGACCGATTCCGCCGAACCCCGCCGAACTCTTTCACAGCGCCGCGTTTCGGGCTCTCGTCGAAACCGCCAAGGACGCCTACGACTTCGTTATCTTCGACAGCCCTCCCCTGGGGCCCGTGACCGATCCGGCCATCCTCGCGCCCCAGACCGACGGTGTGCTCGTCGTTGTGAAGTCCGACGTGACAACCCGGGACGCCCTGAAGTCGACCATTCGCCAGCTCCGCGATGTTCAGGCGAACATCCTCGGCTGCATCCTCAACGGGGTCGATACCCATCAGCGTCGGTACCGCTACGGCGAGTACTACCAGCGCGACGGGTACTACACCGCCCACGAAGAGGAAGAGCCTGCACTCGGCTGAGCCCCTCGCGAATCAACGTGACCCTTCCGAGCTTCATCATCGTTGGCGCGGCCAAAAGCGGCACCACGGCGCTCAAGGAGTACCTTCGCGCGCACCCCGATGTCTTCATGGCACGGATGGAGGTTCGATACTTCGACAACGAGGAGAACCACGCTCGCGATCTCGACTGGTACGAGCACTGGTTTGAAGGTGCGAAGGCGGGCGCGTGCGTTGGCGAAAAGTCCCCGTCGTATTGCTACGCGCCAAAGGCCCCTGAACGAATGGCGAAGCTTCTTCCGAATGCGAAGCTCATCTGGCTCTTTCGCGAACCGGTCGCGCGCGCGTACTCGCACTACTGGCACTCGGTGAGCCGCGGGAAAGAACCGATGAGTTTTGAGGAGGCGGTGCGATCCGAGCGAGACCGCCTCGGCTCCAACTATCTACGCGGCGCGTATCTAAGCCGAAGCTACTACGCCGACCAGGTTGAACGTTATCTCGCGCACTTCCCCAAGTCGCAGATGCTCTTTCTTCGCTACGAGGATCTGAAGACGCAACCAGACGAGGTGGTTCGGCAGACGTCCTCGTTCATCGGCATCCCTTTCGATCCGGGCACGGTGAAATCGGAAAAGCGGGTCAACGTCACGCGGGTCCCACGAAGCGTGCGCCTCGAGTATCAGAGCCGTCAGTGGCTCGGGCGCAAGAGCCGTCTCTACCACCTAATCCGCCGGTTCAATCGTCGGCGTACGCCTGGCTACCCGCCGCTTTCGCCCGCGCTCCGGGAAGAGCTCCGCGCGCACTTCGCGCCTCACAACCGACGTCTTGAGGAACTCACCGGTCTTCGTTTCGCGTGGTAACGCAGCACTTTGCTGTCGG
>JBCDAA010000553.1:0-5110 GCA_039186435.1 Myxococcota bacterium | reverse complement strand
CCGTCGATTTCAATGACGCGTTCTTCCTGAACGTCTCCGCCGGGGCCAAGGCGCGAGAGGTACGCGGGCTGATCGGGCGTTGCGCCGCTTAGGTCGAGGTTCTGACCGAAGTTGCTCACGAACCAGACGCCGCGGTTTGCGTCCCAGTGCGCACTTTCAGGCCCCTGAAAGGTGCCGCTGAGGGTGGAGAGCCGGGAGGCGGAGCCGCCGCCGCACGCGAGCAGGAGCGTGCAGAGGAAGGGGAGGCGAAGGTGGGAGGACGTTCGAGACAGCATCCGAGTCTCCTTTCGTGATGGAGCGAAAGTGGGACGCGTGTGCTGTGAAAAAAAGATGAATGATTAAAAGTATTAGTTTGGTATTCTGAACTATACTGCTGAACTATACTCCTGAACGATGCTTCCGAACCTGGAGCTTCTGCATACCTTTGCTGCGGTCGTGAAGACCGGGTCGCAGCGAGCAGCGGCGCGGGATCGGGGGCTTTCGGTGCCGACGGTGTCGCAACACGTTCACGCGCTGGAGGCATCGCTCGGGGTGTCGCTTTTCGAGCGGATCGGTCGGCGTGCGGTTCCGACGGCGGAGGCTCGAGAGCTCGCGCTTCGTGTGAGTGAGACGCTGGAGTCCATCGATGCAGCGGTCGAGGACGCGATGCAGGCGCACCGTCGAGTGGCGGGTCCCCTCACGATCGGTTCGCCGCGGCCCTTTGGGCAGTACTGGCTGACGCCGCGCTTGGGGAAGGTGGTCGAGCGATTTCCGGAGCTGGTCCCGACCGTGCGTTATGGAGGCCCGACGATGCTTGAGGCGGCCGTTCGTGAAGGTTCACTCGATCTTGCGATCTTAGTGCGCGAGCCCGAGCAGCCTGGGATCGAGATCGCGGAGATTCACTGGGAGCGATTTCAGGCGGTGGCGTCGCGCGCGTATCTCGCGGGCGCAGGTCCGCTGCGAACCGCATCGGATGCTCAACGCCATCGCTGGATCGCGTTCGATGAGGACTGTCCGATGCTGGGGCGCTGGTGGCGCGGGACCTTTGGTGGTCGGGCTCGCTTGCCGAAGATCGGTGCGTACGTCGGTGAGATCTACGCGATGAGATCGCTTGCGGAGGCCGGCGTGGGGATCGCGGCGCTACCGGACTACACAGTTGCGGAGAGCCTTCGGCAAAAGCGGCTCGTGCGTGTGCGCTCGAAGGGTCGAGATGTACGCAACATGATCGCGCTGGCGTGGCGTTCGGGGCTTCCTGCGAGCGGGCGACGCGCGAAAGTTCGAGACACGCTGCTTTCGCTTTAGCCAGTTACGAATAGAACTTTCGAAGCCACCAGTCGTAGACGAGAGCGCCGGGGATTCGATGGAGGGCTTCGCAGACTCCAAGAACCGGGCTCGCGACGACGGTGCCGGCGGTCGGAAGAAGGCCGGAGCCCGCAGGGGCCCATAGGCTTGTTAGGCCGAGGGGGTCGAAGCTACTTCGTGTGGGGGCGAGGCCGTTCTTGAGGGTTGCGTCGCTTTGGGTTCGAACGACGACGACCGTTTGTTTGGTGCGGGCTTCTTCCACCCGTCCGGGTAGCGCGTTGGCGGCGCGCATCACCGGGCGGAGGCGATCGTTGGCAGTGAGGTACATCCGCCAACCTTCACCCTGCGCGAGGGCGCCGTTGCTTGTGACGTCGAAGTTCATGGAGTCGCCCAAAAGCGGCAGCAGGTCAGGGAGTTTGATTCGTTGGGGGAGAAACGCGCTCGTGAGTCGCTTCATCTCGGCGGCGAGGAGGTCGACCGGTAGTTCCTCGTCCCCTTTGCGAAGCACGCAGTGGCGATCGTCGCCCACCATGTCGATGCCGAGGGCTGTTGCCGCAACGGGCAGGGCAGTCGCGGGGGTGAAGCGAAGGGAGGGTTCTGCGGAGAGGGAGTCGATGGCGCGGTGAACTTCAGCGAGGGGTTCTTGGTCGGTGGTGATTTGGCCGGAGAGGATCGCGTACACCTGGGAGGAGTTGGCGATGTAGTAGCCCTCGACGTTGGTGTGGGCGAGAGCGAGGGCGCCGATCATGTAGGGAAGTCGCTCGTCGCTCGATGCGATCGAGGGTGTTTGAAGCGCGGGACCAAGATCGCGAAGGGCGCGGGCGATCGTGGTGCGCTCGTCCGGGATGTTGAGGTAGGTGTTCGCCCAGGCCCAAAGCCAGGAGTGGCCATCGAAAGAGCCGATCTGTTCGGCGCGAAAGGTGTGTCCGCGAAGGTCGACTTCGCCGAGGAAGGGATCCCAGCGGGCCATGCCGGGAGGGCCGAGTGCTTCGAGGTGATCGGCGAAGCGGTTTTGTTTGACGGCGGCGAGCAGGGCACCCTTGCAGTACTCGGCTTCGAAGGCTTCGTAGCCGCCGTCGATCGCGGACCAGGGAAGCGGGGTCATTCGTTCGCCTACGGTGAGATGTGCCGCGAGCTTCCTTCGAGCTCAGTGGGGAGCGCTTCGTGTGGGCGCTTCGTGTGGGCGCTTCGTGTGGGCGCTTCGTGCGCGCTTCGTGTGGGCACTTCGTGCGCGCTGCGTGTGGGCGCTAGAGAGCGCGTGCGGGCGCCGAGAGAAAGAGGGCTCTTGCCTGGGCGGTTCCGAGGACCCAGCGGCGGCCCTTGTCGGCGGCGAAGGCGTCGACTTGTTCGCGCCTTCCCAGGACACCGCGACTGCGTAGGCCGTGGCTCTTCATCATGGCAAGGAAGGCGGTGTTGTTGATGCGGAGTTCGGCGAGGAGTTGGGGAGGGTGTCTGAGGCGTGCGCCTCGGAGGGCTCGACCCGTCCAGGTGAGGAGTTCGAGGTAGGCCACGAAGTCGATCGGGGCGGTTGTTCGCCGGCTGGAGGCGGGAACTTGGTCCGTGAAGGGGGTGAGTCCGCGCGGAGAGGACTTGGTTGTTGCCCGAAGCCGCTTTTGGATCGACGTGTGTGCCGAGGACTCTAGCGATTTTGCAAGGCCGGCGCGCACCGGATTGAGATCGACGTAGGCCATGCAGGCGAGGAGTGCGGCTTCGTCGAGGAGAGGTTGGCAGGAGAATCGACCCTCCCAGAAGTGGCCGGTGCAATCGTCTTCCGCGTTTGCGCGTCGCGCGATGTGCTCGTTGAGGCAGCGCATGAGCCAAGAGAGGCTCCAGAGTCGCTCGCGCCAGGTGGCGATGCGCGCCTTTTTCTCGTGTGCGGGAAGTGCGGCGAGTTCACCCGGCTTGTTGCGGAAGAGCTTTCCGTAGCGGCGGATCACTTCGCGGTCGCTCCAGCGTTCGGCGCGGTCTTTGTCGACGCGGACGACGAGGTGGACGTGGTTCGACATCACCGCGTAGGCGTGAAGGTCGACGGAGAAGATCTGCGTGAGGGCGAAGAGGCGTTCTTCAACCCACCCGCGGCGGTATTCGAAGTCCTTGCCCGTGTGGGGGTCCGTTCCGCAGAGGAAGGCCCGCCGCACGCAGCGGGAAACCAGGTGGTAGTAGGGCGTTGCGTCAACGTCCAAGCGTTCCGATCGAAGCCGCGGCACCCTCACTCCCTATCCCGCCCCACCGCGACTGTCAACAAAATCAGCCAGATTAGTATTGTGGAGAGCCCTGTCGAGCAGCGCCTGGGCGGCCCGAAGGCTTGGTCCCAAGCACAGCGATGTCAATAATATCAGCCTGGCTTGTCTGAGACACGGCTTGATGTCAATAAGATCAGTCTGGCTTTTTAGTCGCCTTTGGATGCTCCGCGTTGGTGCCGCTGGATCTACTCTGCTTGGGCGACTTTGAGCTCGGCGAGGGTGGACGTTCGGAGCTTCGCCGCGATCGCATCCAGGGTCTGTAGCAACCACGGAGGCGCCTCCCTGCCTCGGTACGCCAAACTTAGGTGCATCGTCGTCTTGTACGCAGGTGAGCCGTCGCTCTGCGCAACGGTGATCTGCTTCGACACACCCTTCTCGACTACCTCGAGCTTGAGCACATCCGCGTCCCAATCCGCCGCCCGGACCCGTCGCCCCGCCTCCCCCAAAAGCGCCGCCAGTGCGTCCGTCGGCGGAGTTCCCGGCGTCGGATTCTCCAGCGGTCGCGCCCGTAAACGCCCTTTGCCCAGCTGCACCAAACTCGACTGCAGCGCCACGAGCTCGCGGTACGTCTCCTGCTTCTCTCCCTCCGTCATCGGGGAAGGCGAAAGCCCTGCGATCTTGTCGTGGTCGTCAAAGGTCTCCCGCGACGCGTCCGGCCATTCGGTGACTGCCGCATCGCCCAGCACCGTTCCGGGCAAGGGCTGGTAGGTCGACCACATGAAGGAGTCCGGCCTCAGCCGCTCGAGCAACGCCACCGTACTGTGCGCCTGCGCGCGCGTTTCACTCGGAAGCACCGTCATCAGCGATGCGCTCGTCTTGAGTCCAAGCTCCCGGCAATCCTCAAACACGCGCTGCAATCGCTCGTCGCTTGTTCGCCGATTCAGCACCGTTCGCCGAAGCGTCTCGTCCCCCGCCTCAACCCCGCAGTGAAAGAGCGTACAGCCCGCTTTGACGAGGAGCTTCAGCCGCTCCCGCGTTGCGGCGTTCGGATGCATCTCGACCTTGAAGGGCCGCCCCACCCGGACGGGGTACGTCGCCGCAAACTCCTCGAGCCACGCCACCGACACCGGAAAGTGCTCGTCCCAGAACTCGAATCCCTCCGGATCGAAACGCGCCGAGAGCTCAACAAGCTCATCGCAGAGGTGTGCCACCGGTCGCGTGTTCTGCATCTCCGCGCGTCGAAAGCCCTGCACCTCGCCCCAAGCCGGAGCCGAGCAATACGCGCACGTGAACGGACAGCCGCGCCCCGCCCGAACCGGCAAATAACCATCCACGTGAGGCCCAAAGGTGTTCACGCCGCCTTTGAGGATGGCGCGAATGTCGCCAAAGACGTCGTAGTCCCAGCGCGGCAGCTGCGCGATGTCGAGCTCCGGGTTTGCGGCAGGCTTGTCACCGTCGAAGTCGTCTCCGTCGCGAACCCACATGCCCGGAAACGATCGGTCGGGGCGGCCTTTCTCCAGCTGCCCCAGAAGCTGCTCGAGCGACCTTTCCCCTTCGCCGATCGCAATCGCATCCACGCGCTGACATCGCGCGATATCGTGGGGCGCAAGCGTGGCGTGATAGCCGCCAACCACCACAAACGCAGT
>JBCDAA010000552.1:0-5121 GCA_039186435.1 Myxococcota bacterium | reverse complement strand
CGAGGACTGGGTCGTCGAAAACAACGTGGTCATCGTCAACCACTGGCACGGCATCACGTTTCTCGGAGCGCGCAACGTTCGCATCGTCAACAACACCCTGCTCGACAACGGCCGCGGCGAGCGACCGGGTCCTCCGTGGATTCAGGTCGCCGCGCATAAGGACGGCACGCCGAGCGAGGGCATCGTGATCCGCAACAACCTCGCGGAAACGATCACCCTCGAGGGGGAAGGCGTCATGGATCACAACCTGCGTTTCGACGATCCGCGCGCGCTCTTTGTGGATCCGGCGAGCTTCGATCTGCATCTTTTGGAGGGCGCCGCCGCGATCGACATGGGCACGGACGACGACGCACCGACCCACGACCGCGACGGCATTCCGCGGCCGCAAGGTGAAGGCATCGATCTCGGCGCGTACGAATGGCACGACGGGACGGTGATGCCCGAAGACGCGGGCGTGGATGCCGGCGTGGACGCGGGGATTCCGGATGCCGGTTCAGGGCGCGCCGACAGCGGCCCTCGCGTCGGCCGCGACGGAGGTTTGCCCGACGCTGGGCCACGCGATTCGGACGGCGGTTCCGAGCCAGACCGCATGGTGGCAAGCGGCGGCTGCGCGGTGGCTGGAACGCCTTCGCTCTCGGCCGCGTTGCTTTTGCTGCTCGGACTTCGACGGCGTCGCTAGAAGAACGTCCGCGCGACTGCCATTCCGGCAGCGACAACCTCGCAGGAGGACAAAGCGTCGCGAGCGCTGACGCAGCGAATCCGAAAACCTGCGGAACGTCGGCCCTTCGCGTTTGGTACGGCCTTCGCACAACCGGGCGCATGCGTGTGACCCACTTAACCGTTTTTGCGCTGGGGATGCCTCTTACGGCGACTGCCCAGAGCTTTACCGCCACCATCGATTCGCTCCGCGGCGCCGGCAGCACGATCCGGGATGACAGCGAGGATATTCTCGATGGCTTCAACGCGGCCGACTGCGCGGACGACGGATCCCAGGTCGTGCTTCAGCTCAACCCGCGTCCCGCGCGAATCGACCTTTGGCACGACGACTCCGCGACGCTCGACTGCGTGGATCCCGCCAACCGCGACGTGAACGCGGACGACCGTGAATGCGTGCACCTCGAAGGCGATTTTGTCGTCGACTCCGACGGGACCCTAACGATTCCTCTCGCCGCCATCGCGGTGGGGGACGTGGAGAGCGAACGCGGCGATGACGTCTGCACTCGCAATCGCGCGGACTATGAATTTTCGCTCTTGGTGAGCGATGCGGCGATCGAAACCGGGGACATCGGTGAGGAGTACGCCACCTTTACGCTCAGCGTCGATGGATCCCCACCGAACGCGCCGGTGATGGACGACTCCTTTCTCGTCGGCAACGAACTCGACGTCGGCTGGGACGCGGTGTCCGATGGCGCGGACACGGTGTCGCAGGTGTCCTACCGCGTGGAGGTTCGCGACGATTTGGGGTGCGCGGCGTCCGGCGCCCCCGACGCGGGAACGCTCGACGCGGGAATGGGCGACGCGGTCGACGGTGCGATGTCGGACGGTGCGATGTCGGACGGTGCGATGTCGGATGCGGCGATGTCGGATGCGTCGATGTCGGATGCGGCGATGAGTGACGAACTGTCCGACGCGGGAGTGGACGCTGCAATGCAGGACGCCGGCGCCGACGAACGCGGATTGATCCGAGCCTTCGATGTCGGGGCCGGAAACTCCCAGGCGACGGTCAACCTCGACGACCTTCGCGTTGCCGAAAACGACGTCGTTGGCGTGCGCGTAGCGAGCGTGGATCGCGCGGGCAATCGCGGAGCCTGGTCCGACGTGACATGTCTGCAGCGCGTCGTTGGCGTCGGGCTCTGCGACATCCTCGAAGGCGGCTGCGAGGAGGCGAGCTGTTCGGCACATCGCTCGCCGAACGGCGGCATGGCGCTCTTCGCGCTCCTCGTGTTCCAACGAGCGTTCCGACGAGCGTTCGGGCGAGCGTTCGGACGAGCGTACGAGAGGCGAACCCGCTTTCGGCGCCGATCCTGAATGGTCGGGACTCGCCGGGCGTCCCACAATTATGGTTGTCCGCGCGCTTTTGCTCCTCTGCGTCGGCGCCTCCGTTGCGGGCGCCCAAGACATCAACCTCACCTTCGAGGACTACCGCGCACCGGGGCAGGTTCGCTACATGCGAAGCGGCAGCACGACGCTCGTGCGCTCGGATCGTCTTGCGCTCGTTCGGGTCAACGGCGGACGCGTCGCCACCGACATCGGGAGCTTTCCCGGCGCATCGGGGCGGCTTCTGCTGATGGGCCATCGCGCAGGACTCCCCTACCGCGTGGTGCCGCTCGCGCTCGAAGGACGCGACCTCGAGGGCCAGGGCGAAGCGCTCCCTGACGGCGGCATGCTCGTGTTCGGGAGCAACGATGAAGTGGACCGGCGCACCCAAGGAATGGTCGCGCGCTTCGATGGCGATGGCCGCGTGCTTTGGCGTCGCCAGGTCGAAGCGGAAGGTCCGGCGCGCTGCCGTCCAAGCGAAACGATCTGCGGCTTTGTCACCTCTCAGCGCGTTGTCGTTCGCGGTGAGGCGGTTTGGGTTTCCGGGACCTTCAAGCGCGGCGAACTCACCGTCGACGGCGTTCGCTATCGCGGCCGTCGCTACATGAACGGGTTCTTGATGAAGCTCGATCTTCGCGACGGACGCGTGGTCTGGGCTCGCATGGGCGGCGGCGGTGACGACAACCTCGGACTTCGGGGCGAGGAGCTGGTGCACTGGGAGGGCCGCGGCAATCGACGCTGGGCGCAGCACGTTTCAGTGGAAACCGGCCGTCCGACGCGACGCGTGAACCTGCAAATCGAGGGTTCGATTCAATCGTTTACGACGCACGGGGACGGCTACGCGGGCGTGGTTGAAACGCATCTCGCGGCCGAGCGACGCAACATCTGGCATCTCGTGGGCTGGAACGCCGAAGGGCAAGAGCGCTTTCGAATTCCTGCGCATACGACGACGGTCGTGCGCAGCGAAGGCGCGAATCTGCTGATCACCGAAGCGAGGTCGCCCACCTATCGGGACGTCGGCTACGTCAGCCCAGGCGTTCGCGTGCGGCTCCTCGATGTCCAGGGCCAGGATCGCAGCCGCGCGGACTTTGGCGGCTGGTGGTTCTTGCGTTCCCTTCAGCCCGAATTGCGCCACGGGCGATTGATGCTCAGTGGGGTTCTCGCCGATGGCGAACGCTACACGATCACCTCGCGGGCCCCAGCACCGCTTCGACCTGGAACGCCGCCTGGGCACGAGCCACCAGACGTGGCGAGCAGCGCGGGTGTCCTCGTACAATGAGGAATGACGGATCTGCTGCAGCGCTTCGCCCGCAACGTTGGAAAGAGCCCTGAGGAAGCGAAGTTCTTCTGGAGCGGTGGACCGATCGACATCGCCGAAGGAACCTGGTTTGCGTCCGCATTCAGTGGCGCGACCGCCTTCGAAACACCCGAGGGATTGGTGCTCATCGACTCTGGCCTCAAGCGGACGGGCCCAATGCTGGCCGGGATGATCCGCAGTCGGACGAAGGCGCCGGTGCACACGGCGATCTTCACGCAGGGCCACGTCGATCACACCTTTGGGCTGCCGGCGTTTCTTCTTCAGGAACAGCCCGCGCCGCGCATTGTGGGCCACCGGGCGATGCCAGCGCGCTTTGCTCGCTACGCCAAGACTGTAGGCCACAACATCGCGATCAATGCGCGGCAGTTTGGCGGCACCGTCACCGCGTCCGCGAACCTGGAGCACTCGGCGGACTACGATACATTCGGTCCGCCCCCGCTGGTTCCGACGGTGCTCTACGAGACGCGCGTCGATCTTTCTGTCGGTGGTCTGACCTTCGAGGTGCATCACTGTCGCGGCGAAACGGACGATCACAGCTGGGTCTATTGCCCGGAGCGCGACGTGCTCTGCCCAGGAGATCTTTTCATCTGGGGCGTTCCGAACGCGGGCAATCCGCAGAAGGTGCAGCGCTATCCGTGGGAGTGGGCAGAAGGACTTCGCTCGATGGCAGCGGTGGGCGCGCGAAGTCTCTGCCCCGGTCACGGCGGGCCGATCGTCGACGACCCGGCGACGGTGAAGCGCGCGCTTCTGGAGACCGCGTCCTTTCTGGATGCGATCGTCGACCGCACCTTGGCCGCGCTCAACGACGGGTCGCCGCCGCACGTCGACATCGTGCACCGGGTGGCGCTACCGACCAGCGAGAGTCCCTGGCTGCAGAACGTCTACGACGACGCCGAGTTTATCGTTCGCAACATCGTTCGCTACTACGGCGGCTGGTACTCCGGTCGCCCGAGCGAACTCAAACCGCCGCCGCGCGCGTCGCTCGCCACCGAGATTGCGACCCTCGCCGGGGGAAGTTCGGCGCTTCTCGATCGCGCTGAAGCCCTCGCCGCGAAGGGAACGCTTCGCGAGGCGTGTTCCCTTGCCGATTTTGCCCTCGAGGCGACGCCGGATGACGAAGAGGTACAACGCCGCGTCGCAGCGCTCTATCGGCAGCGCGCCGACGGCGAAGAATCGCTGATGGCGGAGAACCTCTTCCGGTCGGCGGCGGCGTACGCGGAGGACGGCCGGCCTTACGCCTAGTGCGCGCGTTGCGCCGATCGATCAGTGAGCGCGCGTGTTGTCGCCGAGGGTGCGCCACAGCTCGGCCCGGTATCCGTCGTTCGTTTCCTGCGGCGTCTGCGTGGGCTCGTCGTCGCCGAGAATTGCGCAGAGCCCCTGAAAAGGACCCTGATCAAAGCGCCAACCGTATCCAAGCCAGCCAGCCTCAAGCTTGCGCGTTGCGTGGTTGTGCACGTCCCCATTCTGGGGTCGACCGACGCGTTCCTCCAGATTCGATCTCAAAAACGCGCGCGAACCGCAGTGGCCGGCGCGAGGGAAATTCGGCACAACGTACGCGATGAAGTTGCGATGGCTTGCGCTGGCACTGGTGATTGCGTGCGGGGACGACGACGGAGGCGCGGACGCGGCGACCGATGCGAGCGCCGATGGCGGCGAAGACGCGGCATTCGTTCTCACCGAAGAGCCGGGGTGCGACGTGCTCGTGCCGAGCGTGTGTGCGTTTCCCTTTCCCTCGATGCGCTTTTTGGAGACGGACGAGTCCACGG
>JBCDAA010000551.1:0-5122 GCA_039186435.1 Myxococcota bacterium | reverse complement strand
CGTCGATGAGGTCGCCGAGTTGCGCGATGAAGTCGACGTCCTCTTTGATAAACGTCTGGACAGCAGTCGCGGCGCCTGACGGCGACGAAGCCAACGACGACGACGCCGACGACGACGACGACGACGACGACGACGACGACGACGATGACGACGACGACGACGACGACGATGACGACGACGACGACGACGACAAACCGCGCTATCCGCCGGTCTCAGACCGCGAGCAGCGGATCGCGGGGTTTGGTTGCGTTCTTGTCCTCGGGCTGATCGGGTTCGCGATCTGGTTCATCATTCAGCTCGGGCGCCAGCAGATGGTGCTTGACCAGACGGGCATCATCGACGCGGCGGGAATTCCGATGGGTCCGCCGGCCGATGCGGGCCCGCCCATGGAACTGGTGGAGCCGCTCCCGTGGGCTACGGATTTCGAAGCGGCGATGGAACGGGCGGCGCTCGATCAGCGGGTTGTGCTCATCCTTTTCGACAACGGCGACCCAGCACAGCGGCATCGTTGGGACCAGAGCGTCTTTGCGAACTCAGACGTGCGAGTCCTGCTTCGCGCCTACGTCCTTTTGCGAATCAACATTGCCGAACGGCCTGACCTGGCGGAACGTTTCGTCGAAAGGACGCCCTGCCTGGTCTACCTCTCGCCCGACGAACAACGACTTCGGCCGACGAGCAACGAAGTTCCTGCGGCGCCCGAGCTCCAGGTCTTTCTGCGCGAAGCCTCCGACAACCTTCGGGACGGTCGGGTGTATGAGCCGCCAGGCGGGCCGAGCGAGGAAACGCCCAGCGAAACGCTGCGTGAGGGCGCTCCAGACGCTCCAGACGCTCCAGGTGAGGAAGCGCGCGGTGAAGAAGCGCGCAGTGAAGAAGCGTCTGGACCCTAGCTTGCTCGCGTAACGAACAAGCGCCCGCTTTTCTTCCTGCAATTCCTCACACCAAGGAAGGCGCAAGAATCGGGTAGGGTTCGCCAACCTTTTGCTCGTTTCGAGCGTCCATAGCAGCAGGGGAGACTCTATGGCCTTGGTGATCCGCGTTGTTCTCGTCCTTACGCCTCTTTTTGCAAGCCTTGCCCACGCCCAGTTCACGGGCTTTGAGGTCGCGCTTCACGGCAATACGCAAGTGGCGTACGGCGACGAGCTTCGCCTCAGTGGTGTCGCGTACGAGGTTCAGGGCTTTGCCGATCTCAGGCCGCTGACGGGAGGGGAAGTCGTCGTTCGCCTTCGCGACTACGACCAGCGCCGTCGACGATGGACCACCGTGGAAGAGCTTCAGGTTCGGCCGACGGCGGGGGGCGAGTTCACGTTCTCGCTCCCGGTGCCCGAACGACGCTTTGCGAACCCGCAGCTTCAGCTTGAGCTTCGCAAGGGCAACAAGTCCCGAACCTTTGAGTGGGGCGTCGCGCTTCGGAGTCCTCTCGCGATCGATCTTCTTCTCGATCGAAATCGGTATGAGCCGGGCGAAAAGGTGCACGTCTGGGCGCGCGTCTTTCAGGCGGCGAGCGGAGCGCCGGCGTCGGGTCGCACGGTGCGCGTGCAGGTGACCGATCCCTCGGGGCGTCCCCTGACCGAGGAGCGTACCGAGGTGGGCGCAAGCGGAGCGCTCTCCCTCGACGTGGAGCTCCCGGACTCGGCTGCCGACGGGGGCTACTCGGTATCGTTGAATCTCGACGACAGCATCGCCGGCGCAAGCGCGCAGCGAGCCTTTTCGGTCGCGCGGCGCACGGTCGAACGCGTCCTGGTCGAGGCGAATCTCGACCAGCAGGTGGTTCCGCCTTCGGGCCAGCTCACCGGCAGCGTCAAGGTCACAACGCCCTCGGGCAACCCCGTCGTCGGTGCGGATGTCTTCCTTCAGATCGGTGATGACCGACGACAGCAAGCGACGGTTCAGACGAACGGCCAGGGCATCGCACCGATCCGGATGCAGGCGCCCGCGTATCTCGCCGGCGACGTTCAGTCGCAGCGCCTCAACGTGCGTGTGATCCACTCCGCCCACGGAACGCTGCACACCGCTGCCGACTTTCTTCTTTCGCGTGTGGACTTTCGGGTCGAGCTCACGCCCGAAGGCGGCGGCATCGTTCCCGAGGTGAACGCGGAGGCGCTTCTCCTCCTCACGGATCCGCGCGGAGAGCCGGCGGACGCCGGGACGCAGGTGCGCGTTTCGGGGGCGGCGATTCGCGGCGGTTCGGTCGACCTCACGGTCGACGCCCATGGGCTTGCGGTCGTGCCGGTTCGCGTGGCGGACGGACAGGCCGGACCGATGACCCAAGGAGGATGTTCGGGCTTTGGTGTCAGCGCGCAGGCCGAAGTGCTCGGGGATCGGCCGCTCACTGCGCGTCTTTGTCTAAGGGTCGCGCCGGATGCACGCGTGCGACCGCGTGTTCGCCAGCGGGTCATCGCACCCGGGGAGAGCGTGCAGGTCGACCTCGCGCGACATCCGGAGGTGCGCGGGCGTCCGGTCCTCGTCGAGGTGCTGAGCGGGCAGCGCGCGATTGCGGCGACCTTTGCGCGAGGGGATCGCGCGGAGATTGCGATCCCCTCCGGGGTTGCGGGCGTGCTGCATGTCCGGGCCCGGCCGATGCTCCGTCACGACGCGCGTCACGAGTTGACCGAACCCGGCGGTTCGAGTCTGACCGCTGGCTCGAGCGACGCGTTTGTGGTGCGTCCCGCGGACGCCTTCGCGCTCGACCTCGTGCCGAATCAGGACCGCTATCAGGTGCGCGAGCAGGCGCAGCTCGAGCTTCGAACGACGCAATCGTCCCCGCAGGCCTGGGCCGCGCTCGTGGTGCGCGATCTCGCGGCGCACGGCGGCGAAGGTCCGTGGTCGCTTTCGTGGATGAACGGCGCGGTGGCGGACGCAGCGGCGCGACCCGATGGCGAAGGCGCGGAGTTGCTTCTCCGCGCGGCGCTCGTTGCGGGGCTCTCCATGGATGCGCTTCCGCGCCGCGAGCCGCCGCTGGTGCAGCCCTATTGGACCTTCAATCGTCCGAACGGCGGCCAGGTTGGAACGCTTCGCGATCCGGTGGCGCAGCGCGATCAGATGCGCCGCCGTCAGGTGGGCAACCTCGCGAATGCGCTCGAGCGGATCGTCGCGTCGATCGGAAGCGATCCGGCGCGCGCGGAAGGCGTGCTTGTACGGCGCGGGAACCGCCTTGACTTCGACCCGGGGGCGATTGCGCGCCTTCGTCGGGACAACCGACTGAGTGAGTCGCAGGCAGACACCCTCGGCGGGGAGACCGCGACTATCGCGATGATTCGCGCGGTCGATCCCTCCTTCAGCTTTGATGCGGTAGCGCGCCGAATTGCCCGGGCGCGTCTCGTGGAGTTAATGATGGCGCTCTCGCGCTTTTCGAATCCGGACGATCCCAATGCGGCGCGTGCGTCGGCCGGCCAGCCGCCGGAGCGATGGCTCTCGCGCATGGTCCAGCTGGGCGTGCTTCGTCCGGCGCAGCTGGTCGATCCGTGGGGGCATCCGTATTCGTTTCGGCGGGCGGCGCGGCCCGGGATTCTCATCAGTGATCGCGCCGCGACCTGGGAGCTTGTGAGCGCGGGTCCCGACGGCCGTTTCGGTTCGCGGGACGACGTGCGCGATCCCTTCGAGCGAATCGTTCCTGAGGGAACGCCCTACGCGGTCGCCTCGGGGGAAGACCGGTTGATGAAGCGTCTCAGCACGCTGGCTCCCGGGCCGCAGGTGCTCCAGCGGATGGCATCGGCGTACTCGAGCCAGAGCCTTGCCGAGCGCGAAGAACGGCGGGGTCGCACGGTGACGGCCACCGGAAGTGAACAGGCCGAGATGATGGACGGCTTTGCGAGCGGGGGCGCTGACATGGCGCTCGGCGGGGTCGCTTCGTCACGTTCGCGACCGCGGCGATCGGCGACGCGGGCGGCGCCTCCGGCCGACGCTCCGATGCCGGTTGCGGAAGCTGAGCCGGAGGAAGACGCGGAGTGGTACGACGGAGACGACAGTCGTGAGGAACAGCGACATGCCAACGCGCAGGAGCGCCAACAGGGGCCTGGCTTCGCGCAGTTGAGCACCGTGATTCGCGAGCGCTTTCCAGCAACGCTGCACTACGTCGGCGAGATCGCCCTCGACGGAACGAGTACGACCGTGCCGGTGCCGCTGCAGGACGCGCTGACGACCTACCGCGTGGAAGCCATCGCGTGGACGGGAAGCGGCTGGGTCTCCACCGCCAAGACGCAGCTTCGCGTGGACCAGGACGCGACGGTCGACGCTCCGATTCCGCCCTTTGCGACAGTGGGGGACACCCTTCGCATTCCCGTGCGCGTCACCAATCGAACGGGCCAGCCGATCGAGGCGCGCGTGGTCCTCGAGGCGGAAGGCCTCAACATCACGCTACCGAACGCGGTGAGCTTTCAGGTCCCGCCCCGCGACGCGGCGAGCGAGGTGATCGAGGTTCCGGTCTCGGCGGCAGGAACCGGCGCCATCGTGGTGCGCGCGCTTCGCGCCTCCGACGATCAGCCCTACGACGCGGTCCGTCGTCCGCTCACGATCTGGGAGGATGCACGCCAGGTTCGCGTGCTGCGCGAACTCCTCTTGGAGCCCGGCTCGGATGGCCGGCTTTCCCTCGAGGTTCCCTCCGATGCGAGTCAGCGCGGCCCGGCGGAGCTTCGCGTCGTACCGGCGACCGCGATCTTCGGGGATCTGCGAAACGACGCCAACCCGATCGCGGCGTGGGCGCTCGCAGTGCTCGGCGAGGAGATTTCGGAACCTGCTCTGATGAACGCGCGCAACACCCTTCGCGCGGGGGATCCAGTGGAGGAGCACGACGTGCACGCCGCGCCTCCGATGGTCGCGCTTGCGCTCGCAGCGACCTGGCGCGACGCGACGGTTCAGGATCCGGTGATGCGGCGGGGTCTTCGCGCGGTGAGCCGGGTGCTCGGCGACTCGTCGGAGGCGCCCGATCCCGGAACGACGCTTCGGCTCGCGGAAATCCTCGGAGCGCTTGGTCCGTGCATTCGCGCGGGAGGACGACCCTCCGTGCAGGCGCCGCTTGATCAGCTGGCCAGTGAACTTCGTCAGCGCGTTGGCGACGGTGCGGTGGCGGCGACGGATGCGCCGATCGTGTGGGCGCGCTCGGCGGCGGCGTTGGCGCTCAGTGGCG
>JBCDAA010000550.1:0-5128 GCA_039186435.1 Myxococcota bacterium | reverse complement strand
GGCGGGCCAAGGTCGTTCCCTCGGGGCTCGTGAGGCGGACGTTTCGAAGCTCGACGTGGTCCGCTTCCACGCGTTCGCAGCGAAGGGTGAGTGTGCCCTCGACGGTGGCGCTCAGCTGCGATTGAAGTTCCGCGCAGAGCGCCGCTCGGCCTTTGGGCGTGCCGACGTGATGAAGCGCGCTGGCGACCGTTCCCACAAGGATCACCACGAGCCATCCCACGCTGCGGACCGCTCGTTTCACCATCCCCCCGCGTCGCTCTCGGTTATTCGTCTTCCTCGAGAACCGTTTCTAGCGCTTGGAGGCCAACCCTCAAGGCGAGCGCATGCGCCTCTGCCGCGTCGCGAACGCGGCCTTCCGCGACGAGAAGGGGGACCATCTTCTTGAGCCGTTCCTGAAGGTCTTCCGGAAGACTCGCGGCCGCGGGAAAGGAGGAGAGTCGCGACGGTTTGGCGTCCGTAGAGGGGAAGGTGGGCGCTTTGGGCGCCTTGGCGATCGCCGGGGGTTTGGGAGGCACCTTTGCCGGTTTGGGCGCCGTCGATTTGGGCGGCGGCGCGACCTTTCCGCGCGGCTTCCCTGGCTGCCACGGCCAGTTCGATTCTTTCTTTTTGGCCGGGGGCGGCACCGACTTCCCCGGAGGAACCATCGCCGGCGGGGGAGGTTTCCACGAAGCCTTGGCCCCGACCTCAACGCCAACCGTCGGTGGGGGCATCGAGGACTCCGGTTTCGGTTCGTCCTCGAGCTGCTTGAGATCCACCTCGCCCGTCGGGCGTCCGCCGGATTCGAGATCGTCGCGGGCAAGCTGAAGTCGCTCGAAGAGAAGTTCGCCTGTCGTGTCGAGCTGGAGTCCGCCGAGCAGCACCTGAAAGCCTTGGTCGGCGGCTTCGCTGGTCTGGCAGCGCCCCATTCCTTCGAGGAAGACCGACCCGTCTTCGAGGGTGATCTCAAAGGCCACCCACGAGCCCTCCGGCACGTCTTCAGTGGAGACGAGAACGAGGCCATCCTCTTCCACTTGGGACGCAAGTTGTGCGATCGCCGCTGCGTTGTCCGCATGATCTGTCGCAAGCTCGATGCGGTAGCCCATGGACGCAGGCTAGCCGAAATCCTCTCGCACTGAAATCCACAGATAAGGACGAGGAATTGTGGGCTTCGACCCACGTTCGAGGGGCTCCGCCAGCGCCTCAACCCTCTTCGTCGGAGGCCGCTTTCATCTTCGGTCGACTGGATCGACGTGCGGCAACCCGCTCGATTTCGCTGACGGCGCCCTGAAGCGTTCGACCGGTGCGCGCGCGAAAGAGCTGCTCGAGGGTTTCGAGTTCGCGAAGACGTACGCGCAGGTGGGAGGCGAGCTCGTGTTTCTCGAGACCGAGCAACGCGCCCTCGAGGAGAAGGCGCTGCGATTCGGACAGGCGATAACGGTGCGCCCACGACTCCATCGCGGCGCGCAATCCTGCAGGAGGGATGTGCGATCGAAATGCCATGCGCGGCTCATGAGCAAACGACGTGCCGCCGTCGCGTGAAGTGGGAGTACCGCACAAAACACTTCACCCGTGATGACAGCAATCCGGTTGACGCAAAGTCGCTACGCAGGACCGCAGTCCGAGCAGTCGGTTCCCGACGCACAGAAGTCGGTGTGCGCGCCGGGGCGCCCATCGTCGCACTCGCCATCACGGGATGTCGCGCAGGTGTCGGTGCAGATTCCCGTTGGAGTTGGAATTGGCACGTCGACGGGACCGCAGTCCGTGCAGTCGCTTCCGAGCGGGCAGATGTCGGTCATCGATCCCGCGCGCCCGTCGTCGCACTCGCCGTCGTGCGAAGTGGTGCAATGGTCGGTGCACACCTGCATCGTGTTGGCGGCGGGAGCGGTGCGAAGGGTCGGGGTACAGCTCGCGGGGACATCACGCCCCATCGCACGGAGACCGGACGCCCAGCCTTCCATCATTTGGCGGCATGCCGCGGACGGATCGGGGCCTGTTCGCGCCGCATCGAGGGATGAATCACAAAACGTCGCGTCCTGATCGGCGAAGACGAGGCAGCACGCGCGCGCTTCTTCGCAGATGGCGTCGTTGTTCATCGCGGGACTCGGTGGCGGCGCGGTCGTCGAAGTGATCGGTGGCGCGGTGGGAGTCGTCGGTGAGTAGGGCGTCGAAGGAGGCGGGATGGGCGGTTGGTACTGCTGCCACTGCTGGGGGTTCATCGCAGCGCTCGTGAAGCATGCGTTGCACATCCCGCAGGTGAGCGCGATGCCGAGCGAGAGGACAAAGGTGATGATGTTGACGACCAGGCCTGCGGTTGCGAGGCCCGACGAATCACCCATCCGCTGGGCGCGGCTCATCGACACGCCACCCATCACAAGCCCAAAGAGGGAGAGGATCGGCGCGCCGAAGCTCAAGGCGGATCCCAAGAAGGGAACCATTGTCATCAACATCCCACCGACCGTGCAGAAGAACGCGAGCAGTCCGAGGATCAGCGAGGCGGCGGGCATGAGCGCTCGCTAGTTTACGCGGAAGAGGAAGTTTGTGTTCCTCGAAGGTTCAGAAGCTTCCGGTCAGAAGCTTCCGGTCAGGGTACAGCTCGCGACGGGGTTGCTGGCGGGCGTGACCTGTCGAATTTCGATGGCCTGAAGCGCACCCGACGTCGGGATGGCAACAGTGACGTCCGCTTCCGCGTTCGGCGGGACATCGAAGGGCATGAACCACGTCTCTCCCGGGAGGTTTTCTGACGCGAGGGGTGTCCCGTTGGCGCCGACGAAGAGCACGTTGCCGATCGCGGGAAGCCGCATCGCCTCGTCGTTGTCGTTGCGAAAGCGCAGTACGACCTTCTGAAGACTTGGATCGCTCGGCGCGGCGCGAGACTCGATCACCACGGAGATGCCTTCGCAGGGTGGGGCGCCGCTTTGTCCCGCCGCAAAGGGAGGCGGGTTGCTGTGGTTGCCCCCTGCTTGGTGCGCGTTGTCCATCGCCTGCTGCGCCGCTTGCTGCGCCTGCGCCATGGCTTGGCCGAGTCCTTGCGCGGCCTGTCCCATTCCTTGGCCCATTCCCTCAAAGAGCTGCCGTAGGCCCTCGCCGAGCGCCTCGCCGAGTTCACCGAGCTCCTCGGTCGGAAGCGGGCAGCGCGGGATGGGCTGTTGACCGAGGGCGGTGGGCTGCTCGCCCGGAAAGACCTCGAGGTAGGGAGCCGTACCCTCGACAGCAGACGCGCACGCATCCGCGTGGAGTTCGAGCTCGTGGCCGCGCTCGACGGCGAAGGTGACGTCGACGACCTCACCGACGAGCTTGATCTCCTTTACCTCGCCGACCGCCACACCGGAGACCTGGACGGGTGAGCCCGCTTGAAGGCCTGCGCCGTCGTCGAGTTGCGCGCGGTAGGTGGGTCCGCTGCAGGCGGATGCAAACCCGGCAGCGGCGATGGCGATCCAGAATCCCCTCATCGTGTTGTTCTGCCTGGCGTCGCCGATTGCGTCAAAGTCAGCCCCCTTGAATGGCGCAGCGCGCAGCGCCAACCTCTCTTCCATACGCTGAAACGCGGGTTTTATTTCGGCCTTGGGCGTGACGGTGCTCTTCTTGGGCCGTAAAGATCGCGCATGCGGGCGCGCGCGATGGCTCTGGTGATGCTGATGGGCGGTACTCCGGTGGATGGGGCGGCAGCGCAGTTCGAAGGCGCGCTTCGGGAGGCGGCCGCGAACATTCCGGGGGCGGCGGCGGCCGTTGTGACGCGCGAAGGGACCTGGGCGGGAGCGGTCGGTGTTGCCGATCTTCGAACCGGGCGTCCGATGCGAACCGACACGCGTCTTTACGTCGGCAGCATGTCGAAGCCGATGACGGCCGCGGTTGCGCTTCGTCTTCGGGCGCAGGGGATCGTCGATGTTGATCAACCTCTCGTGCGCTACCTGCGGGGGTGGCGAAGCGGCGAGCGAATTCAGCTGCGTCATTTGCTGACCCACACGGCCGGCATTCCTCGCGAGGGCGGCGAGTATTGGTTTACCGCGGACTTTCCTCGCACCGACGATCTCCGAACGTTGCTTCGCGATGCGACCCTCGCGCACGAGCCCGGCGAGCGATGGCTCTACAGCAACGCGGGCTACGCGATTCTCGGTCACGCGCTGACGGTGGCGGCCAACTGCTCCTTTGAGGATCTTCTGGAACGCGAGCTCTTCGAGCCCCTCTCGATGCAGCGGAGCGGCGCGCGGGGGCCTGCGCCTGCGGATCTCGCGATGGGGTACACCGCGCCGCACGTAGATACGGGGCGCGGCGGGCGTGTCTTTGCGGGGATCGGACGTCGCGTCGGAACGCGCCGAGAGCGCCTCTATCACGACGCGCAGGCGATGGCGCCGGCGTTTGGGATGTACTCCACCGCGACCGACATGGCGCAGTTTCTTCGGGCGCTGCTCCAGTCTGGGCAGGGGCTGGAAGAAAGTGTTCGCCGGGACATGTTGGAGCGGAAACACACCTTTCACGACAACCCCGACGTGGGCTGGACCTACGGCCTTCGCATCGTTCGCGACGAGCGAGGCGTCTACTACCGTCACAACGGCTGGTTTGCGGCGCACCGAAGCCATCTTTCGTTTCGCACAGAAGAAGGCGTCGGGGTGGTGGTGCTGACGAACGCGGACGATGGCGACCCGGAGGGGATCGGGCGGGCGCTGATGAACCGTGCGCTCTTGCGGGCAGCGACGCCCTGAGCGGTTATGCTCGCGGCATGCGCGACGATCCCAGCGAGTCGGCCGATTCGAGCGAGACGGCGGACTCGAGCGAAACGTACCAAGATCTCGCAGCGGCACGGACGCACGACTCCCTCGATCCGGATGTTCACATCGGTGAGAGCGACTCGCTGGTTCCGCGTCCCAGCAGCGAGCGCTTTCACGACGTAGGCATTCTCGGCGTCGGCGGCATGGGCAAGGTCGAGTTGATCCGCGACCACTGGATCGGCCGCGACCTCGCGCGAAAAACCCTCGGAAAGAAACGACAGAAGGACGCCCGCGCCCTGAACGCGTTTATGCGCGAAGCCAAGGTTCAGGGGCAGCTCGACCATCCGGCGGTGGTACCGGTTCACGACTTTGGGTTTTCCGAAAGCGGCGCGCCCTTCTTTACGATGAAGCGGATTCGCGGGCGCACGCTCCGCGAGCTGATG
>JBCDAA010000549.1:0-5147 GCA_039186435.1 Myxococcota bacterium | reverse complement strand
CGTCGATCGACGGTGGACGCTCACGGAAGAACGCCCGCTCGGAACCACCTCAATCGAAACGGAGGTTCCCGCCGGCCGCTACATGCTGACCTTCGACGCGCCGGGGCATCTCTCCACGCGTCATCCCGTCGTCGTTCGACGCGGAAAGAAGGTCGCGCTCGACCTCTCCCTGCCCGCGGACGGAGTACTCGACGAAGACGACGTCTACATTCCGGGCGGCTGGTGCGTCGTCGGCGGCGATCCCCTCGCGCCCGAACCCTTCCCTCGCGAACGCGTGTGGATCGACTCCTTCGTCATGCGGCGCTTTCCTGTCACCAACGCCAACTACCTGCGCTTTCTCAACGACCTCCTCGCCCAAGGAAAGGAAGAGGACGCGCTTCGCTACGCGCCGCGACTTCAGTCCGCCGCCGCCGCGGAAGGAGCCGCGCCCCTCGCCTTTGGCCGCGAAGGAAACGAGTTCGTCCTGGTCGACGACGAACTTTCCCGCGCGGTTGAAGCCGACTGGCCCGTGGCGCTCGTCGACTGGTACTCCGCCTGCGCCTACGCTGACTGGTGGGCCGCCCAAACCGGGCAGCCCTGGCGCCTTCCGAGCGAACTTGAATGGGAAAAGGCCGCGCGCGGCGTCGACGCGCGACCTTACCCCTGGGGTGCGCAACCCGAACCCACCTGGGCGCGCATCCTCGGATCGACCAACGACGTGCCCGGCCGCGAATCCGTCACCGGCCACCCCCTCGACGAAAGCCCCTACGGCGTTCGTGGAATGGCCGGCAACGTTCGCGACTGGTGCCTCGAAGAATGGTCGCGTTCGGGACCTTCACGCATCGACGGACGCCTCAGGATCGAACCCCGTGTCGAAACGCTTTCCCTGCGTGTGATTCGCGGCGGCGCCTGGAACTCGGTCCCAAGCTACGCGCGCCTCGCCGGACGCTTTGGCGCCAGCGCAGACGCGCGCTTTCCCGTCGTCGGCTTTCGCCTCGCGCGCTCGTTCTGAGCGGACCGTGCTGAGCGGCCGTTCCAAATCTCAGACGACGCAGACTTTTTCGTCGTGAAAGTGAAACGTCCCGCTCAGCTGCGTATCGGGCGCAAACTTCACTTCGGGGTCACCGCTGTTCACAAAGAGCGCCGGCGTCGAAGGCGTCGTCGACGACCAGATCACACGGCGAAGCGTGCCCTGGTGAATGTCGAAGGCCACGCGCCAGTTGCCCGGGCTCGCAACATTGCTCGTTCCCTTCAGAACCGTCGAGTCGCCCCCGAGCGTCGGAAAGGGCTCGTTCGACGTCTTCACCCAATCGGTCGTCCCAAGCGAGTAGCGCGCCACCGCCTGAAGCGTGAGGTCCTGCTCGTTGGCGAGCAGATGCGTCTTCACATCCGGATAGCCCGTCTTGATCTTCATCAGCCGCAGCTCCGTCGCGTTCTTGAACGCCGCCGCGTTGTAGTCCTTGTGACGAAACCAATGCTCGCGATCCTGACGATAGGGGTGCGCGCCGCTGATGTGCTCGCCCGCCCCCAGCGTCACGACCACGAAATGGCGTTTGCCGTTCTGGTCGAAGATCTCGTAGTAGAACGTCGGCGGCACCTGATACGCCGTGGTTCCAACCTCAAGGGGGCTTCGAAAACGTTCGATGGTGGGTTGCATGCTGTACTCCTTTCCGGTCTCACCGGTAGAAGCGAAGTACGCACTTCGCATGCAACGACCAACAACATGAGGCGTCATCCGATCGCATTCGCCGTGTAACGACGGGCTGATATCGGGTGATAGCGCGTGTTGTCGAGGTGAAAGCGGCCGCTTCGTACCGTGAAGAAAGCCCTTCGCGGAAGGATGCAGCCGACTTCACGAGTAGAGGAGAGAGCGCGAACGCCCTACCGGCATCTCTTCGCGCACGATCCCAACGCGCTTCTTCCGGCCGGCGAGCGAACCACGCAGGCCCTTCGGACGCTTGCGGACTCACTCGCGGAATCGCGTGCGGAGTCAACGTCGCCATGTGAGTCGTCGGCGGACATTCCGGCCGGCATGACCTACCTCGGTCGCTTCATCGACCACGACGTTCACTGCCCGTCTTGTGATTCGGGCTTCGAGCGAAGCGAGGCGCGAAGCGTCATTGGTGGGGGGACCCGCGGGGATTCACTCCCCGTGGGGGGAGGTCTAGGCATAGACCTCCCAGATAAGGAGGTCCGGAACGAACGACGCGGCGCCCTCGAGCTCGAGAGCATTTACGGCCGAGGACCGAAGGGCTCGCCGGAGCTCTACGAAAACCCACCCGCGGCTTGGGGAAGCGATCCACGCCTCGAGGGCGCGCTCCTTCGCGTCGGCCGAAACGCCCCAAGCGCCGTCCCCGATCACATCATGGAAGAAACGCGCGAGCGCGATCTCCCGCGCGAAGACGGCCGCGCCATCCTCGCCGACCAGCGAAACGCCGCCGAACTTCTCGTCGCGCAAACACACCTCGCCCTCCTCCGGTTTCACAACGCCGTCGCGCGGCGCCTCGCCATCGAGCGCTACCCCGGCTCCGTCTTCGAAGCCGCGCGCACCATGGTCCGGCAGCACTTTCAGTGGATCGTCCTCCACGAATACCTGCCCGCAGTCTGCCGCGCGGACGTTCTCCACGAAGTTCGGCAGTCGCGCGCCCTCTACCCCGACGACGAAGCGCGCTTCATCCCCCTAGAGTTCGCGTCGCTCTGCCTGCACGGCGCGCGCGCCACCTACAACTACAACAGCGTGCATCCGAGCGTGGATGTCCTCACCGCGCCGCTTCACGCGCCGCTCCCTCAAAGCTGGATCGTCGACTGGCGCCGCTTTCACGACTTCGAGCACGAGGGCACCAACCGCGCCGCGACCTTGCGACCTCGCGCAAACGCCATCGGACGCGGCCTGATTACCGGCCAAGCGATCGCCGAGCGCCTTGGGCACGCGCCGCTCACCCCCTGCGAGCTTCGCGCGAACGCGTCCACGAACGAACGCGACGCCCTGGAAGCCGGCGGCTTTCTCGAGCGCACCCCCCTCGCCTACTTCGTGCTCAAAGAAGCCGAAGTGCGCGAGGGCGGCCGCACCCTCGGACGCGTCGGCAGCACCCTCGTCGCGGAGTCGCTCATCGCGCTCCTCTTGCGCGCCGAGGACTCCATCCTGCGCGAGCCCGCGTGGAAACCCACCCTCGGCTCGGGCAACGACTTTCGCATGCGCGACATGCTTCAACTCGCGGGAGTAGCGTAATGACCAAGTACAGCATTCTTCGGACCACCACCGGACTCACCCGAGACCCCTTTGGCTCTTCGCGACCGGGTGCGCGAAGGCCCGAGCTCGGCGAACAGCAGCTCACCGTCGAGCGCCTCAGCCGCAAAGAGCTCGCCGAACTCGCGCGCGATCCGCGGGTTGAAGCGATCGCTTCGTCCATGCCCATTCGCGTGCCTGTTTCCGCCTCGGACGACGACATGAATCGCGACGTTGACGTCTGGGGTCTCACCGCCATCGAAGCGAACCGCTGCGAATACGACGGCTCGGGCGTTGTCGTTGCCGTCCTCGATTCCGGCATCGACCTGGACCACCCCGCCTTCACCGGCATGGAGCTCGCCCTACGCAACTTCCTCGAAGGCAAACCCAAGCACGACGTCACCGACCTCGCCGGCCACGGAACCCACTGCGCGGGAACCATCTTTGGCCGCGACGTCGACAAAGTCCGCATCGGCGTCGCCCCGGGCGTTCAAAAAGCGCTCATCGGCCGCGTCATCGACCGCAATCTCAAAGGCCAATCCATCGCGCTCTTTCAGGGAATGCAGTGGGCCCTCGAGCAAGGCGCCAACGTCATCAACATCTCCATCGGCCTCAACTTCATGGCCATGGTCGACGAACTCCTCGCCGAAGGTTGGCCCGAACACGCCGCCGTCGCGCGCACCCTTGACGCCTACCGCGGCAACCTCCGCATGTGCGACGCCATCATGGGCCTCGCCCGCGCCCGCGGAACCATCGTCGTCGCCGCCACCGGAAACGAAAGCGCAAGAGAGCAAGACCCCCGCTACGACGTCACCGCCCAACTCCCCGCCAGCGCCGAAGACGTCGTCGCCGTCGGAGCCGTCGCCAAAACCCCCGAAGGCTACGTCGTCCCCGGGTTCTCCAACTCACTGCCCACCATTGCAGCGCCGGGCGTGCACGTGTTGTCAGCAGCGCCGGGAGGTGGGCTTGGGTTGCGCGGCGGAACGAGCATGGCCGCGCCGCATGTCTCCGGGTTGGCCGCGCTGTGGTGGCAGGCGACCAATCAGGCCGACATGCCAACGACCGCGCGCACGGTGACGGCGCAGCTTTTGGCGACGGCGCGGAGGGAGGGGTTTGCGCCCTCGGTGGGGCAGTCGGATCGCGGTGTGGGGTTGGCCAGGGCGCCGAGGTAGCGCAGGAGAGAACCGCTCTCGATCCCAGTACGGAATTGATTCGTTGGAACCATACACAGTCCGAGCGGCTTGGTGCACCACGACAGAAAGCAACACTTCACTTCTTTCTGGTCTTCGCCATACCGCCATGCGGACCAATATACGAACGAGAAGCTCAATCCTGGGGATCAAGGGCCTGACTCATTCCGGCCTCGTCGGCGGACCTCTCTATATACATGCGCACAGGTCGGACTTACCGATACATGAAAGAACCGATTCAGTGGGACATAAGTAGCCGATGATGGGCCGTGAAAGTGGCCGTGGTCGCGCCGCGGTAGGTGACGTACTTCAATAAATGGTCTTACACGGGTCGTGCTGCTGATCCAGCACTCTCGTGCTTCGACTGACATAACACCGCGGTTGTATTCAAAAAATGTGCTCTTTACGATGAGTGATTTCGATGCGTGAGAAATATATGACTACAAATTTGCGATACATGATGGTTTTTTATGCCCTAGTTTTGCCAGGTTGCTTTAGAGACTTCATACCGACGAATCAAACTCCACGCCGCCAGCTAATAAGGTCTAGATTGGTTACCGGTGGTAGCCGACTCGTCGATGTAGAAGACTTGAATACTGTGACGATCGTTCCCACTTCTTCGACATCGGTTCGCCTTGGAGAGTGCACAGACTACTTGGCCAATCCGCTGGGACTTACGTGCGATCGCGAAGATGCTAATATTCGAATACCAGGAATCGCTGGCGTCAGTCTGGGTACTGTTGGAGAACTGG
>JBCDAA010000548.1:0-5148 GCA_039186435.1 Myxococcota bacterium | reverse complement strand
GTCGCAAATCCGAGCGTCTTCCCGTCGGTGCCGCGCGGGAAGATCCACGAGAAGCGATAGAGCGCCCCCTCGTCGGTCTCGGCGTACGCCACGAGGGCCCGCATCAAAAACGCGGCGAAGGTGCTCTTCGCGCTTCCGTTCGGTCCGTGCAGGAGAAGGAGGCGGTTTGCCCGCCCTTCCCGCCGAAACCCCTGGAGCGTCCGAAACACGGCGTTCTGAAGTGCCTCTTGCCCCACGAGATGATCGCTGCGCTCCCCCTCTTGCTGCTGAAAGGGAAGATCGAAAAGACGCCATCGCGTCGCCCTCCCCCACGGGCGCTCGATCTCGTACTCCCCAAAATGAACGAAGGCGTCGTGGAGATAGCGCGCGGCATCGCGGGTGTGGCGCGCGGCGTGGGAACCCACCATGGCGAGGTACTCCCGAAAGGAGAGCACTCGCTTTTGCGCCTCGAAGCGCTCGAGGACGGCACTGCTGACTTCTTCGAGCTCCCGCGAAACGTCGACCATGTCAGCTCGTGGGCAGATTGAGGGCGAGGGTTGCGCTCTTCGGGATGCACGACTGCGGGTTGCACACCGCGAAGTTCACGCGCGCCATGACCCGATGCTCCCCAGCGGCCGTCGGCGTGAATGGAACGTCAAAACGCGCGGACTCCTCGCCGAACTCCGCTGCGTCTTCCTTCGCCAGCGTCGTCTTCGGAACGCTCACTCCCTCGGGCGCTTCGATCTCGACTGAGAGCGGGAACTCCTCGTTGAGGTGCCATTCGCCGCGGCCCGCCAGGTGGATCGCGAACTGACCGAGCGTTCCGGAGGCGTAGCCGCCTTCCTCCGCGCGCGCCTCGACCAAAAACGTGTCCTCTTCGGCGGTCGGCCCCGCTTCCGCAGTCGGCTCGGGCGTCGGCGCTTCCGGTTCGGTCTCGGTCTCGGGCTCGGGCTGCGCCGGCTCCTCGACGGGCGCCGCTTGCTCTTCACCGCCGCACGCCGGAAGAACGAGCATCATCGCAAACAAGGGTAGAAACGCTTTGTGAGGCATGGATTCTCCGTGAGTCCGAGAGGATAGTATGCTCGGGCCGTGCGTGTGGCCCGGGTTGCCGTTTGGCTCGTTTTTCTTGGTGTGTGGGGTTGCCGTGGACAACCCCCATGCGGCGAATGCCATTCCGGTACGGTCTGCGAACTCGACGGGACCTGTCGTGCGCTCGCCCCGCGAGAAGGGCTGCGTTTTAGCCGCGCGCTTCGCGTCCGGGCGGACGATTGGGCATCGACCCGAAGCGATCGCCGAAGCGAGATTGGCCACCCCTTTGACGAAGCGCTCCTCGGCGGCGATGCGGGGGGGCGCATTCATCTTGCGTTCCCACTCCCGGAAGGCGAGATCGTGGGCGCCGTCCTCACGCTGATTCCCGCGCCGCGGGCGTCGCTCCAGGGCGAGCGTGTTCTTCGAACGTTTCGCACCGCGCCCTTTCGTGGCGATCGCGTATCACGCCGGGTTCCGCCGCGACGAATCGGCCGCTACGGAACGGCCCGATGGACGCTTGGCGCCGCGGACCGTCCCCTTCGCATCGACGTGACAGCCTTGGTTCAAGACGAAGATGGCGAACGCGTCCACCTTGCCGTCGAGGTCCCCGGCGACGACGGATTGGCCTGGCGGATCGCATCGCCCCTCGCGGAAGATCCCGCGCGGCACCCCAGTCTCGACCTCCGCGTTCGTTAGGGTCTGGTTGCCCCGACCAAGGAGTCTGCGGCACTCTGGAAGGGAGTGGAAAAGCGGACCACGAGGCTCGGCCGGTACCACCTCACGGATCGCATCGCGTACGGGGGGATGGCGGAGATCTTCCGCGGCTTCACCTTCGGCGAAGACGGCCACCGCTACGAGGTCGCCATCAAGAAGCTGCTTCCGCACTACGTCGAAGACGCGAGCTTCGTGACGATGCTGACCGACGAGTACCGCCTGGTGAGCCGCATGACGCACCCCAACGTCGCGAAGGTCTACGAGCTGGTGCAGATCGACGACTCCATTCTGATCGCGATGGAGTACGTCGACGGGAAAGACCTCCGGACCACCGTCGAAAAAGGAAAGAAGACGGGTCGACGCCTCAGCTACGCCGACGTTGCCTACATCATGGCGTGCGGTCTCGACGGGCTCCATCACGCGCACGAAGCGGTCGACGAGCAGGGAACGGACCTCGCGGTGGTGCATCGCGACGTGAGTCCTTCCAACGTGCTCCTCGGGTACGACGGAGCGGTTAAGATCTGCGACTTTGGAATCGCGAAGGCGCGGCTCAACCGAATTCAAACCAAGACCGGCATCATCAAAGGCAAGGTCAAGTACATGTCGCCGGAGCAAGCCTTCGGTCATCCGCTCGATCGCCGAAGCGATGTGTTTAGCGCGGGCAGCGTGCTCTACGAACTCTGCACCGGTCGCCCGCCCTTTCGCGCGCGGAGCGAAGTCGACCTCATCTTCGAGGTTCGCGACGCGAAAACGACGCCCCCGCTGGTCGTGAATCCGGACCTTCCTCCCGCGCTCGCCGCCGTGATCGACAAGTCCATGACGCGGGCGCGGACCGGTCGCTATCAGAGCGCCCTCGAGTTCCGAGACGCGCTGGTTCGCTTTCTCAAGGAGTACGAGCCCTCCTACCGGCGCACCCGTCTCGCCCGCTTCATGAAGCACCTCTGGGAGGAAGAGATCGAGGCGGATCTCCGGCTTCTCGAGGAGTTCGTCACCGACCTCCCGACCACCATCGAAAACCTCGGCCGAAACCTCCTCGCGGACGACATGGGCCCCGACGCGACGTATTCGAAGTTCTCGCCCCGGCCGAGTCAGCCGCTCGGTTTCGAAGACAGCACCGACATCATGACCCCGAAGATCGAACCGAAGATCGACGACGTCGGGTGACGACTACTCCGCCGCGTGCTCGTGAACGATCACCGTGCCCCGCTCGCGAACCTGAACGTCGTGGCGCCGCTCGACCAGGTACTCCACGCGCTGGATCACCTGATCCGACGCAGGAGCGAGGTGCCAGCGAGGCGTGCGCTCGATCGCACCGTCAGCGAGCTCCCACTTGAGGAAGAGCACGAAGTCCCGATTTAGAAGCTGTCGTTCGTTGCCTTCGAGCGTGCCGTAGCCCGGCTGCCCTTCTTTCGATCGCAAGACCAGTTCGGTCGGATACTCGCCGTAGATGGTGCGGTTCTCATCGAGGATGAGTCGGAAGGTCGTGCGGCGATCCAGATCCGTGTCGGTGCGAAGCGTCTGCACCTTCACGTAGGCGATGACGTCACTGCGTCGAACACGCTGATCGAGTTCCGACGACCAGTCCCGGCGCCACTGCCCCTGGAGCGCCTCGGGATCCGCGACGAAGTCTGCCCCGTCCTCGAAGAGAGCGCGCTCGGCGCTTGTGAGCGGCGCGCCCGTGACGACGGGGGCTTCCGTTCCACCGCACGCGGCGACGACGAGAAGGGCAAGAGCAGTGGGAAGGCGAAGGAGCATCGTTAGTCTCATTCATACGGCCGAGCGTGAGGGAAGGAAAGTGGCCGTCGTCGGGGTTTACAGTAGGTCAGTGTCCTGCCCCCCCGAGTTCGGTTCATCTCCGAGGCGAGGTCGCTCCTCGGCCTGCCAGCGGGGCTGTAAAAGATCGCGCCAGTTGAGCACGGGATCCCCAGCGAGCACCTCGTCGACGGCATCCCAGAGCGCCAGAAGATCCCAGGGCAGGTCCGCGACGAGACGCATGCGTTCCCCGGTCCGAGGATGGGGCACCTCAAGCGTCTCGGCGTGAAGCGCGTGACGCGCGTGACCGAGACGGCGCAGCAGGTCGTCCGACCACCCTTCTTCGATGATCTCGAGAAAGGGTGCCTCCGCGTCGGGACCGTAGAGTTTGTCGCCGATGATCGGATGCCCGAGGAACGCGAGATGCACGCGGAGCTGATGTTGCCGCCCGGTTTTCGGAAAGAGGCGCACGAGGCTGGCCGTTTCGCGGCGTTCGAGCACCTCAAAACGCGTGATGGCTTCGACGCCGTCCTCGCGGACCGCCATGCGCACGTGCGGCCCTCCCGGCGCCGATCCCATGGGGCGATCGATCTCGCCCGCCTCGGGGGGAACGCCGCGCACGATCGCGAGGTAGCTTTTGGCCGCCTCGCGTCGCTCAAAACAGCGCTTGAGCGCAACCTCCGCGACGCCGTGCTTTCCGCAGACGACCACGCCGCTGGTTTCGCGATCCAATCGATGGGCAAACTGCGGCGCGTCTTCGCCATAGTCGCGCGAAAGCAAATGCGTCAGCGTGTTCCGGTGGTAGGTCGCGGTCGGGTGCATCGGGAGCCCCGACGGCTTGTGCACCGCGAGCACATCTTCGTCCTCGTAGAGAACCCCGTAACTCTGCGGCGTGGGCGGCTCGTTCATCGGCGGGCGCACGATGAGGACGATCTCCCCGGCGCGAACGCGTTCCGAGGCGCGGCGACGCGTTCCATCCGCCCGGTAGGCGCACGCCTTGACGATGCGATTGGCCCGGGTGCGAGAGAGCCGCGGAATCCGAGTCTGGAGAAAGCGATCGAGGCGAAGCCCGGCGTGCTCGCGGGCGACCGGAAAGGTCAGCACGATCGAGTCGGGATCGCAGCCGGGTGGAGGGCTCGCCACCCTACGCCGCGTAGCATGCGTCTCCCGACTCAGCACGCTTCGGCCCGGCGACATCCTCAGGAATACGAATCAACCGCGCCACCGGACCGCCGGGCCGAGTAGCATTCGCGTGGGTCTCCAATGGATGAATCCGAACACGCGCTCGGCTGGACCGGAACGGCCGTGGGGATGCTCGCGGTCGCGCTGGCGTTCTTTCCGGGTGCGCCGGACCTTCCACCCCTCGCCGCGGCTGCGCCGCGAATGCTCGAGATCCATGTCGAAACCGCAGAGGGGCGCGCGCTGGCGGGGGTGAGCGTTCGATTCCTCGAGGGGGAGCGAACGACCACCGACAGCGCCGGAAACGCATCGCTGCCGTTTCGTGCTGGGATGATCGAAGCCGACGCGCCGGCCTTCGCGCTCGCGCGCCGCACCGTTGGCGCGGACGACGCTCGTGTCGACTTTCGCCTCCAGCCCGCCCGGCGTCTCGAGGGCTCGGTGGTCAACGTCGAACGTGCCCCCATCGCAAACGCATCCATCGAGCTCTGGTCCGTC
>JBCDAA010000547.1:0-5171 GCA_039186435.1 Myxococcota bacterium | reverse complement strand
GGCGCGTAGCGACGAAGCTCCATGCGATCGCCCTCCGGAATCCCGAGGGGATGGGGCCACGCGTCGCCGCCGGAAAACGAAAGGAGCGCGGGCAGCTGCGTGAGCTTGCCGATGTGCGGATGCGCTTCGAGGGTGATCGGCTCCTTCATCCAAAAGCCCAAACGCGCGAGCCCGAAGACATCTTCGACCCAAACGCGTCGAATCACCCCCTCTCGTCGACCTCGCGTTGGCAGTTGAACCTCTTCCGCGAGCTGCCCGAGGTGCAGGCGGGTTCGAACCTTCGCATCGTCAGGAACCCACCAGGACCACCCAACGCGTACAAGGGGAAACCACCGAATTGCACTCCGCGTAAACCCGGTCGGCTTCCAGCGATCCGTCTCGAGAAGAAAATTCGCCTCTCCGACGGCCTTCCCCCTCAACTTGGTGAGAAAAAAGCCCGCAATTACGAAGATCGTGGAGAGGCCAACCAGGCTGATCGCCCCGTATCCCACCACCAAAAGCACCAGATCGAGCTCCTGGTAGGCGTAGTGGTAGAGGCCCCCGGCGGAGGCTCCCCCAATCAGGAGTCCCAGGCCGGTCCAGGGGAAGGCATCCGCGAAACGGCGGGCCCAGCGGCGAAGACGCCCCACCGGCGGAGGCTGCCATGCCCGGCGCGAACGGTCGACATCAGGGGCCAAAACCCTCATGCTTTAGGGGTGAGCCGTAAACGCCGCGCCCTCGTCGTCGAGGATGAACCGAGCATGCGATTGCTGCTCGAGCGCGTTCTCTCCCGCGCGGGATGGGAAGTCGTTGCGGTTGACGGCGTTCAGGAAGCGCACCCGTGGCTCGACTCCGTCGACGCGATGATCGTCGACTACTTCCTCGGACGCGAACGCGGTTCGTCGCTCGTAAGCCTCGCGCGCGATGAGCTTGGAATTTTTGCGCCACCCGCGATTTTGATGACGGCGACACCCGACGCGGTGAAGCAGGAAGAGCAGGAGCTCTTCTCCGCGCGACTGACGAAGCCCTTTCGTGTCGCGATGCTTGTCGAAAAGTTGGAAGCGTTGGTGGGCGATCGACCCCGTGCGCGTTCCGGCGTGGAAATGAAGGCGGTCGAGGACGAGACCGCAAGCGAAGCGACCAAGGCCGTCGGGTAACGACGGTTGTCTATCCCTGACGTTGTCGCGATCGAAGACGACCTTCGCAACATCAACGAGTCCTTCTACCGCGCCTTTCGAACGCGGGACGTGCTCGCCATGGAGGAACTCTGGGCGCGCGACGCCCCGGTCGCGTGCGTGCATCCCGGAATGGGCGTGGTTCGTGGCCGAACCGAGGTGATGCGAAGCTGGAAGGGCATTCTCCAGCACCCGAATGCACCGGTGCTCCACACGAGCCAAGTCGAGGTGCACGTCCTCGGCACCACCGCCTTTGTCACTTGCCTGGCCGGCCGCGAAGGGCAGGACCCACGAATCGTCGCAACGAATATTTTTACGATGGAAGACGGTGGCTGGCGCCTGGTTCATCACCACGCCGCACCCCTCGCCGCGCGAAAAGCGAGCAAACCGGCGGCGGACGAGGACCCGTTCCGCTTCAACTGAGCGCTCTGACCCGCTTCGACCGGCAATCTCTGGTATAGGTCGCGCGTGACCGTCCGGGACCTCGGCTATCAGCCCTACGAGGGCAAACGTCTGCCCGCCTCCAACAACACGTGGGTGATGTTGCGCCACGGGCTTGGCCGCGCGTGGGCCTCGTGGATGGTGAAGACCGCGGTCTTCCTCGGCTGGGCCCCCTTCGTGGTGGGCTGCGGCATCTGGGCGGCGCAGTGGTGGATCCTTCAGCAGTTCGCAGCCCAGGGGGGCGGCGCGATTCAAGCGGAAGGCGCGCAGCAGGCCGGGCCTTTCCTCCACAGCATGTACAACTGGTACGTCTGGATCTTCGGGCTGATGATCACCCTCGGCGCAGGCGCGGGCGCGATCAGTGAAGACCTGACCCATCGCGCGTTCCAGTTCTACTTTTCGAAACCGATGACCGTCCCCCAGTACCTGCTCGGGCGGATTCTCGCGGTCTCCCTCTGGATGTTCTTCATCACGTTCATCCCCGGGTTGATGATGGTCGTCGCGGTCACGGGCATGTCCCCGGAAGAGGCGCGCCTCGAAAACTTCGGATTGATCCTCCCGGCGTTCATCCATTCGGTGTTGATCGCAGCCGTCACCGGCGTGGCGTCGGTCGGCGTTTCATCACTCAGCAAGAGTCGCGCGCTCACCATGAGTACCTGGGTCCTCGTCTTCATCGTTCCCTACGTCCTTGCGACCATCGTCACCGAGGTCGGCGAGTGGCCCTGGCTGAAGCTCCTCTCGCTACCGGCGCTCCTCGCGGTCGTTGGTGACGCCCTCTTCAAGGTCCCGCGCGAAGATGCCCTCGAGTGGTTTCACGCGCTGCCGATCCTCGTCGCCGTGGTCGTCGGTGGAATGTATGCGTCGATCCTTCGGCTTCGGCGCGCGGAGGTGGTCGCGTGACCGATGCAGCGATTCGCGCCGTTCGCCTCAGCAAGTGGTACGGCAAAGTCACCGCGCTTCAGGAGGTCTCCCTCCACCTCGGCCCAGGCGTGTGGGGTCTCCTCGGACCGAACGGGTCCGGAAAGACCACCTTCCTCCGGCTCGCGGCGGGGCAGCTTAAGCCCGGCCTCGGGGAGGTCACCGTCTGCGGCCTCCGCCCCTTCGGCAACCCGGAGGCGCTCCGCCTGATCGGCCTCTGTCCGGAAGCGGACGCGATGTACGACGAGCTCTCCGGGCTCGAGTTCGTGACCAGCATGGCGGAGCTCAGCGGCTATTCCCCGAAGGACGCGAAGGCCCGCGCCAAGGACGCGCTCGAGCGCTTTGGCCTCGAAGACGCGATGAACCGGCGCATCGGTGGCTACAGCCGCGGCATGCGGCAGCGCGCAAAGCTCGCGCAGTCCGTCGTGCACGATCCTCGGGTGCTCCTCTTGGACGAACCGCTTACCGGCACCGACCCGACCTCGCGGCAGGTGATCCTCAACGAGATTCATCGGCGCGCGGACGAGGGGGCGGTGGTGCTCTTCTCGACCCACGTCCTTCCCGAGATCGAGGCGATTACCGATCAGGTGCTTCTGATCGCACGCGGTCAGCTCGTTGCGCAGGGCCGCGTGCATGAGATTCGCGACCTCCTCGAAGAGCATCCGCACCACGTTCGGGTCTTCTGTCCGGAGCCTCGAAAGCTCGCGGCCGCGATCGTCGACGTCGAAGGCATCGTGGGCCTGCAGTTCGCGCCCTACGGCGTCGAGCTCATGACCTACGACCCGGATTCAACCTACCGGGTCATCGCCGAAAAGATCGTGGCCCTCGACCTTCCCGTCGAGTCGATCAGTAGCCCGGACGCGAGCCTCGAAGCGCTCTTTCACTACCTGGTGGAGCGAAGCACCGCAGGCGCTGGCACAGGCGCGGATGCTGGCGTGGGACGCGCTCGCCCGATGCCGCAGCAGGGCGCCCAGCAAGGTGCACCACAGGCCGCTCCGCAGCAGGGCGCGTATCAGCCTCAGGCCCAGGGCCCGGGAGGATCCCAATGACGACGCCTCCCGCACCGGGACTCTTCGCGGGGATCCGGGTCGTGTACCGGATGCAGCTGCGCCGCCTCATTCGCGGGCGAAAGCTACGTCTCGGCATCATCTCCTGCACCCTCGTGCTCCTCGCGATCATCGCCGCGCGCTACGCCAGCGAACGCGACGTTGGCGCCGACCGTGCGACCGAACTCGCGGCCCAAGCGATCACCTCCGGCTTCGAGTGGGGTTATTTCAAGCTGCTCGCGTTCCTTCTTCCCTTCCTCTTTACGTCGAGCGCCATCGCCGAAGAGGTTGAGGGACGAACCTTCGCGTTTCTCACCGTGCGGCCCGTCGGCCGGATGGCGATCACCCTCGGAAAGTTCCTCGCGGGAACGACCCTTTCTCTCGCGCTCATTCTCTCGAGCGGCTTGATCCTCCACATCGCGGGGTACGCGACGGAACCGACAGCGATGGTGGAGGAGTTCCTCTCCACCGCAAAGGTCCTCGGGACCCTCTCCCTTCTTGTGACGACCTACTCAGCGATGTGCGTCTTTTGGGGGGCGCTCGTTCCCGAAGCCGCGGGCATCGTGTCCGGCCTCTACCTCGCGGTGATCGAACTGCTCGTCTCGTACCTCCCGAGCTATTTTCGCTGCCTCTCGATGAACTACCTGGCTCGCCAGATGGTGGGCTACGAACCCGGCGGCCTCATGGAAGAGTCGGCGCCGCTCGTCTCCGGCATGATCGGCGGCCCGGTCATCGTCGGCGTCGGGCTCCTCTTTCTGTTTTTCGCGGTCATCACCGTTCAGATCAACGAGTACCGCTTCAGCCAGGCGTAGATGCGCGCGGACGGCCATACCAGCGTTGCCCCCGCCACCGTTGGAAGCGGAGAGCTTCGCAAATACGTCGTTCGACGCTTGGACGAGGGACAGACCTGGGCCATCGCGGCCGCGAGCGGCGCACCTCGTCTTTGGAGCTACGGCTCGACCGCGGCACTCCACGGATTTGAAAGCGGCTTCGCGGACGACCTGCGCGGCATTCCCCGACTGCAGCGCGCGGTCGGCCAAGCGCGTCGTTCCTTTCTCAACGCCTGCGGCGCCCTGATCGAACGAAGAATGCCGGACGTCGCCTTTCTCGCCCTCGCCCTCGACGGAGCGAGCATTCACGTCGTGTGCGCCGGAAACGTTCGCGCATACGTCTTTCGCGGGCGTCAGTCCCAGCGCATCACCCCGCGGGTCGATCACGAGAGCGGACTGCTCGACGGCCGAATCGCCACCGCGTCGGAGCCTCTCAACGGCGGCGATCTGGTGATGGCAGGTTCGGCGAGCGCGTTTTCGACCCGCGCCGTCGGACGCGTCTCGGCGGTGCTTCAGGGCGACCCGCAAACGCCGCCTGCGGTGATCGCCAACCTGCTCACCGATCCCGCCCGAAAAGCGGGCGTCGGCGCGGCCGCCGTCGTCCTACGCGCGCGGTAGCCGTCGGCGCCGAAGAACCGCCGCGACGACGAACGCGATCGCTGCCCAGGGCGCCGAATCCTCACCAGGCGCAACGACGCCAGGGCCGACCGCACAGTTGCACCAACCGAAGGTGACGAGCTCTGGCTCTTCGAAGAAGCCCGCGTCCACGGCGGCATCAACTC
>JBCDAA010000546.1:0-5211 GCA_039186435.1 Myxococcota bacterium | reverse complement strand
GTAGTTCGGGGACTTCAGCCCCGCGCGCCGCGCAAACGCGCGATACGAGAAACGGCCCCCCGCCTTCTTCAGCTCGTAGTACGCGCGAAGAAACTCGCGGTAGTCGAGGAACTCAAAGACTTCGAGCGGCGCGCCCATGCCTACTCAATACGTCGCACATCGCGTCCGCGCACCCCGCTGCAGGTAGATATCGTATACAGCCAGTATACAAAAAGTGATGAAAAACGATAAAAACTCAACAATTACAGGGTCTACGCGTCGCGCGTCCGAAGTGGTTGCGACGAGTTTGTATACAAAAGGATGGCGCCGCGGCCGCGCAGTTCGAAGCTACTCCGCGCTCTCGGCCGCCATTTCGTGCGCCCGCTCCGCCAGCTCGGGCTCGTCGTGCTCCACGGCCCAGGCCTCGATGTTCTGAACCGACCGCCGATGGGGCTCGTTGTCGAGTACGGCGTTCATGCCTTCGAGCGTCGCATCCCGGCCCCGAAGCGCATCGAAGAGGCCGGCGCTGATGTTGAAGAAATTACGGTCGTGACCCCGAAGCTCAACCGCCGGCTCGAGCACGAAGGCGTGCATCAGAGCACCGGTCGAGAGGAGAAGCACGACCAAGGCCACGAACGTGAGCACAACGGCTTTGCGCTTCCGCCAAAGCCAGCGCAGCGGCGTCAGCAGAAGCACCTCGGCCAACACGACCGCGAGGCCGGTTAGCGTGAGTGCGCGTTCGAGGAGGCCCACGCTGCGATGGTACGCATCCCGGCATCGCTTCTTTCGCCGCGATTTCTAGGATTTCTCGCTTTTCCGTTTGAATTCTGCGTCCAACGCTGCAATTGAAAGTCAATATCGATACATGGAGACGCGGAGACGATGAAAATCGGCCTGATTTTTGGAACGACCACCGGGAACACGGAAGACGCGGCGGACGAAATCGCGACGTCGTTTGGGGACGCGATCGCTGCCCAACTCGACATCGAGAGCACATCCATTGAGGACCTCTCCAACTACGACGTTCTGCTGATCGGCTGTCCCACCTACGACATCGGTGAGCTCCAGAACGATTGGTACTTCGCGGCGGAGAAGCTCGAGGCTAGCTCGGTCCGCCTGGACGGCGTACGGGTCGCCTTCTTCGGCGACGGAGATCAGGGTGGCTACCCGCACAACTTTCAGGACGCCCTTGGCATTCTGCGCGATCTCTTCGTTGCGCGAGGAGCGACCGCTGACATCGGGCACTGGCCAACGGACGACTACGAGTTCGAAGAGTCGAAGGCGCTCGTGGACGGCAAGTTCGCCGGCTTGGCGCTAGACAGCCTCAATCAGGGCGACCTCACGGAAGAGCGCATTCAAGCGTGGTGTGAGCAGCTTAAGCGCGAACTCAGCCTGAGCTGATCCCGCTTACGACTTGGCGCGAGACGAGCGACGCCGCGCGAGAACGAGCAGAAACGTGACGGCCCATTGGCGGCGCGGCTAGCCGTCGAACGTCTTGGCGAGCTCTTCGATCAGCTCCTGCGCTTTCGGCGAAAGCTCCTTCGGAACATCCACCTGCACCACGCACACCAGATCGCCGCGGCCTCGGCCGTCGAGACGCGGTACGCCCGCGCCACGAATGATGAGCGTCTCACCCGGCTGAACCCCGGCAGGGACGCGGAGCGGAACGGGGTCTTCGTCCGTTCGGAGACTTGGAACTTCGACCTTCGCGCCGAGGGCAGCTTGCGGGAACGAGAGGTGGATCTCGTGGACGAGATCGAGGCCGTCGCGCTCGAAGCGCTCGTCGCCGGTGACCATCACCTCGACGTAGAGATGACCCGCCGGGCCTCCTCGCGCACCGGCTTGGCCTTGGTTCGCGAGACGTAAGGTTTGCCCGTGGTCGATGCCGGCGGGAATGTTGACGCGCACTTTGCGCTGCGTCGCGACTTCACCGCTCCCCGCGCAGGCGGGACAGCGCTCTTCGATCATGGAACCACGACCACGACAGGTGGGACAGGTCGTCTGCAAGACGAACGCGCCACGACGGTGCGCGACCTGACCGTGGCCTCCGCACGCGTTGCACGTTGTGAGCTTGCCATCCTTCGCGCCCGTACCGCTGCAGTCGGTGCAAGGCGTGGGGTGCCGCAGCTCGATCTCTTGCTCGGTCCCGAAGACCGCTTCCTCGAGGGTGAGGCGAATGCGTTCGCGAACGTCCTTGCCCCGGGAGGGTCCGTCGCGTCGCCGACTTCCACCGAAGCCGCCCATCCCGCCAAAGAAGTCGCCGAAGATGTCTTGGAAGTGCGAGAACACATCCCCGACATCCTGAAATCCAACGCCGCCCATTCCGGGCCCGCCTTGGAGCCCATCGTGACCAAAGCGGTCGTAGATCTCGCGCTTCTGCGGATCGCTTAAGACCTGGTACGCCTCGGAGACTTCCTTGAAGCGATCAGCGGCTTCCGGGTCGTCCGGATTGCGGTCCGGGTGGTGCTTCATCGCGAGCTTTCGATACGCTCGCTTGAGTTCTGCTGCGTCGACCCCCTGCCCAACGTCCAGCACTTCGTAGTAGTCGCGTTTGTGCATATCGCGCGGTGGGCGCACAATAAGGCTAGTAGGCGCTAAGGCAACCGCTTTGGTGACCGGGTGGACGATGGAACTCTCTGGAATCGCAGCGGAAAGCTGCCTCCGCGGACGTGCGCTCCAAACCGCCCGACCGCCCGCCCTAACCGCCCGTCCAAATCGCCCCGTCTTTCTAGCTGCAGGTGCCCCAAATTCGGCCGTCGACGCGCGGCTCGCCGGCGAGGGGCGTGCAGGTTCCGCTGCAATCGGCGCGGACCCCGACCCGGCAGTAGGGAAGGCACGACATACCGACGCACGCCTGTCCTGCCGGGCAGTTCTCGTTGATGATGCAGATCAAGGGAATGGGAAGCGTAGAAATCGTTCGGCAGTCGGTGACCGCGTCGTCCCCACTTCCGGTGATCTGACACGCGCCGCTTCCGCAATCGCTTCCGAGCGGGTCGCAGGAGATCGTGCAAAGGTCGGCGGGAAAAGGAAGCGGCATGCTGTCGATGTCGAGACGTTCCAGGGAGCAGCTACCACCGCCGCAGTCCCGGTCGCTCTCGCACCAGCGTCGACAGACGCCCCCGAAACACGCGAGACCCGCGCGGCAGCTTTGAGACTCGCAGCTTTCGCCTTCGCGATCCGAACCTTCGCTCAGGCAAACGCGCTCGCGTGCAGAGCGGTCGACGGTGCACATGCGTCCGCTCGGGCATCCGCACTGGGGGGAGACCAGCTGGCAGCCGTAGCGATCTTCGTCCGGGCAGTCTCCGCCGCCTGAGGTGCACTCCCCGTCGACGCAGGATTCTCCGCCGCGGCATGCGGGGCCACTCCCGCACCGGCACGTTCCATCCGGTCGGCACGTCTCGCCAGAGTCGCATGCCGGAATGCACTCCATCGGCATCGAAACGCACTCGACGACTTCTTCGAAGACGCAGGCATCGCTGCAGCGAAGGGTGCGCGTTTGGTCTGCGGGACATCCTGCGGAGGTGCGTTCCGTTTCTCCGGGGGCGCATTCTCCCTCGTCGACGCAGGACTCCGAATCCCAGACGCACTCGGTGGTGCAGCGGCGTGCCTGCGAACCACAGTTGCCACAGGACGTGGTGTCGGTCGTGCCAGGGACGCACTCGCCTTCCTCTTCGCAGATGGAGTACTCCCACGTTCCGCCGGCGGTGCAGAAGCGCTCCTGCGATCCACATGCGCCGCATGAAACGGTCTCGAGGGCGCCCGGTTCGTCGCAGTCGTTGGGAAGGCATTCGCCGACCGGCTCAAAGTCGCAGCTCTCGCCGCAGAGGACTTCGCGATCCTCCCCGGAGGGGCAGCCGTCGGCGCTACGCGTTCGGCTTCCGGGCTCGCATCCGCCTTCGCCAGAGCATTCTCCGATCGCTTCCCACTCGCAGCTCGCTGTGCATCGCGCGCTTTGTGTACCGCAGGCACCGCACGCGACCTCTTGCATCGTTCCTGGCGTGCACATGCCGGCTTCATCACAGACCCCGTACACCCACTCGCCTTCCGCAGTACAGAAGCGCTCGGTGGTGCCACACGACCCGCAGGTCACGGTTTCGATGGCGCCGGGATCGGTGCAGAAGAGGGCCGCGCTATCGGGCACGACGCCGCCGTCGCCCCCCGGAGAACTGTCGTTTCCGCAGCCGAAAAGGCTCAGGCCAACGAGGAAGGCAAGACGTCGCATGCGATTTGGTACGACCTGCTCGGCCTATTCTTCCCATGCTCGATTTGCGTCGTGAGGCGCCTCAGTAGCACTGCCAAAACGCGTCGTAGGGCGTGACGTAGAGGGTTCCGCAGTCGCCGAGGTTGAGGTCCACGAGGGGGGTCTTCGCTTGGAGAATGATGGGGTGGATCCAGTCTCGCGGTGGTTCTTGAATGAAGGTGGGAGGAGCGAGGGCTCGTCCCGGGCTTTCGCCGATGCGCCGCCAAAGGACCTTCATCACCTGTTGGTCGCCCTCTCGATCGCGCGGAGGAACCACGACGCGTTCGAGTCGAAGCGGAGCGCCGCCGTGAATTCCCCCGGCGACCTCCTCGGCGGTGAGGGCGATGACCGCCGACTTGCGAAAGTCGTCCTCCGCGTTGTCGACGAAGAGTGCGATCACGCGCGTATTGGCGGGGTAATGCGTTTTGAGTTCGGGGAGCTCTTCGAGGTCGAGGGTGAGGACCGGGTCGTAGGGTGATTTTTCGCCGGGCCATCGATCTTGGGGAAAACCGTGAAGCTCCATGCCGACGCGACTAAGGGTTTCGCGCTCGTCGGGATCGCGTGAAAGGAGGACGATAGGCAGCGTGCGTTTGCGCCCGGTCTTCGCCGCGAGTGCTTCGACCTGCGCTACGAGGGAGGGCGTATCGTCGAGAAGGTGCGCACACGCTTCGGGAAGTGCGCGCTTGAGTCGCTCGTCGAGAAACGCCGAGAGTTCGGACTCTCGCCATGCGTCGATCCACGCGCGAACCCGTTCGGCGGGCAGGGCGCGAAAGAGTTCGGCGACGCTGTTGAGGCCGTCGAAGAAGGAGTAGCAAAAGTCGTCGCTGCCCTCGAAGAGATCGCGCGGGGCGGGATCGAGCGCGAGGGAAACGTGGTCTTCGCTGAGGTTCTCGGGCTGGGTTGCAAGCGCGACGGCGAGGGCGTTTCGAAGGGCGATGACGACGCGGCGGGGTTTGTAGCCCGACGAGTACGTGTCCGCGGGAAAGCGCGTG
>JBCDAA010000545.1:0-5268 GCA_039186435.1 Myxococcota bacterium | reverse complement strand
TCTCGCTACGGCCTCGTCGCCTTTGCGTCCAGTTTGGATGTCGTTGGCCCCTTTGGCCGGTCGGTTCGTGACGCTGCGCGCATCCTCGAAGCCATCGCCGGTTCGGATCCACGGGATGCCACCTGCGCTGCGCGACCCGTCGACGAATACGAAGACGCGTGCGCCCAGACGATTCGCGGAAAGGCCGTTGGGGTTCCCCGCGTCCTCCTCGAAGGGGCTGACGAGGGTGTGCGCGCCTCGTTCGACGATGCATTGACCCGTTTGAAGGACGCTGGCGCGACGATCGTGGACGTCGAGCTCCCGCACGCATCGGTGGCCGTGAGCGTGTATTACCTCGTCGCGCCTGCGGAGGCGTCGAGCAATCTCTCCCGCTTCGATGGGGTTCGTTTCGGCGCGCGCGGAAGCGAGGCGAGCCTTGCCGAGCTCTACGAGACCACGCGCGCCAAGTTCGGAGACGAGGTGAAGCGCCGAATCATGCTCGGAACCTACGCACTCTCCGCGGGCTACTACGACGCGTACTACGGAAAAGCGACCAAGGTGCGCTCGCTGATTCGAGCGGACTACGAGGTCGCGTTTGAACAGTGCGACGTCGTCGCAACTCCGACCGCGCCGACGACCGCGTTTGCGCTCGGAAGCCGAACCGACCCGCTCTCCATGTATCTCTCGGACGTCTACACCCTGCCCGCGAGCCTTGCGGGACTTCCGGCGATCAGCGTTCCGGCCCGGGAGAGCGAAAACCTACCGGTGGGACTGCAGCTCGTGGGCAACGCGTTCGACGAAGCCACGCTCTTCGCCTTCGGCGGCGCGCTGGAGGCGTCGTGAGTTTCGAAGCGGTCATCGGTCTCGAGGTGCACGCGCAGCTTCGCACCCAGACGAAACTCTTTTGTGGATGTTCGACGCGTTTTGGCGATGCGCCCAATACAAACGTGTGTCCGGTTTGCCTCGGGCTGCCGGGGGCGCTGCCGGTGCCGAACGAGGCCGTGATCGATCTCGCGGTTCGAGCCGCTCTGGCGCTCGAATGCAGGGTCAATCCGGTGAGCGTGTTTGCGCGGAAGAACTACTTCTATCCGGACCTCGCCAAGGGGTATCAGATCTCGCAGTTCGAGCTGCCCCTCAACGAGCACGGTCGCCTCGCGATCGAGGTGGACGGTGAACGGAAGGAAGCGGGCATCACGCGGATTCATGTTGAGGAGGACGCCGCGAAAAACCTCCACGGCGTGGGGGGAGAAACGCTGGTGGATTTCAATCGCGCCGGAGTTCCGCTGATCGAAATCGTGGGGGATCCGGACCTGCGCAGCGGGGCCGAGGCCGAGGCGTATCTCCGGAGCCTTCGCGACATCCTCATGGCGGTGGGCGTCAACGACGGCAACCTCGAAGCAGGTTCGTTTCGTTGCGACGCCAACGTTTCGATTCGTCCCGTCGGAAGTGAGATCCTCGGGACGCGCGTGGAGCTCAAGAACATCAACTCGTTTCGCTTTGTGCGGAAGGCGATCGAGTTCGAAATCGCGCGTCAAAAGGCGCTGGTGAGCTCGGGCGGCGTTGTCGAGCAGGAGACGCGCAGCTGGAGCGAGGCGGAAGGGCGCACGAAGTCGATGCGCGGAAAAGAAGAAGCGCACGACTACCGCTACTTTCCCGATCCGGATCTGCCGCCGATTCGAATCGACGACGAACACGTGGAGCGAATCCGTCGCGACCTCCCGGAGCTTCCGGCCGAGACGCGAGCGCGTTGGCAGCAGCTGGGACTCACCGAACAGGACGCGCGCGTGCTTACCGGGCATCCCGAACTCGCGCGCTACGTGGACGCCGGAGTCGCGCTCCTCGGTCCGGAGCGCGCGAAGGCGCTCGCCAACTTTGTCCAGAGTGAAGTGCTTCGGCACGTGACGACCCACGGGCTTCGCGCGGATGTTCCGGTGCCGATCGCTCATCTTGCGCAGCTGATCGAGTTGACCCTCGACGACACCATCAACGGAAAGATCGCAAAGGAGGTCTTTGCGAAGATGGTCGAGAGCGGGGAGCCTCCGCGCGACATTATCGACCGCGATGGGCTCGCCCAGGTGACGGACACCGCTGCGATCGAGGCGGTGGTCCAGGAAGTGATCGACGGTCACCCGGCCCAGCTCGCGCAGTACCGAGGAGGAAAGACCGCAGTGCTCGGTTTCTTCGTGGGGCAGGTCATGAAAGCGACGCGGGGTCAGGCGAATCCGAAGCTTGTGCAGGAGACGTTGAAGCGTCTTCTCGCTGAGCCGTGATTTTCAGATCGTTTTTGGGCGCCGTGCGTCTCGCCCTTCATGCGATTGCTCCCCCTCGCTCTTCTCACCGCCTGCGCGGCTGCGCCTAACCCTGTGGTTTCGGTTCCGGTTGACCTCGACGACGACGAGTCTCGGTACTGGGCTGCGGTTCTTCGGGAACCTCTTCGAATTGATCCGCCGACGTTGAGCGAACTGGTTCGAAACTCGTTGGCTTCCCCGACGGAGCTCGTGGACGCGAGGCGGGTGGCCGATGCAGATGCGCGGGAGCGCAGATACCTGGCGAAGGAGCTGCTCCCGCTCGCGCTCTCGTCCTCGATGCATCCTGTGTTGGTCGCGGCGGCCGAGGAACTTCGTCACGCCGACGATCCCCTCCCGGTGCTCGAGCAGACGGTTGCCTCCATGCGACAGCGGCGAATCACCTGCCGAGCATATCGGGGCGTTCTTTTTGGCGGTCATGAAGGGCGCGACGTGGGTCGGGACGAAAACGCGTTTGTCGCGCTCGAGATCGTCTACTTTTACCTTCGGGGAGAGGACAACGCGCCCCAAGACCCAATCGATTGCGGGACCGAGGCGCCGACCGCGCTGCTCCGTCCTCAGCTCGTTCCCTACCTCGCGGTTGCGGCGGGCGCGGAGCCGGCGGAAGTGCGCGCAAGCGTCGCGTCGCTCCTGCGCTCGATGTACCGTTAGCTCATGCGCTGGGCTCTTTCGATGGTCGTTCTCGCTGGATGCGCGACCGGCGTGCCGATGGATACGCGCTCGGAACTCTCCGCGCGATGGGCGCGGGTTCTTACGGAGCCGCTCGCTCGCGAGAGCGGTCACAGCGTCTACGTTCGCTATGCGCTTCTGGGTCCGGTCCCCTTCGAAGCGGCGACCATCAACGCCAAGCGTATGCGGGAAGCGCGATGGGTCTTGGGCTCGCTGCTGCCGCTCGCGCTCGCGCAAGCGGACGACGAAGGACTGACGGATCTCGGCGCCGAGCTTGCGAGGGCACCTCTTCGGAGCGAAGCCGAGATTCCGCGCGTGCACGCGGCGCTTTGGCGCGAAGTCGATGCCCACATTGCGTCGGGTCTTTCGGCGCAGGCCTACCAAACCGTTCTTTATCGAACGAGTGCGCGACCGCCCGCACGAAACGAGCTCGCGTTCGTGGCGCTGGAGGCGGTCGCGTGTTGGCTCGACGAGACGTTTCGTGAGCCGTTGAAACGCAGCCGCGGATCGTCGCCTTCGGCGGAGACCGCATCGCTGGGGCCTACGTCGGTCGCTTACCTCGCCGTGGCTGCGGGCGCCGAACCGACCGAAGTTCGCAACGCGGTCATCGCGTTTTTGGAAGACCTGCCGCGACGCTGAGGCGATCTTTGGCGCTCGCGCCCTGGTTTTTCGCTTTCGAGGAAAAGTGCGGGGGCTAGGCTTGCCGGATGGGTCGATGGATCACGATCGCGCTGTTGCTGGCCTGCGGCAGCGAACCGGGTCTCGAAATCGTCGCGAACCAGATGCCTCTCGATGATTGCTCATTGGCAGACGAAGACACCGGTGATGTGATCCGCGAGGGGGTTTTCGATCTCGCCATTGGGGATCGGCCGAGCTACGTCCTTTCCGCCCTGGTTCGCAATCGCACCGCGGAGTCTGTGACCCTGCGGATGGCGCGCCTTCGGGCCGTCGACCGTCGTACGGGGGACCCGCTTCAAATCACCTGTGGCGAAGATGTCTGCGCAGCGTGGGACGAGGACCTTTGCGATGGGGCCTGTCCTGAGATTCCCGCCGGCGAAGCTCGCTCCATCGAAGTGCCGGCGATGCCGCGCGTGCTTACGGCGTTCTTTCTTGGGCAGATGGACGATGCGGTTCGGGAAGGTCGAACGCCGCCGGAGTTCGACATCGACGCCGAGATCGAGCTCCTCACCGATGGCGAAGCGGCTTCGAGCTTCGTGTTTCCGCTGCGTCTCTGTCTCGGCTGCCTCGTGAGCTTTCCAGAGGGAACCGACCGAGCGAGCATCCCTGGACCCGATTGCTGTGGCGCGGGAACACCAGTCGAAGATGGCTGCTACCCCGGACAGGACGTGCCCTTCAGCTGCCGGCGTTGCGTGTCGACCGTTCCGGAGCTTTGCAACTTTGGGAGGCGCATATGCGAGTAGCCGGGTGCATTCTCGCAGTCGTCTTCTTCGTAGCGTGCGGATCTCGGTCGGGGCTGACGGTTCGCGAATCGACCACAGAAGGGAGGCGCGACGCCGCGTTGCCGCCTCCGACTTGCATGCCGGCGGGGACCGAAGTCTGCAACGACGGCATCGACAATGACTGCAACGGGCTCTTCGACTGCAGCGATCCGACCTGCACCGCGGCGCGGGAATGCGACTTTGGCGTCTGCCGGCTCGAACTCTGCGGCAACGGCACCGATGACGACTGCGACTGCCGAATCGACTGCGACGACGAAGACTGTGCCTCGGACCCGGCGTGTGCCCTCGAACCGGAGGTCTGTGGCGACTGTCGCGACAACGACGGGGACGGCGCATTCGACTGTGCGGACAGCGACTGCCGTCGCGATCCTTCCTGCGTTTCGTGTCTGCCGGCGGAGGTTTGCGGCGCGCCAAACGACGAGGACTGCGACTGTCTCTTCGATTGCGCGGACGACGACTGCCGCGGTGCCCCGGAATGCCCTGCGTGTGTTCCGCGTCCTGAGGACTGCAGCAATGGCGTGGATGATGACTGCGACGAAGCGACCGACTGCGACGATGAAGAATGCCGCGAAGAGCCCGTCTGCAACCCCGTTGAGATCTGCAACAACGACCGCGACGACGACTTCGACTGCCTGCCGGACTGTGCCGACCCCGATTGCGCGGAAGACGAGGCCTGCGATGCGCCCCCGCTCGTTCGGGCGGAAGACTGCACCAACCGAGTCGACGACGATCGCGACGGAGACACCGACTGCGACGACTCGGAGTGCTTCTGCCACATCCTTTGCTGCACCGGTCCCCTTCGGGAAACGAGCTGCACCGACTCCGTCGACAACGATTGCGACTGCCGCAGCGAC
>JBCDAA010000544.1:0-5271 GCA_039186435.1 Myxococcota bacterium | reverse complement strand
CCGAGCCACCGCGTGATCATAGTCGCTCGGGCACCAACGTGTGGCGGACGATCATCACCTCTGGCGCTGCGCCTTCGGTCTCGACCAGGTAGGTCAGTCGTACGAGTACCGTGCCATCGTCGAGAAGTTCGACAGGTGGGTCAACGAACACATCGAGGCCTTCGTAAACCGACAAGGGCGTCACGGTCACGCCGTCGACCGGCACGAGTACCGCGTTGCGTTCCTCGTCCCACCTCACCCGGTGATATCCCGCGATCTCGCGCGGCGTTGGAATCCAGCAAGCCGAGCCGTCCCAATCACCCCCCTCTCGGCGACCGAGGTCCGCGTGAAACTCGATCGCGAACCGAAGAGTGCCGGCCTCGCTTTCCCCGAAGAGTTCGCCCTCCTCGATGCGCCACTGAAACGCCTGCGGCGAGCTCGGCCGGACAAGGCGCACGTAGGGCGCGGGCAGCTCATTTTCGACGTCCATGGTGTGCGTCCACGCCCCGCGAAGAAGTTCGGTGGCCGTTGCGCTCGCGATCGAGAGTTCGCTGCGAACGCAGGTAACCTCCGTTGTGGACTGGGTGCACGCTGCGAGCGTGACGCTGAGAAGAAGAGCGCGAAGCACTCGCAGGGACGAAGCAAGCGCCGCGCCAGCAGAATCCTCGGGGTTTCGGTTCGCGGGCTGTGCCATCACGGAACAGGGCCGTTAGAGAGATGACATCGCAGCGTGCTACGCGCGGGAAAGCGCGTGATGGATCGCGTGGATCTGCGAAAACGAAGGGATGCGCGCCGGCGTTTCGATCTGCCGAAGCGCCATACGCATTTGCAGCGCGACTCGTTCGGGCGCCATGGCGCCAATGCCGGCACAAAGACCCGGGCAGACGATCGACTCGATGTCGTCAGACCGGCGCGCGGCGAGAAGGATCGCGCGAAAGGCGAGATAGGCGTTGAGGGTTCGCGCCACGCTCTCAGGAATGCGCATCGTGGGTGCGGCGATGAGGAAGGGCCACTCCGCAACCTCCGTCGGCACGACCTCCGCCTGTCCCACGGGAAGTTCGCCGTGGTGTGCCTCGAGGATGCGCGCTCGTAAGCGCTTCTCGGTGTCAAAGCCGAGGCGGTCGCGGATCGCGCGGTCGAGGCCGCCATCCATAATCCCGAAACTATTGGCCGGACTGACCATCGCATCGGCGGGCCGCGAAAAGAAATCTCCTTCAATGACCTCGATCTGTTCGTACTCCGCAAAGGCCTTCTTCCAGGCGTTCACGAGCGGCGCGTAGCGATCCACGAGAAGAACCTTCATTCGAGCAGGGTGATCACGACGCAGAAACAAACAAGCTTCTTCCTTTCGAAACTTCCTGGTAACTTCCTCTTGAAATGAGCGAGCTGCTCGATCACCCGATCATTGGCGCGCGCTATTTCTTTCCCCGTCCCGACGCGCCGAAGGATCCGTGGTTCGTCGACGTTTCGGGGGAGCGTCTCGCTTGCGTTCGTACGGGCGAAGGGTCCGAAGATCCGGCGCTGCTGATGTTTCACGGCAACGGCGAGGTCGCATCCGACTGGCTCGACTTTGCCGCGGCGCTCGCCTCCGCCGACCTTTCGACGGTCCTTGGTGAGTATCGCGGCTACGGCGGCTCGACGGGCACGCCTGCGCTCGGCGCGATGCTGGACGATGCCCTCGCCATCTACGACGCGGCGCCCTCACGCTTCGTCTACGGCCGTTCGGTCGGATCGATCTACGCGCTGCACGTCGCCGCGCATCGACCGGTTGCCGGCTTGATCTTGGAGAGCGGCATCGCGGACGTCTACGAGCGTCTTCGGCTGCGCCTCGAGCCTCGCGAGCTCGGCGTGGACGAAGCGGAGCTGCGCGCGGCGATCGAAACCGAGGTCAACCAGCAGCGGAAGATCGAACGCACGACGTGTCCGGTGCTGATCCTCCATACCGATCGCGACCATCTCGTTCACGTGGACCACGCCGAACGGCTTGCGGAATGGGCCGGCGAACGCGCGGAACTCGTGCGTTATCCCGAGGGCGATCACAACAGCATTCACTACTTCAACGGCGCCGACATTCTCCGCCGCGTCGTCGCCTTCGCGAGCTAGATCGCTCGTCGCTCAGCTTTTGCCGTAGACCGGGACGATGGCGCCGCGGGTGCTCTTGTTCGACGGGGACGCGAGGAACGCGATCGTTTCGGCGATGTCCTGGACGGATGGCCACGCGTCGAAGTCCGCATCGGGCATGGCCTTGCGGTTCACGGCTGTATCGAAGATCGATGGCGCGATCGCGTTCACCCAAATGCCGCGATCGCGAAGCTCCTCGGCGAGGGAGAGGGTGAGCCCGACGACGGCGGCCTTGGTCGCGGCGTAGGTCGAGAGATTCGGTGTCGGTACGAGCGCAGGTTTGGCAGCGACGTTGACGATGCGGCCTTCGCCCATGCGCCGCGCGGCTTCGCGACAGGAAAGCCAGCAGGTGCGCACGTTGAGATTCCAGAGCAGGTCGAGGTCACTCGTCTTCGCGTCGGCGAGGGGCCCCCAGACAAAGCCGCCGGCGATGTGCACGGAAGCCCAAAGCTCGCCCACGGATTCGAAGAACGCCACGGCTTGCGCTTCGTCGCTGAGATCCACCGCGTCGGTTACGTGCACGCGGGGGTCACCGAGCTCACGAAGACGTCGCGAGTCGCCCTCCGTGGCCGCCGGAACATGAACTTCGCCGCCGCGCTGGAGGATCTCGCTCACCACGGCCAGGCCGAGAAACCCGCCGCCACCGGTGACCACGACCCGTCGCCCTTCGAAATCGCTCACAGCTCCACTCCGAACACGCGCTTGATCGACCCTCGAAGGTCCGCCTTGGCCGAGTCCCGATTGGCCGCACCATGCCCCGTGATCAAATGACGAAAGTCCTGATCGTAGAGGCGCCGAAAATCGTCCTGTAGCGGGGCGTCCTTCGTCATCGCTTTGCGCCACGTTTTCGCGATTCCCGCCGGCTGGACGAAGCCGAGCGTCCGCGTCACGACTTTCGCAACCGCCGAACAGTGTTGGGTGTCGACGATGTTCTGAATCGCATCGCACGTCACCATGAGGCCGCCCTCGATCGGCAGTAGAAGCGCCGCTTCGGGTTTGCGTGTGTTCTGAAGTTCGATCACGGACGCATCGATCGGACAGTTTCCCCCCGCGAGCGTTTGATCCGCCTCGATACGACCGCGCTGTCCATCCTGCTTCCAGTAGGTCGGCTTGTAGCGATCGAGAAGGTAGGGCTCATCGATGCCGTGAAAGGCGCCAATGCGAACGAGGTGTTTCACCTTGCCGAGACCCGCGAGCTCTTCTTCACCGCGGGCCGAAAGGCGCACGCCGTTGATCAGCGTGAGGTCTTCACCTTCTCGGACGACGATCATGTTGCGGGTAATCCGAATCGTCGGCGCCATCGTGAAATGGCTCCACACCGCAAAGACGTTCGGAAAGATCTCCTCGAAGGAGCCGTGGCCGGTCGCCTCCGGAAACGCGCTCATCGCGCCTCCGCCTCGCAGCGCTCTTTCATCGCACGATTCAGGCGGTTGTAGGTGCGCTCAAGCTGGGGCCCGAGAAAGCGCCAGGGAAGCCGAAAGAGCGGTCCGCCGAAGACCTCGCCGTGAATCAACGTCGTGCTTCGCTCGCCTTTGGGCTCGAGACGAAAGTAGTGAGAGCCGGTGCCAAGGGGCGCCTGCAAACGGTTGCGCGGTCCTTCCCAGCGAAGCTCGGTTCCATCCGCTCGAACGAAACGCGCGGCGATGGGCGCTTCGAGACGACCCACCTTAATCGCAAAATCGAAAGGCTCTCCCGGTGCGACGCGACCGCGCGGCTTGAGGATGACGCGGTTCCATTCCGGGTAGGCGTCAAAGTCCGTGAGCGTGTCCCAAACGACGGCGGCGGGGGCGTCGATGGTGATGGAGGTGAGAACCGAGGGCATGGGGGGCTATATGCAGGCCCCCCGCAGTGGTCAAGACGCAGCGGTCAAGACGCGCTCGCCCTCGGTAGCGTCAGGGAAGAAAACGCGCGCGTTCGTCCGGCGTGGGAATTCGGCAGCTGTCGAGTTTGCCCCAAATCCGGTAGCGAAGCTTGGCGATGAGGCGGTACCCGAGGTCCGTCAAGAACGCCGGGACAAAGCGAAAGATCGCCAGACGACGCCAGCCCGTTTGAAGGTGCCGCGCGAGACGAAAGATCGCCTGCGAACGCCAGTAGACTTTTTCGTCGTCACCGGTGCCCTCGACGTAAATGATCGAATCGATGTCGCCGACCTCGGGATGACGGGCGAGGACTTCGGCGGCGGTGTCCCCCTGAAGGGGTGCGAAACGCAGCCGTCCCTCGGGGTCGTTTTCGAGGAGCCACTGCACGGACTTGTCGCAGAGCCCGCAGACGCCGTCGTAGAGCACCAGCCGCTTTCCCGTTGCTTCCACGCCCTTAATCTAGGTCCGGTGAGGGCGTCTCGCCATAGGTTCGAAAAGGCGCCGTATCGATGGGCCCGGAGCGTTCGCCATCCTCGTTGGGGGTGAGGAGCGCCTCGAAAAGCCCCTGCAAAAGCTCGTCATCAGGCTGAAGCTGCATCGCGTATTTGACCGCCAAGAGCGCGTCGTCCCGCTGGCCGGCATCGGCGTGAAAGAGCGCTCGCTGATACTCGCGCCAGACCAGCTGTCGCTCGGTTTCTCCGTCGAGGGGTGCTTCCCCAAGAAGCCGACGAAGACGAGTCCAAACCGTGTTTTCCACGGCCGCGCCTTCCCGCTGATCGGCCGGCGTGGCTCCGTCGGCGAGAACGGCGTGGTACATGCCGCGCGGCACGAGCGTTTCGTGAAGGCGCACCGGTACGTGCGGATCGAGTTCGACGAGGACCGGCCGTTCGCTCGCCAGCGATTGAAGATCGGGAAGCTGCAGTTCGCCGTGCAGACGAACGCCCGCGATGAGCGCGCGGAGCGTTTCGTCCTCTGCGATCAATCGTTCGGCCATGCCGGGATAGGGGAGGAGCGGCATCGGCACGAGTGACACGTCCGGGCGCAGCGACTCGGCGGCTTCCCCGCCCCAGTAGCGAAAGATCGTCTGGGGTGAATAGGCGAGGACGACCGCGCGGGCCGGAAGGTCGCGACGGAGGGCGTCGTCGAAAACGTCTGTGGATCGAAAGTCCGCGAGGGAAGCGCGAGGTCCGGACGTGTCACTCGTGCCGATGCCGCTCCTCCCCTATCCCGGCATGGCCGAACGATTGATCGCAGAGGACGAAACGCTCCGCGCGCTCATCGCGGGCGTTCGTCTGCACGGCGAACTGCAGCT
>JBCDAA010000543.1:0-5296 GCA_039186435.1 Myxococcota bacterium | reverse complement strand
CGGCGACTTTCAGGTCCGAACGGCGGACGAAGTTGTCGGCATTTGGACGCGCATCCTCGAGCGCCGCGAGCGTGAACACGGCGAGCGCGGCGGAATCATCCTCATGCACGACACCCATCCGTGGACCGTCGAGGCCTTTCCGCGCATCGTTGCCGAGCTCCGCCAGCGCAACTGCGATCTTCTCGAAACCGGCGAAGAGCTCTACGACATCGTCGACGACCCGGCGCTTTTCTTCCGGGAGCGCGGCGACGACGTCTCTGCAGAAACGCCGCTCCTTCACCTCCCCGAGGACGTCCTCGCGCGCCGCCAGGCCCGCGTTCGTGAGCAGACCATCCAGCGCTGCAACCCCTGAGCGTTTCCTTTCCGCGCACAGGTTGTGCTCTGACCCAGCTCGTGCGTAGATTCCAGGGTCATGCAAACGGCGAGCGTCTGCGCCAAATGTGGCTTCGAGAACCCCAAGGCGTGGCGAGCCTGCGCCGCCTGCGGAAGCCCCCTCACGGGAAGCGTCGTCCGGGAGCGTGCGCCCGAGGGCGCAACGATGGTGAGCGCCGCGCCCGACTTCGACGAGGTCCAGGAGCTCTCGTCCGAAGAGATCGACGTTTCTTCCTACGATCAGCAGCCCGTTGACGAACCTGGCGAAGATCCTCTCATCGGCCAACGGGACGCCGCCGCTGCGATCCAGACAGGAGTTGAGACCGCCGTTCGCCTCCGTGCCCCGACGCTCGTCGCCCTTGAAGGCGGTCGTGGATCGGGAAAGACGCGCCTCCTGATTCACGCGTCGGAGCTCGCCGCACGACTCGACCCCAACGTGCGCGTGCTCTACAGCGCGTGTCGCGAAGGCGGCGACGGGCCCTACGCGCCTTTCTCGCGTCTGCTGCTCGAGCGCTTTGGGGTAACCCCCTCGTCGTCGCCGAGCGCAGTGCGAGCGCAGATGTCGACCACCGTTCGCAACGCGCTGCAGACGAGCGAGGCGGTCGCGGTCGCCGAGACCACGCACCTCCTCGGCCACGTCGCGGGCGTGCCCTTCCCCGACAGTCCCTTTCTCGTTCCCCTGAAGAACAACCCCGACGAGCTTCACCTCCGAAGCGTTCAGTCGATTCAGCGTCTCCTCGAAGGCGAGGCCAAACGCCGGCCGCTCCTGCTTCTCCTCGACAACCTTCATTGGGCCGAGGACACCGGCTGGGACGTCGTTGCGAAGCTCTGCGAGTCGGACGCGCCCATCGCCATCGTCGTGGCCGGCGACGAGCCCCTCGGCGAGCGTGCAGCGAAGCTTGAGCCCAGAGGCGGCGTCGCAGTTGGACCGGTGGCCCCACTGACGGAGGAAGACGTCGGCGCCATGCTTCACGTGGTCTTGCCGAACCTGCGCATGGCCCCTGAGCCCTTGGTGGCAGCCGTCACGCACCGCTCGGGAGGAAACCCATCGGCGGTTCGAGAGCTCGCGTTCGCCCTCTGGGAGGCAGGGCTTTTCCTTCAGGGGTCGCAAGGCCTCGAAGTCGATCTTGCCCGCCTCGAGGAAGGCAGCCTGCCGGTCTCCATGGAGGACGCGATTCGCGCGCGCCTTGAGCGGCTAAGTCCAATCGAACACGCGACGCTGAGTCGCGCCGCGGTCGTGGGCGAAGTCTTCTGGGATGGCGCGATCCTCGGACAGATGCGTTCCGAGCGAAAAGCGCCCGGCGGTCCTGACGACCCGCTTTCCATCTGGCCCGACGACGACGACGCCCTCGCGCTAACGCGCGCACTCTGGAGCCTGGAGGAAAAGGGATTTCTGCTCGCGCTCGACGAGTCCGATCTTCCCGGCGCCCGCGAGTATGCGTTCGCGAGCGGTTCGGCGCGTTCGATTCTCTACGACGCGCTCCCGCGGGAGAGCCGCGTGGACCGCCACGGCGCGGTCGCGCGCTGGCTCGGTCTCGTGGGCACCATGCGCCGCGAAGGCGTCGCGGGAATGATCGCGCCGCACCTCGAAAAAGCCGGCCAGGAGGTTCGCGCCGGTCGCGCCTACCTGGAAGCCGCGGTGTACGAGCGGGTGAGCCTTCGCACCCTGCGCGCGCTGCAGTACATCGAAAAGGCCCTCGCCCACATTCCCGACGACGATGTCGTGCGTCGCATCGAAGCGCTCCACGAACACGGCTCGGTGCTCCATACGCTAGGTCGCTACGACGAAGCGATGACCGCCTTCGCCGAGATGCTCCAGCTCGCCTGGAATGTCGGTGCCCGTGGCAAAGGCGGCGCGGCGCTCAACCGGCTCGCGCGAGCGCAGCGTGCCCGCGGCGAAGACGAGAAAGCGCGGGCCCTTCTCAAACGAGCCCTCGACCTCTTTCGCGCTGCCCACGACCTCCGCGGTGTCGCGTCGACCCTCGATGATCTCGCGCAGGTCGACATGCTTCGCGGCCAGGTCGAGCGCGCCATCAAGTTTGCGAACGAGGCGCTCGAGATTCGGCGCGCCCACCAGGATTCCCGCGGCGAAGCGGTCTCACTTCACACCCTTGCGCAGCTTGAAATGCGGCGAGGCAACCTCGAAACCGCCGACCAGCTCATTCGGCTTTCTCTCGAGATCCGGGAACAGATTGGCGACCAGGAGGGCATGCTCCAGTCCCACAACGCTCTCGGAATTCTCGCCTTTGAGCGCGGCGATCGAACGGGCGCGGTCTTCGCGTGGCGCGCCGCCCTCGAGCGCGCGAAAGAGCTCGCCGACCGGCGCTCGGAGTGCTTTCTCCTCAACAACGTTGGCGAGGCCCGCATCGCGGACGGTGCCTACGACGAAGCAGACGTCGTTCTCGAACGCGCGCTCGAGCTCGCCCGGGACCGCAAAGACAAGCGCGCCCTCGCCGACATCGAGCGAAACCTCGGCATCCTCGCGCTACGCCGCGGGGACGACAACGCGTCCGATCAGCTCGACCGCGCCCTCGAAGCGGCCCAGGAGTACGGCGGCCGCGAGGCGCTTGCGCTCGTCCACCGCGCGATCGGCCAGCTGCGCGCCATGACCCTTTTCGACACGGGCGGTCTTCGCGATCGAAGCGCGGAAGAAGCGTTCCTGCAGAGCATCGACATCTTTCGAGAGCTCGGAAACGAGCGTGAGGCCGCACGTTCGCTGGTGGAGCTCGCCAAGCACCTGGTCGAACGAGGCGAGCTCGAAACGGCGAAGGAACGCTTTCGGGAAGCGCGAGCGACCTTTCGGCGCATGGGCCTGCAGGATGAGGCCTCACAGCTCGACCAGACGCTCACCGAGCTCTCCTGAGGGCCGTGAAAGCGGCGGTTTTGCTCGCAGCGCTCGTGCTCGCTGGATTTCTCCTGCGGCGCAGCGTGCAGAGCGACCTCGGCCGTCCGCGGGACCTGCACGAGGTCCGCTACGTCGGTTCGGATCAGTGTCGGCGCTGCCACGAGGATCACTACCAAAGCTGGCACCGCACCTTTCACCGCACCATGACGCAGGAGGCGTCCGCGGGCTCGGTGCTCGGGGCGTTTGATGGCCGGACTCTCACGTACTTCGGCTGGACCTTGCGGATGACGAGCGCGGACGAGCGCTACTGGGTCGAGGTCGAAAGCCCCAGCGGTACGGTGGAGCGAGCCGAGGTCGTGCGCACCGTCGGCAGTCATCGCTACCAGCAGTACCTCGCACGCCACGAGGACGTGTACTGGCGACTTCCGGTCGCGTGGCATCTCGGCGAAGAGCGCTTCATTCACATGAACGGCGCGTTTCTCACCGCGGATCCAGCCACCCCCGATCCCGCAACGCCCGCAAGCCGCGAAGACTTCACCCGCCACGTCACGCGCTGGAACGACAACTGCGTGTTCTGACACAACGTCGCGCCGAACCCGGGCGTAGACGGCAACCGTTTTGAAACAGAGGTCGCCGAACTCGGCGTCGCCTGCGAGGCGTGCCACGGACCGGGCGAAGACCACGCCGCGAGCAACGCCGCGCCCTGGCGACGGTACGCGCTTCACTACAGCGACGACCGCGACCCGAGCATCGTAAGCCCAGCGCGGCTCTCGAGCGAGCGAAGCGCCGAGGTTTGCGGACGATGCCACGGCCAGCGAAAGACCGACCAGCTCGATGCATTTCTCGCGACCGGCGATCCCTTCGTTCCGGGCGACGACCTCGCGCGCTACTCCGAACCGCTCTGGCACGACACCACCCTTGCCGGGGAGGCCCCCTTCGAGGCGCGTTTTTGGGCCGACGGAACGCCGCGCCTCACCGCCTACGAATACCAGGGCTGGCTGCAGTCGCCCTGCCGCGCCGACGAACGATGGACCTGCGAATCCTGCCACGCGATGCACGAGGGCGACCCTGCCGGACAGCTTCGGCCGGACCTCGAAGGCGACCGGGTGTGCACGCAATGCCACGTAGTGGAAACGCCTCATGCGGCCCACCAAACGGTCGACGCCCAGTGCGTGGACTGCCACATGCCGCGCATCGTGTACGGCCTCATCGGCGCCCACCGCTCGCACCGCGTTGAGGTTCCGAGCGAGACGACCTCGCGCCCGAACGCGTGTGCGCTCTGTCATGTGGACGATGGTCCCCTTCGAGATGTCTTCGCCGGGGACCCCATCGAGCGCGCCATCGCCGCCGATGCCCTCGGCGAGAGCGCCTTCGGAGACGACGACCAGGTGCGCGGCGTTCTTCTCGATGTGATGGAGTTCGACCCCTACCCAGCGGTCCGGCGCATCGCGTTTCGCGCGCTACGAAAGCGCGCAACCCTCGGCTGGGAAGCCTTTCGACCCGCGACGCCTCGCGCAGAACGACAGGCGCAGGTGGAGGCCCTTCGGGCACGCGTTTCTCACCGACCGCCGAACGCCGCAGAGGTTGCGTCCCTCCGTGCGCTCGCCTCCGCCCAAGCCATCGAGATCGGCGAATGAGGGCGCGCTTCGGATGGGCGCTCCTGCTCCTCTGGGTGACGGCCGGGCTGCTCCTCGAGGCCGCCCACGGCTTCAAATGGTCGCCCTACCTCGACGATGCACTTCGACGGGAGCTCTGGACGCTTGCGCACGCGCACGGCGTAGGTCTCGCGCTGATCGCCATCGTGCACGCGAACTTCGGGCCCGGTCCCGCATGGACGCGGCGGGCCATCCTCGCCGCCGCATTGCTCATGCCGGTCGGGTTCGTTCTCGGCGGCATCGCGCACCCCGAGAGCGACCCCTCCGCCGGCATTGTTCTCGTTCCGATCGGAGCCCTCGTTCTACTCGCCGCGCTCGGACGGACCGCGTTCAGCGCGTTCGCGCGAGGAGGCGATGAATCGGAAGACCGTCCTCCTCCGCCCGACGCTCCCGATTGCTGACCGCCCCAAAGGGGTTCGTCGCG
>JBCDAA010000542.1:0-5298 GCA_039186435.1 Myxococcota bacterium | reverse complement strand
TCTCGTCCGCGGCTTTCTTCTCGTCCGCGGCTTTCTTCTCGTCCGCGGCTTTCTTCTCGTCCGCGGCTTTCTTCTCGTCCGCGGCTTTCTTCTCGTCCGCGTCGCTCTTGGAGGCTTTTTTCTTCTCGTCCGCGGTGTCGGTGTCGTCGGCAGCGGTGTCGGCAGCGGTGCCGTCGGCAGCGGTGTCGTCGGCGGCGGTGTCGTCGGCGGTGTCGTCGGCGGTGTCCTCGGCGGCGGTGTTGTCGGCAGCCGTGTCGTCGGCAGCCGTCTCCTTGGACGTGTCTTCGGAGGACTCCGACTCCGTGGCGGTGGTTTCGTTGCTCATGATAGGGGCTTCAGATTCGCGGCGACGTCAGTTCGGTAAGCCTTCCACGCGGGGACCAGTCCGGCCAGCGCTCCGCCGACCACCACGACTGCCGCCACGCCGAGCTCGATCGGCAGAAATGTCGCAGCGTCCGGTAGGAAACCGGCGGCCTCTTCCACGCGGCTGGCGCTTAGGTAAACCAACAAGTGTCCTAACCCTAATCCTGCGGCTGCGCCGAGGAGTGTCAATAAGGCGGCCTCTCCGACGATGGTGCCAAAAACTGTGGTTCGGCGGGCGCCGATCGCCCGAAGGATCGCCACTTCGCGGCGGCGCTCGCTCATCGTGTTGTAGATCGCGACCAAAATGGACAGCACCCCGAGGATCACGACCATGATGCTGACGAGCAGAAAGATCGTGTCGACGCTGCCTACGATCGAAAAGAGATTGCGGATTTGCTCGCTCACGTCCGCCACCGAGACTTCCGGCTCGCGGTTGAGGCTCGAGAGGAGCACCGCCTTGTGAACGCCGGGTCGCGGAAAGAGAAGGATCGAGCTGAGGCCAGCTTCATTGGTGCCGGGAATGAGCGCCCCGTCCATGTGCTCTTCGATCGCAAAGAAGCTGTCCAGGTTGATGAACACGACCCGGTCAACGGGTGTTCCGGTTTTCTCGAGGATGCCGACGACGTTCCAGAGGTGGACGTGGTCGTGGACCACCCCGCCTTCGACGCCGTGGGTCGGCTCGATCTCATCCCCGACGCGAACGCCGAGCTCTTCTGCAACCTGGGCACCAACGACCGCTTCAAAGTTCTGGGAAGGCGCATCGACGACTGTCGCCTCAACCGGCGTGGCTGCAGCGCGCCCGATGTGCATGACGATCTCCGCGACCTCTTCGCCGCGGAGCACGGTTAGCGTACGAGCGAGCGCTTCCGCGGCTACATCTTGAGGTGCGAGGACGCTGACGCGCGCGTCCCCTTCCAGACGGCTGAGTTCTTCGCGAAGCGCTGCGTCGTCGAGGTTGTCCCCGAAGTAGCGAAGGCCATCGTCGGAAAGGTGGAGCGTGAGGTTGGGCGGCGCGTCGGAGGAAGGATCCGCGGCAACTCGAACGCTGGTCACGCCCGCTGCGCGAAGGGGCGCGATGAGGGGTGTGAGCGCCTCGACCGGGGCCTCGGGGGCGACCTGAAGGATTGCGCGCTGTGCTTCCGCCTCACGTGCTGCCGCTTCGATGGTGTTCGTTTCGGCTGAAGCTTCCCCGATGGTGGCGGTCCCGTCGGCAGCGACGTTCAGCGTGAGGCTCGCCAGCTCGGGAACGTCCGGCTGGGTCGCTTCGAATCCGCCCGCGCCGAGACCTCGAAGTCGCCGGTAGAGTCCTTCCCGATCGAAGTGGAAGGGGCGTCCTGCAGCGAGCTTTTCTTGGCCTTCACCTTCCGGATGGGGAAAGCGTCGATCGAAAAGCGCGTCCGTGGTGGCGACGACGCGGTAGCCCCGAAAGGAATCGCCGACGGCGTAGGGCACCGCAAGGGCGACGGAGTCGTTTTCCTCGAGCTCGGGCCACCAGCGCATCGGCATGAGCCCAGGGCTCTTGTCCATGTGGTAGACGGCGTTGAGGGTGAGCTGCAGCGCGGAACCCGGCGCGCCGACAACGACCTGGTAGCCGCGTCCGGGCTTGAGGAAGTGTTCCTCCATTTGGTGCTGCAGCAAAAGGATGCTCGTCACCAGCATCACACCGAGTGCGACGCTGAGGGCTGTGAGGGTCGAGGAGAGCCCGCGCTGGCGAACCTGTCGGACGATGAGCTGCCAGAGCGTCATTCGCTGATCTCCGCAAGGTCAACCACGCGCTGGGGCGCGTCACTCTCGTCGTCGACGAAGCGCTCCCGCACACGAGTTTCGTGGGTGACCAACACGAGTGTGGCCTCTTCTTCCGCGACGATTTCTTCGAGCAACGCAAGCACTTCGTCGGAGCGTTTTTCGTCGAGGTTGGCCGTTGGCTCGTCGGCAAGCACGACATTTGGGCGATTGATCAACGCGCGCGCGATGCCGACTCGCTGCTGTTCGCCGACCGAAAGGGTGCTGGGAAACGCGTCCTGGCGATGGCCGAGGTCGACCCGCTCGAGGAGTGCTTCGGCACGCGTGACTGACTCCTTCTTTGAGAGACCACCGAACGTCCCTGCGAGGGCGACGTTTTCAAGAGCCGAAAGGGACTGAAGGAGATTGAAGCTCTGAAAGACGTAGCCGATGTGGCTCGCGCGAAAGTCGTCGCGAGCCGCTTCACCAAGCGCCGCGATGTCCTGCTTGCCGAAGAGGACCTTTCCGCGGGTCGGCTGGGTGATTCCGGCGAGGACGTTGAGGAGGGTCGTTTTTCCGGAACCCGAGCCGCCCACGAGGCAGAGCTGTTCGCCGTCTTCGATTTCAAATTCCTCGATCGAGAGGACGGGGACCGCCTTGCCATGCGGGTCACGGAAGGTGACCTCAAGGTTTTCGAGACGGATGGGCATTGCAGCACGGGCTACCCCGCGTGTGCGGCAGGACGCAAGTCAACGGCTGGTTTTCCTTGGAATATTGACCGAATGCTGGAAACTGCAACGGCCTGTCTTGTGCAATCAAGTTGCGTTTGTGGGATCGCCGGGGTAGCAGACGCATCATGAAGCGATTTCTTCTCCTAGGCCTAGCTCTCCTCCTTGCGGCTTGCGGTGATGACGATGGTGGCGGCGGCGGCACCGATGCGGGCGGTGGCACTGACAGTGCTGTCGAGACCGACTCGGGTGGCGGCGGCTCCAACGCTGACCTCGCCGTGCTGATTGAGGCAGAAGACACCATCACTGAAGGGCTCGATCCGGGCGGCGACGACTGCGGCGAGTGCATCGCTGACGGCTGGACCGTCAGGTTCGATCGCTACATCGTCGCGCTCGGTGACGTGACCTTGAACTTCTCGACGGACATGACCGTCGAGGCCACGAACACGGACGTGTTTCTCTACGACCTCGCGCAGGCGCCAGCGGCCGGCGAGACGCTCTGGAACTTCGACAACCTGAGCACGGGTCGTTGGGACATTCGTTACCGGCAGCCGCTCGCCGCGGGAGCAACGCCCAACGGCAACGTCGACGCGGCCGACGCGCAGACCATGGTCGATGGTGGGTGCAGCTACCTTATCTCTGGCATGGTGACGAAGAGTGACGGCCGCAGCTGCCTGCCCTCGACCGACATGGTGCCCGATGGTCGTGACCCCGATGCGGACGGCTGTTACGAGAACACGTCCATCGACTTTACGTTCTGCGTGCCGGCCGACACGCTCTACGGACCGTGCAGCGCAGAGGACGGACCCTCGGGGGTTGCGGTGACGGAGGGTGGCTCAAACGCGTCGCTGACGATTCATGGGGACCATCTCTTCTTCAACGGGTTTCCCGAGGGCGACGAAGGCGGCGTGACCCGTCTCGTGCAGTGGTTTGCGGACTGCGATCTCAACCTCGACGGAACGGTCACCGAGGAGGAGCTTCGCTCGATTCTCCTGGACGACCTCGCGGAGATCGACGACCGCTACGACCTCGGTGGTGCGCCGGCGCTTCCGCCTCTCCCGGGAACGACGGAGCCGGAACCGATGGACGACGGTTGGGCCTATCTTCGTGCACAGACGAAGACGCAGGGTCATTTCAACGGCGAGGGCGAGTGCCCTGTGGACGGCGTCGAGGAGTAGTCCAGACCCCAACACGAAAAGGACCCGCGGGGCGACTCCGCGGGTCCTTTTTTCGTTGGGAGTGGTTCACGCCGGAACGTGCACCACCCGACGGGCTGCGCGATAGCGCTGCCGGACGACCTCGCGCTCGCCCTCGGCGCTGATGCGAGTCACGCGGACCACAAGCCCTTCGCGACCCGTGCGGACGATGGTGCGTTCGCTGACCGCCTCGTCCTGCACCACCTCTTCGCGAACGGGGATGCGGCGAATGGTGTGCGTTTCGATTTCGAAGGTCGGCGCATCAGCTTGCTCGGGGATCTCGAGGCTCACCTGCATGACTCCGTCGTTGGCGAACGCATGCACGCGAACGGGAAAGGCGTAGGGGTTGCGAACTTTGTAGTCGATGCGACCCCAGGAGACGGTCGCGTCGAGGCCCGCGTCGACGTAGCTCGACGGGCGCGAGTGCGTTCGGTGCTCGACGATTTCGAGGCCGCCCTGAAGTGCCGCCACGTGCAGGGTCGTGCTCACCTGGCAGACGCCGCCCCCGAGACCCTGGCGGATCCGGCCGTTGGCGATCACGGGCGCGTTGACGAAGCCGCGCTCGGCGGAGCGCTCGCCCACCCGGTCGTTAAAGGAGAGGGTCTCTCCCGCTTCGATCACCGCGCCGTTGAGGAGCTTCGCCGCAAGCTCGACGTTCAAGGCTCGGCGCCGGCTACGCCCCTCGGTCCGAAACTCGGTCTCGAACTGGGAGAGCACCTGTGCGTGTTCCTCCTCTTGCGCGCCGTCGGTCGACACGCTCGCGGCAGCGGTCGCGGAAAGTGAGAGGGAAAGGAAGAAAACCAGGGCCGGGGTTCGTTGCATCATTGTCGTCGCCTCCGCCCCTTCTCCTCTTCAAGGCGTCTGCCAACCGACCCGGCGCTGAAATCAAAGAGCTTTTCGGGGAATACAGTTCGTGAGGCGCGGCTCGCTGGCCGCTTCGCGTGGGAACGTGGACACGAGGCGATGGCGACACAACGGCGTGTCCCCGTTGACTCTAGCCAATGAAATTACTGGGAATTGTCCGACTCACGCTCGAGAAGGACGCAGGCACGCAGGTAAGAAGCGGGCACGCAGGTAAGAAGCAGGCACGCAGGTACGGAGGTAAGAAAAGCCAACCTGATTTTATTGACACGCGCTCGCGACCACACACCGAAGGCAGGCCTCGGACCAGCTGTCAGCGGCGTGGAAGCAGGCGCACGATCGCGAAGCGGGGGACGCTGCCCCGACGCCGAATCACTCCATTCGAGCGGCGATCACTCGTTCTGCATCAGCCCGCGAATGACTCCTTG
>JBCDAA010000541.1:0-5309 GCA_039186435.1 Myxococcota bacterium | reverse complement strand
TCGAGATCCCCTACGACCTCTCGAAGGTGATGTTCATCGCCACGGCGAACGTCGGCGACACGATTCCCGCGCCGCTTCGCGATCGCATGGAGATCATCCAGATCCCCGGCTACACGCGGCGCGAAAAGCTCGACATCGCCAAGGTGCACCTCGTGCCCAAGCAGATCAATGAGCACGGCCTTCGACCCGATCAGGTGTCGATTACCGACGACGCGCTCGAGAGCGTGATCGAGAGCTACACCCGCGAGGCCGGCGTTCGAACCCTTGAGCGGCAAATCGCAGGCGTCATTCGCGGGATCGCAGTCAAGGTCGCCGAAGGCGCCGAAGGTCCCTTCGCCATCAACGTGAAGGAAGACCTCAAGGAGTACCTGGGACCGCCCCGCTTCACGAGCGAGGTGGCCGAGCGCACGAGCGAGACCGGCGTCGCCACAGGCCTTGCCTGGACCGCGGTCGGCGGTGAGATCCTCTTCATCGAAGCGACGCGCATGCACGGCACCGGCAAGCTCCAGCTCACCGGCCAGCTCGGCGACGTGATGAAGGAGTCGGCGCAGGCCGCGATGAGCTACGTGCGCACGCGCGCCAAGGACTTCGGTCTTCAGGAGGACTTCCTCGAAAAGAGCGACCTCCACATTCACATCCCGGCCGGCGCGATGCCGAAAGACGGACCGAGTGCGGGCGTGACGATGATGACCGCCCTGGTCTCGCTGATGACCGGTATCAATGTGCGTCACGACGTGGCGATGACCGGCGAGATCACCCTCCGCGGTCGCGTTCTTCCCGTCGGCGGCATCAAGGAAAAGATCCTCGCGGCGCACCGCGCGGGCATCAAGCGGGTCATCCTTCCGGAGCGCAACGCCGCGGACCTCGAAGAGGTTCCCGAAGAGGTGCGCAACGACCTCGAGTTCTTCCCGGTGAAGAAGATGGACGAAGTTCTCGCCAACGCGCTGACGGAGCCAGACGCGCTGAAGCTCGACCTTTCGGACGACACGGCGAAGAAGGCCGAAGGCGGCCTTCAGCCCTCGCCCTGAAGCTGGGGCAGAGCTAAAACGAAGGAAAGGTCGGCGTCACGCCGGCCTTTTCTCGTTATGGGAGCCGGCCGATGACTGACGGCCCAAACCTCGAGTAGCCTACGCGGATGGGTGACACACATCCGGTCGTTACCGTGCTCGGCGCGGGATCCTGGGGCACGGCGCTCGCGAAGCATCTTGCGGATCAAGGGTACGAAACGCGCCTCTGGGCTCGCCGCGCGGAACAGGCCGCCGCGATCGAAGCGACGCGAAAGAACCCCAACTACCTGAAGGACATCGAGCTCCCGACAACGCTTCGCGCGACCGCGGATCTCGACGATGCCTTGGAAGGGGCAACGCTCACGCTCGTCGTCGTTCCCACGGAGGCGAACCGCGAACTCCTCAAACAGGTGGTTCCGAAGATCGGCGCGGACGTTCCAGTGGTGAGCGCGACCAAAGGCATCGAGCAGGGGACCCTCGACCTCGTGTCCCAGATCTTCGAGGAGTCCTTTCCCGAAGATCGCCACAGCATGCTGACCTATCTCGGTGGCCCCTCCTTCGCGCGCGAGGTTGCGCAGGGCGTTCCCACTGCCGTCACCCTCGCTGGCAAGAACGAAGCCGTGCGTCAGCGGGTGCAACGCTACTTCAACACCGAGCGCTTTCGCGTCTACACCACCGACGACGTCATCGGCGTTGAGGTCGGCGGCGCGCTGAAGAACGTCGTCGCCATCGCCGCGGGCATCGCCGACGGCATGAAGCTAGGGCACAACACTCGCGCTGCGCTGATCACGCGTGGCCTCGCGGAACTCTCGCGTCTGGCCCTTCGGGTGGGCGCGCATCCGTTGACCATGTCTGGCCTCGGCGGAATGGGCGACCTCGTGCTCACGTGCACCGGAGACCTATCTCGCAACCGGCGCGTCGGCATCGGGCTCGGTCAAGGAAAGAAGCTCCCGGAGATCCTCGAAGAGCTCGGCATGGTGGCCGAGGGTGTGAAGACCGCAAAGAGCGCCCACAACCTCGCGCGCAAGCTCGGCGTCGACATGCCCATCACCGACGAGGTGTACGCGGTGCTCTACGACGAGAAGCCCGCGAAGGAAGCGCTCGTGGCGCTTATGACGCGGCCGCTCAAAGAAGAACGCGACTGAATCAGGGCCAGGACACCGCGCTCAGGACACCGCGCTCACGACACCGCGCTCAGGACACCGCGCTCAGGGCACCGGGCTGAGCGCCTCGTCGATCACCACATCGTCGAGGAGGATCGCGTAGAAGTTCGCGCCGATGAAGTTCGCTGCACGCGCCTGCACCGTGAGGTAGACGCGCTCGCCCCGAAGGTCGGCCAAATCCAATGACACCTCCATCGGACCGATGCGATGGCGGTACGAGTCTTCGTACGCAACGTCGGACGGCTCGCCCTCGTCCACGAAGTCGAAGAAGTCAAAAGTGCGAACGTCCCGCGCATCCGACTGAAGACGCACGACCGCCGACCGGTCGGGGTCGAGGTCACCGACTTCACTGAAGAGAGAGCCTCGAACACGAAGGCGAGTCGCTGCGGGCGGCACATCGAAATAGCCACCCAAGATCGACTCCTCCGTCACGACCGCCTGTAGGCGCCCTTCGGCCGGCGCGACGCCGCCAAACTCCTCGACCGTGCCCACGATCCCAGACGCAAACCAGCCCAAGAGTCCTTCTTCAAATCCTGGGTTGGTGAGCAGAGAGCCTGGGTCGTCGATGACTTGCATCTCGCGCTCGCGAACTTCGAAGGGAAGCCCCGCGGTATCCACGGTGCCGCCGAGGTCGAGTCGCAGGTCGGCCGAAAACGGCATCGGCGCGCTCGGCGTAAAGGTGAGCGATGCGATCGACCCCGCGATCACCTCCGCATCGAGATCCCCCGCGAGCGGCGCCTCGTCCGCCAGGATGCGAATCGCATCGAGGGCGCTCGCGTCCATCGGCTCGTTCATGTCGATCGCGAGCGGCGTCCAAACCATGGGGCGAGAGGCAGGCAGCGACGCCACTCGAAGCGCGGCGATTCCCGCGCGCGTATCGTTCATCACGCGCGCCCCGATGGTCACCTCGCTCTCGTCGAAGACGTCGCGGTCACTCTGCTGCCATCGCCCTACGATCAGACCTTCGCCTGTCGCCGGATCGAGGGTGAACTCAGTCCAGCGGAGCCGTCCTCGCTCGAAGCGAAACATTCCTTCGTCGAGCGAGATCACCCCGTCTTCCACGGTGCCTTCGACGGGATCGAGCCGCGTCGTCCCTTCGTGATGCGGCCCGATCGACCCCCGAACGATTCCCTCGGCTTCGTCGAGGCTCAACACGACCTCAAAACGCTCGGGGCGAACGAGGAGGGGAAAGGGAGGGCGTTCGTAGTCGAGCGAAAGCTCGAGGAGCAGCGAGTTCGAGAGCGCCGAGGGCTCCGTCCGCGCAGGAGAGGCGCACGCGAGGAGGCCAAGAAGCGAAACGTACGTGCCAAAGCGGGTCAGCTCGTTCATTGCGATGCCGAAGGGCAGTTCTTATGCCACTCCCACAAACCGCTGAGAAAAATCACAAACTGCGGGACCCTTCTGCCCCCTGCCGCGTGAAACGATGTAATGGCCACGCCCGCTCCCGATCGTGCTGAAGGAAGCCGGTCCTTCCCATGACGTTCGGTGCCGGTTTCACTCGGAGGTCCTCGTCCAAGGCATCCTCGCGAGATCTCAACGACGCGACGATCAACGCCGCGCGCCGAGGCGATCCTGCTGCACAGCGAGCGATCGTGGAACGACATCAACACGCGGTCTTCGCCCTCGTGAGTCGCATGGCGGGAGCCGACGCCGCCGATGACCTGGCCCAAGAAACGTTTCTTCGGGTGTTCCGCGCACTCCCCGAGTTCACCCCGCACGGCCAGGCGCGACTCTCGACCTGGATCCTCACGATTGGAACGCGGGTCGCGATCGATCATCTTCGCCGCGTCAAACCCTTCCAAGCGGACGTGGTCACGCTCCCCTCTTCGGACGCGAGTCCAGAGCGCGCGGCTGCCGCCAAAGGCCTCGGCCAGCGCATCGCCGCCGCCGTAGAGGCGCTTCCCGCGACCTACCGCGCCGCGTTCATCCTTCGCGGGTACCACGAGTTGAGTCTTCAGGAGATCGCGCAGGCGCTCGACTGCGACGTCAATACCGTGAAGTCCCGTCTTGGGCGCGCGCGCGCCATGCTTCGTAGCCGGCTTCGAGGAGAACGCGATGACGCACGAACCTGAACCGCGTTCCGACCTCGAACGCGAGCTGGGGCTCTCCCGCGACGATCTCGATGCATGGGACGCTGCGCTGCCGCCGAGCGACTTTGCCGATCGAGTCCTTGCGAAGGCTCGTCCAACGCAGCGACGCAGCCGGATGTGGCTCGCGGCGGCAGCGGCCATCCTGCTCGCGGCCGGCGGCTGGTTTTGGACTGGGCGAAGCCAGCGCGGCTCGTTGACCGCCGACGCGCGACGCACCGACGCCCACGGCCCCGTCGTGTGGGTCGCAGAGCGAGGTACCGAACTCACCTGGACCCTAGGGCGCGCGGGCGGACGTATCGAGCAACGCACCGGTGACGTGTTCTATCGCGTCGACGGGCCCACATCGCTGGTGGTGACGACCCCCGCGGGCGATGTGCGCGTGGAGGGAACGTGTTTCCGAGTTGAGGTCGAGGAGAATGCCATGGTGTCGAGACGAACGATCGCGGGCGGCGTTGGTGCCGCTACCGTAGGAACGGCGCTCGGAGCGCTTGTGACCGTCTGGGTGTACGAAGGGCGCGTCGCGCTCGCGAACGATGAAGGCGAAGTCGAACTCAGCGCTGGAGAGGCCGGCGAGCTTCTGCCTTCCCGTGCGCCCGAGCGTCTGTCGATCCCGATCGCTGGCGAAGCTTCCGCGCCGGATGAGGGTACGGAAACGGCCGTACACGAACCCGCTCCAGGACGCGACGTTGCGACCCTCGCCCGCGGTGAGCTGGTTCGTGAGCACCGCGCCCTTCTTCAACGCCACGAGGCGCAGCAAGCGGAGCTTCAGCGGCTGCGTTCGCGACTTGCCTCGGGTGAACGAAACCAAGAAGGGCGCTCGCGCTGGTTCCCCGCAACCCAAGGCGACCTCGCGGCCCTCGCTGAACGCTGCGCGATTCGAATCGACCTGCCGCCGGTCCAAGGTTTCGAGCCGGGCACGATCGGTTCGCGGGGCGCATCGCTGGTGCTCGAGGACGGGGAAGAAGCGATCCTCAACGACGCGATCGCGCGCGTGCACGCCAACCTTCTACGCGATCTGCGAACGCTCTACAGCGACGCGTCGGGCGCGG
>JBCDAA010000540.1:0-5329 GCA_039186435.1 Myxococcota bacterium | reverse complement strand
GCAGCGGCCGGAACGCCAGTCGCGTACGCCCACGTGATGCGTGCGCGCGGGAACACAAACGTGATCGCCGCGCTCGCGCTCCATCTTTCGAACGCGGATGCGACCAAGGCACTCGACCAGGTCTCCGGCTCTGCTGTGGTGGCACTTCTTTCGGTCGCCACCCCGTCGCGGGAGCAGCTTCTTCGGATTGCCCGAGAGGGAGTCACCGCGGCGTTTGATGCGCGTCACGGGGACCTTGAGAACGACGTGCGGGACGCGTGCATCGACGCCGCGCGCAGCGCGCACCACGAAGGTACCGTTGCCGCGTTGCGAGACGGACCGCCTCGTCCACCGGATGTGCCGCGGTTGGAGATGCCCCTGGTGGAGCGGGTCGCTCCGAAGCCGAAGCCGCGCAAGATCAAGATTCCAGCGACGCAGCTTCCCGTTGCTGATCACGAGCCGAGTGCCATCGTCATCGGCCCTGACTGGTTTCGCGTCGGATCAGTGCTCGGAGATTTGCGTTATCGATGGGACGGCACGTTGTGGAGTGCGGAGACGCTCGCGGAGGCGAGCAGTCGACTCGTAGCGGGGGACGACTTCATTCTCGCCCACCAGGGGGAGTGGCGGATCGAGGTCGAGGGTGACATGCGTCCGCTTTCAGGAAGCGGGGCGCAGCACCCCATCTGGACGCAGCCGCACCATATGGTCTGGACGTGTGCCGGGGGTAGCTTGATCGTGGCAACGAGCTTCAATCATGGTGCGGTCGCGTTTCCGGTGAACAACGGCAAGCTGGGAAAGCCTGCGGAGCTGGTTTCGAACAAGGCGCTTGGGGCGGCCACGGATGGTCAGACGATTCTCGTGCGTCGACCGGAGCGTTTCGAGGTGTATGAGCGCGCCGGGAAGACCTGGAAGCGTCTGCAGGTGGAAAAGGGGTATCCGGCGAGTGTCGCGATTTCGGGTGACCGCTTTGCGGCGGGGATGACTTCGATCCGCACGAAAAATGGCGGCGGTGCGGTGCTGGTTTACCGGCGAGACAAGGGCCGATGGACGCAGGAGAGGCAGGTCACGCCGCCGCGGCCGAAGACGCTGTACTTTGGGTCCGAGGTTGGGTTGGCCGGAAACACGCTCGTTACGACGTCGGGCGTCGATGGGAAGTATCGGTGGCTCTTTCCGGATGTGTCCCGCGACGAAAGCAAAGCTCTTCGCGTTGCGCGGAAGAGTCGTTGGGGCGTGCATCCGAATTGGTTGGTGGACGCGTTCCGGAAGAAAACGACCGTGTCGCCCCTTGAGCTGACGGTCTATTCGCTCAAGGCGTAGCGCTCCAAACGCGAGAAAGCCCGCGCAGGGCGGGCTTTCGTTGAGGCATGCACGGACTGCTTAGCGAGCCTGATAGAGGCTGAGCGAGCCGACGTAGAGGAAGCCGACCATGAAGAGCACCAGGAAGGGGATCGAGATCCAGCTTCCGGTGACAACGGCGAGCGCGATGGTGACGACGAAGTAGAGGCCGAAGAGAACTTCGATCACGGAGTGGATCGGAAAGCGCGCCTTGTACTTTTTCTTCTTCCAGGTGTCCGCGTTGCCCGTCACGCCGTGCTTAGGGGTGCGCACAAACTCGAGGTCGTTTCCGAAGAGGCCTTCGAGAACCGCGCGCGCGTTGTTGACGGAGAGGCCGATGCCGAGCGCCATCATCAGGGGCAGACGCTTGATCGCCTCCCAAAGGTCGTCGTAGAGGGCGCGGTGCGTCACAAGATAGAAGACGCAGATCGAGCCGCAGGTCGCCGCGAAGAGGGGAACGTCGAGGAGCAGGAGCTCCGGGTTGTCCATGTGGCGACGGAGCAGCATGTTCGGAAGCTGCAGAAGCGCGAGGACGACCAGGAAGAGGTACGCGAAGTTGTTGGTGAGGTGAAAGACCACCTCCATCTTCACCTTGAAGGGAATGTCCGCCTTGAGGACGGTCCAAAGCAGTTTCTTGGTGGTCTGCGCCGAGCCCTTGGCCCAGCGGAACTGCTGCGTCTTGAAGGAGTTCATCTCGCAGGGAAGCTCGGCCGGTGCGAGGGCGTCGGGGACGTAGATGAACTTCCACCCCTTGAGCTGCGCACGGAACGAGAGGTCCATGTCCTCGGTGACGGTGTCGTGTTCCCAGCCGCCCGCGTCCTCGATGGTGCTCTTGCGCCACATGCCGGCGGTGCCGTTGAAGTTGAAGAAGCGACCCGAGCGGTTGCGGGCGATGTGCTCGATCACGAAGTGGCCGTCGAGCATCATCGACTGGCACTTGGTGAGCAGCGAGTACTCCCGGTTGATGTGGCCCCAGCGCGCCTGGACCATGCCGACCTTCTCGTCGGTGAAGTAGTGAATCAACTTTCGCAGGATGTCGCCCTCGGGGACGAAGTCCGCGTCGAAGACGAGGACGAACTCGCCCTTGGCCGTCTTTAGGCCGTTCTCGAGGGCCCCTGCTTTGTAGCCGGTGCGGTCTTCGCGATGGATGTACTCGGCATCGAAGCCGCGCTCGCAAAGCTCGTCGACCTTGGCTCGGGCGATCGACACCGTTTCGTCGGTGGAGTCGTCGAGGATTTGGAGATGAAGTTTGTCGAGCGGGTAGTCGATGGAGGCAACGCCTTCGAGCAGGCGGTCGACGACGTACATCTCGTTGAACATGGGCAGCTGGATCGTCACCAGCGGCAGGTCCGCTTCCTCGAAGCGCTTCGTGATGTCGGTCTTTCGATGCCGATGTCGAAGGTAGAGCATCAGGAGGGTGCCGCGGTGGGCGCCGTAGATGCCGAGGATCGTGAGGGCGATCAGGTAAAGGGTGATGAGCAGCGTGTCCAAAATTGTCTCCGCGCCGTAAACGACGCGAGGAACTTGCGACGAAATGTCGCCCTACGCAGTTCATCAATTGTCGTGGACTTGTAAACGAATGTCGGAAGAACCAAGTGTAGGCCCAAACGATTGAAATTACGCCGTATCTCGTCCAGCCTCGTCGAAGGTTTGGGGGTGGTGTGCGTCGGTTTGCTGCGTTTGCGTTTCTTCTTTTGGGATGTGGGTCCTCCTCCGATGGCCCCGAATGCGTGGTTTCCTCGGACTGTCTGAGCGGCTCGTGCCGCGACGGTATGTGCGTTTCGGATGGTGATGCGGGAACCGACGCGAGCGTCGATGTGGGTCGTCCCTTCGATGCCGCGCGCGATGTGGGAGAAGTCCCCGGCGTTGGTTGCTCGGAGGATCTGCGCAGTGTTCTCGGCGCGGCGGGCGAGGTGCTTCGCGAGTGTCCGGTCGACCAAGGCTGCTTTGACGGGACGTGTGTGCCCGCGTGCCGTGCCGCAGAGGAGTCGCAGGGCAACCTTGGCTGCGAGTTTCGCGTTCCGACGGCGAATATGTGGACGGGAATTCTCCCTCCCTGTTTTGCGGCGTTTATCGCCAACACGTGGCCGGAGCCGATTTCGGTTTCGGTGGAGTACGAAGGGGCGAGCCTGGATGTAGCGTCCTTTGCTCGGGTGGTGGATTCTGCGCTGCCGCCCGAGAGCTGGCCTGAAGTGCCTGCGACAGGCGTGCCCGTGGGCGAGGTGGTGGTCCTCTTTCTTTCGAGCGATCCGGCGGCGATCGCGTCCGGGGGAGGCGGCGGAGGGCCCCTCACCTGCCCGGTGACGCCGGCGATCAACGCGAGCACTGAACTTCGGTCTTCGGGAGTCGGGTCGACGTTTTCGATTTCGACGAGTGCGCCGGTGAGCGCGTACGACATCCTGCCCTTTGGGGGTGCGTCGTCCTTTCTTCCGGGAGCGACGTTGCTCTTGCCGACGTCGGTCTACGCCGAGGAGTACGTGGTCATCACGCCGCCACCGGGAACGCACACCGCGCCGGGTCCGCTTTGGGTTCAGGTGGTTGCGGAAGAGGACGACACGACCGTCACGATTCAGCCGAGTGTGGCGCTCACTGGCGCCGGCGAGGTCCCGAATGTGGCGGCGGGCGCAACGGGCACGGTGACGCTGAACGCCGGCGAGTACGCGCAGTGGGAGAGTGGGGCGGCCGATCCTTCCGGCTCGTTGGTGCGCGCGGACAAGCCGGTGGGCGCGTTTGCGGGCAACCGGTTCTTGCGGCTTCAGGCGGTGGCGAGTCCGGGCGGCGATGCGCAGCACCAGCAGCTTCTTCCGGTCTCGGCGCTAGGGAATGAGTACGTCGCGGCGCCCTATCCGACGCGGCGATCGGATCTTGCGCCAGAGACGATTCGGTACCGGATTGTGGGTGCGTTCGATGGGACGAATCTGACCTTTGATCCGCCGATTGCGGGGGCGCCGGCGACGATTGCGCAGGGTGAGGTGGTCGACTTGGAGTCCGCGATGCCCTTTGTGGTTTCGAGCCAGGAGGATCGTCCGTTCGCGTTTGCGCAGCTGATGACGACCGGTGAGGTGCCGGGGGGCTGGCGCGCGGACGACACGACCTTTGATGTGTTTAGTCGGGGGCTGGGCGACGAGGACATGACGATGCTCTTTCCGGCGGCGCAGTTTCTCCGTCGGTATGTGTTCTTTACGGATCCGACGTACGGGGTGACGTCTCTCGCGCTGACGCGAACGCGTGGTGAGGACGGTTTTGCGGATGTGACGGTGGACTGCCTTGGAACGATTGAAGACTGGACGCCTGTCGGGGCCTCGGGAAATTTCGAGGTCGCACAGGTGGATCTTGTACGCGGTGGCGAAGGGGTTGGCGCGTGCACCAACGGGCGGCACTCGGCGGAGAGCACGGGCACCTTCGGCATGACGGTCTGGGGCTACGACTCGTACGCGTCCTACGCGTACCCCGCAGGCGGCAACGCCCGAACGCTTCGCGAACTGCCCCCGCTCTTCTGACGCTCGCCAGATAGCAGCCGGTTTCCGGCCAATCGCAGCCTGGTTCGGAGTTGGTAGAGCCAACCTCAGCCTGGTTCGGAGTCAGTAGTAGCCAACCTGATTTGTTGACATCGACGATCGGCGGATCCCGAGCCGGCCAATTGCAGCTGGGTTCAGAGCCGCCCTGATCGTTGACATCGCGATCGGCCGGATCCAGCCGCGTACCAGGAGCTGATCGCCACCAGAGCTGTGGGTTCGCTTGAAAGCCCACCTGATTTGTTGACATCGACGATCGTGCGGGTCCCGGACTCACGGAGACATGAGTACCAGCGACCGATCACGCTCGGCACCAACCTGGTCAGCGCGATGTCAATAAAATCAGGTGGGCTGCTAAATGCACCAAACCGTGGGCTGCCGAACTACGACCGGTCGCACCCGAACCGATCGCGCTCGGTCTCGCGCTTTGGGCTGCTTTCGCCGCGGAAACGTGCGGTCTCAGCCCAAGTCAATAAATCAGGTGGGCTGCTATTTCCGCG
>JBCDAA010000539.1:0-5408 GCA_039186435.1 Myxococcota bacterium | reverse complement strand
GTGCCGTCGGGACACATACAGCGGTAGTCGCACTCGCAGTCTTCGTCCGCCATGCCGTCGCAGTCGTCGTCGATTTCATTGCCGCACATCTCCGTCGGCTCGACATCGCTGCACTCGCCGCACGCGTTGCGCAGTCCTTCGTCGACGTTGCCGTCGCAGTCGTTGTCGATCAGGTCGCAGGTTTCGTCGGAGGGGCCCGCTTCTCCCACGCAATCGCCGACCATGCCCGGGCCGGTACAGACGGCGATGCCGTTCCGACAGGCGCCAACGCTGCGCGTTGCGGGATCGCTCGTGTAGCAGCTGATGCGTTGTCCAGTGGAGCACTCGCAGTCGGGCTCGTCGGTTTCGCCATCGCAGTCGTTGTCGAGACCATCACCACAAAGCTCGTCCGCGTCGGGATTCGATCCCTCTGCGCTGTCGTCGCAATCGTTCCCCGAGGGACAAAGATCTGTGCGGCCGTTGAAGCCGTCGCGATCGATGTCACGGCAGATCTCACCTCCGTCCGCGCCCGCATCGGTTCCGCCGGAGTCACTGATCGCGACGCACACGTTGTCGAGGCAACGAAACCCTTCGCCGCAATCGCTCGCCGTCTCACACGCGCGGCTCGGTGTCTTGCTGCCGCCGCACGCGCTCAACGCCACCACTGCGCACGCAGCGATCCATCCTCGAAGGTTGCCCATCCTTGCCTCCAGCCTTCTCAGGGTAGGGAATCGAGCGGCAAACTTCCAGTTACACTCAAACTTTTCAGTAAAATTTCACGCAGCCTGGCACTTTTGACGCGAGGTCTTTTTTTCCGCTGGTTCGCTGCTAGAAGCGCTCCATGCGCTGGTTTCTCCTTCTAATTCTCGCCTTTGGCTGTGGTCCCCGCCCGAGTTCGGCTGGCCCGGGAACGATCGCGACCGCCCCCGATCCCGAACCGACGGAGGAGGTTGAGGCCGAGGGGGAGCCGCCGCTCGGGGTGCTCCCGCGAACGGTGACGCCGACGGGCTACCGGGTGGCGCTGACGGTGGTGCCGGACCGCCACGGCTTTCACGGCGAAGCGGAAATCGACGTGACGGTGGCCCAAGCGACGCGCCACGTTTGGCTTCACGGCAATCGCCTGGCGGTTCGAAGCGCCACGGTGACCCCCGAAGGTGGCGAGGCGATCGCCGCAACCTACGAGCAGGTCGACGACGAGGGCGTGAGCATTCTTCGTCTCGAGAGCGTGCTCGCGAGCGGCAGCGCCACGATTCGCATCGACTACGACGCGCCCTTCAACCGCGCGCTTCGTGGGCTCTATCGCGTCGACGAAGCGAGCCAGAGCTACGCGTTCACACAGTTCGAGGCGACGAGCGCACGCCTCGCGTTTCCGGGCTTTGACGAACCGGCGTTTAAGACGCCCTTCGATTTCACGCTCACGGTGAAGAGCGATCACCTCGCTGCGTTTAATACGCCGCCGGTCGAAGAGACCGCCCTCGAAGAGGGCATGAAACGCGTGCGCTTTGAAACGACGCGCCCGATGCCGACCTACCTCATCGCGATGGCGGTCGGTCCCCTCGACGTCGTGGAGCACGAGGCGATTCCGCCGAGCGAACTTCGCGAGAATCCAATTCCGCTTCGGGGTCTCGCCGCCCGCGGCAAAGGCGAACAGCTGGCCTACGCCCTCGAGAACACCGGTCGCATGGTGCAGGAGCTCGAGGCCTACTTCGGCATGGCCTACCCGTACCGAAAGCTCGACATCGTCGCGGTGCCCGACTTTGCAGCGGGCGCGATGGAAAATGTCGGCTTGATCACCTTTCGGGAGACGCTGCTCCTGCTCGGGGACGACGCGCCCGAGTGGCAGCGCCGCGCCTACGAGTACGTGATGGCCCACGAACTTGCGCACCAGTGGTTTGGAAACCTGGTGACGATGCCCTGGTGGGACGACATCTGGCTCAACGAAGCCTTTGCGACGTGGATGGGCTTCAAAGTGGTGCAGGCGATTCGTCCGGAGTACCGCGCGGACCTCGGCATGTTCGAAGGCGTGCAGCGCGCGATGAGCACCGACAGCCTTGCGACGGCGCGCCAGATTCGGCAGCCGATCGAGAGCAACCACGACATTCGCAACGCCTTCGACTCCATCACCTATCGCAAGGGCGGTGGCGTCCTCAGCATGTTCGAGCAGTGGATCACGCCGGAGGTTTTTCAGCGCGGCATTCGCGCGTACATGCGCGAACACGAGTGGAGCACAGCGACCTACGAGGACCTTCTTCGGGCCCTGAGCGAGAGCTCTGGCCGCGACGTGACGACGCCCTTTTCGACCTTCCTCTTTCAGCCGGGGCTCCCCTTTCTGAACGTGAGCGTCGAGTGCTCCGAGGACGGCGCGCAGCTGAAGCTCCGCCAGTCGCGCTACCTGCCCGTCGGTTCGGAGGGCGACCGCGCGCAAACCTGGCAGATGCCGGTGTGCACGCGCTGGCACGACGGCAGCGAGCTCCAGACCACGTGCACCCTCGTCGACGAGGCGGAAGAAACGCAGGCCCTCGAAAGCTGCCCGCGCTGGGTGCTCCCGAACGCGGACGGCGCAGGCTATCTCCGCTTCTCGTTGGAGCAGGATCAGCTCACGAAGCTTCGCACGGACGGCTGGAGCGAACTGACCGACCGCGAAAAGCTCGCGCTCTCGGACAGTCTTCGCGCCGCGTTCGCGAATGGCTCCCTCGCGGCGGCGGATCTCTACGCCGCGCTTCAGCCGCTCGCGCGCTCGCCGCTCAGGCAGATCGCGACCGCGCCGATGGGCCACCTCTACTTCGCGCACGATCGCCTGGTCGAGGAAAACCAGCGGCAGAACGTTCGGTCGATGTCCCAGCGTCTCTACGCGCCGGTGATGCGACGCCTTCGCTGGGATCCTCGCGGGGAAGAAGACGGCGAAGTCGCTCTTCTTCGCGCAGCGGTGATTTCGCATCTCGCGTTCTTTGCGAAGGACCGAAACGTGCGACGCGAAGCGGTTCGTCGCGCGCATCGCTACCTCGGCTACGGTCGCCGCGGCGACGGTGAGATTCACGGCGACGCGGTCGACTCGAACCTTGTCGATACGGTGCTCGCGGTCGCGGTGCAGGACGGCGACGACGCGTTCTTCGATCACGTGCTCGAGCGTTTCCTCGCGAGCGATGACGCGCTCCTTCGCGAACGACTCCTCGGCGCGCTCTCGTCAGCGAAACGTCCGGAGCAGGCGCAGCGCGCCATTGCCCTGGCACTCGACGCGCGGGTTCGCGTGAACGAAATGTGGACGCCGATTCGGCAGCAGCTCTCGAGCAACGAAACCCGGGAAGCCGCCTGGGCCTGGGTGACGAGCAACTACGAGGCCCTCAAGGGTCGCCTCGAGAACGGCGCGGGTCGCCTTCCCATGACGGGCATGTCCTTTTGCAGCACCGAACGGGCCGCCGAGGTCGAAGCGTTTTTCGGCGAGCGGGTCGCGGATCTCCCGGGCGGACCGCGCAATCTCGCCAACACCCTCGAGCGGATTCGTCTTTGTGCGGCGCGCGTGGACGCCCAGCAGGAAAGCGCGCGAACGTATTTTCAGCGCCGCCGATAAGGAAAGCGCATTGAGTCTGGCCCAAGAGCGGTGTACGACGCCGCTTATGCGCGTAGCGATCTCTCTCGGTCTCGTTCTTTCCCTTGCATGCCCGAGCAATAGCGCGGAGCCGGCGGAGCAAGAAGAGACTCCCTCCACCGACAACGCGGGCACCGCCACGAACGCGGGCATGGACACGCCGGCGAACAACATGACTGCTGCGGACCGCATTGGTGCACCCCGACCGCCGGGCGACCAGCCCGCGCCTCCAGACGTCGCCGCGCCGCCCGCTGATGCGCAGCGCGAAGCCTCCGGCCTCGCGAGCAAGGTGCTTCAACCCGGCACCGGCACCGATCATCCGAGTCCCGCGGACCGCGTCACGGTTCACTACTCGGGCTGGACCACCGACGGTGAGATGTTCGACAGCTCTCATCGCCGCGGACGCCCCGCGACCTTTCCTCTCAACCGCGTGATCGCCGGTTGGACCGAAGGACTTCAGCTCATGGTCCAAGGTGAAAAGCGTCGCTTCTGGATTCCGGCAAACCTCGCCTACGAAGGCCGCCGCGGACCGCAGGGCATGCTGGTCTTTGACGTGGAGCTTCTCGGCATTGAGCAGGCGCCCGAGCCGCCCGCGGTTCCGGAAGACGTCGCCGCGGTTCCTTCGAACGCGGAGCGCACGGAGAGCGGCCTTGCGTCGCGCGTGCTTCAGCCCGGAACGGGAACGCGTCACCCCACCGCCGCGAGCCAGGTGCAGGTGCACTACTCCGGGTGGACCACCGACGGCAATATGTTCGACAGCTCGGTGACGCGCGGCACGCCCGCAACCTTTCCGCTGAGCGGTGTGATCCCCGGCTGGACCGAAGGCGTTCAGCTCATGGTGGAGGGCGAAAAGCGCCGCTTCTGGATCCCCGGAAACCTCGCGTACGAAGGACGCCGCGGACCGCAGGGAACGCTCGTCTTCGACGTCGAACTCCTTCGAATCCTCAACTAGGACGGCACATGGCGCAGTTTGACGACCTCTCTTCAGACGATCGAAAGCAGCTGCTGAAGCTCGTATGCTCGTTTGCCTGGCTCGACCACGAGGTTCAGCCGGAAGAGCGCACGTTCATCAAAAAGCTCATCGAGCAGATGAACCTCGACGAAGAAGACCGCCGCGACGCGTTCTTCTGGCTCGAAAACAAAGTGAACGCAGAGGAGCTCGGGAGCATCGACGTTCCGGCAGCGCATCGGCAGCTTTTTGTGGAAGTGGCTCGCGCGCTCATTGGAAGCGACGAACAGGTCACCGACGACGAGGCACAAGAGCTTGCCCTCCTCGAACTCATCGCCGGCGTCGGCGCGTAAGCGGGAGACTCATCATGGCTGACTACGTCTTTTCCATGAAGGGCGTGACGAAGGTCCACCCCCCCGACAAGAAGGTGGTGTCGGACCTTTATCTTTCGTTCCTTCCCAAAGCGAAGATCGGCGTTATCGGACCGAACGGCGCCGGTAAGTCGACGGTGCTGCGCATCATGGCCGGCGTCGACAAGGACTTCACGGGCGAGTCCTGGCTGCGTCCAGGCTCAAAGGTCGGCTACCTGCCGCAGGAGCCCGACCTCGGTGACGCGAAGACGGTGCTCGAGGCGGTCGAGGTCGCCGTGCAGCCGATTCGGGACCTGCTGACGCGCTTCGAGGAGCTGAGCATGAAGCTCGGCGAACCGATGAGCGACGACGAGATGACGAAGCTCCTCGAAAAGCAGGGCGCGCTTCAGGACCAAATCGATGCGGTCGACGGCTGGAACCTCGACCACGCCCTCGAGCTCGCGATGGACGCGCTGCGCCTGCCGCCGGCGGACGCCGATCCGGCGAATCTCTCAGGCGGTGAAAAGCGACGGGTTGCGCTCTG
>JBCDAA010000538.1:0-5416 GCA_039186435.1 Myxococcota bacterium | reverse complement strand
GGGCAGGCGACCAATAAACTCCGGGATGAGACCGGCCTTGAGCAGATCCTCGGGCTGAATCTGGGCGAGCAGATCGCCGAGCTTCTTGTCTTCCTTCGACGTGATGTCCGCGCCAAAGCCGAGGGTCTTTTGTCCGATGCGGCGCTCGATCACCTGATCGAGGCCCACGAAGGCGCCACCGCAGATGAAGAGAATGTTGCCGGTGTCGATCTGCAGGAAGTCCTGCTGAGGGTGCTTTCGGCCTCCCTTGGGCGGAACATTAGCGACGGTCCCCTCAATGATCTTGAGGAGCGCTTGCTGAACGCCTTCGCCACTCACGTCCCGCGTGATGGACGGGTTGTCGCCCTTGCGCGCGACCTTGTCGATCTCGTCGATGTAGACGATGCCGCGCTGGGCGCGCTCGACGTCGTGATCCGCGTTTTGAAGGAGCTGAACGATGATGTTCTCAACGTCTTCGCCGACGTAGCCCGCCTCGGTCAGCGTGGTCGCATCCGCGATGGCGAAGGGAACGTTCAAAATCCGCGCAAGGGTCTGCGCGAGAAGCGTTTTTCCGGAACCCGTCGGTCCGAGAAGCAGAATGTTCGACTTTTGAAGTTCGACGTCGTCGCCGACCTTTGAGTCGATTCGCTTGTAGTGGTTGTGAACGGCAACCGAGAGAATCTTTTTCGCGCGGTCCTGACCGATGACGTACTCGTCGAGGATCGTCTTAATTTCGGCCGGTTTCGGGAGCGGCGTCCCGGTGGCCAAAGAGTCGTCCCGGTCAACCTCCTCCGCGATGATGTCATTGCAGAGCGCAATGCACTCGTCGCAGATGTACACGGTGGGACCCGCGATAAGTTTCTTCACTTCCTTCTGCGATTTTCCGCAAAAGGAGCAAGTCAGATTTCCGTGCCCGTCGTCTCGCCTTCGATCCACAATTACTCGGTCAGTTTCGAGGTTTCGGTGAGTCTAGCGCTGGGGTTTTTGCCCGGCAAGGTAAGGGTTCCAAGGGCGGAGAACGCTCACGACTTTCGGCTGCGAGGTTCCACCACGATGTCTACGATCCCGTATTCCTTGGCCTCTTCGGCTGTGAGAAAACGGTCACGTTCCGTATCTCGGGCGATCTGCTCGGAGCTTTTACCCGTGTGGGCCGCCAATGCGTCGTTCATCTTCTGACGTAGGGTCAGAATCTCCCGCGCGTGAATCTCCAAATCCGTCGCCTGGCCGTGCAGTCCGCCCATCCAGGGCTGGTGGATGAGGACGCGGCTGTTGGAGAGGGCCCGACGCATCCCGGCGCTGCCCGCCGCCAGAAGAAACGCCCCCATGGAGGCCGCCTGGCCGACGCAGACGGTGGCCACCGGGCAGCGCACATGCTGCATCGTGTCGTAAATCGCAAACCCCGCGGTGACGCTCCCCCCGGGGCTGTTGATGTACACGGTGATCTCTTTGTCCGGGTCCTCGCTCTCGAGGAAAAGCATCTGGGCGACGATGACGTTGGCGACGTCGTCACTGACCTCGGTCCCGAGGAAAATGATGCGGTCTTTGAGGAGGCGGTCGAAGAGGCCCCAGCGGCGCTCGCCACGGTGGGTGGTCTCCACCACGTAGGGAATCCAAACGTTGGCTCGTTCGCGCTCGCTCATGACGGCCTCATTCCTCTTCGGTCGCTGCGTCCTCGGTCGCTGTATCCTCGGTCGCGTCGGGGTCAGGCCCCTCTTCGAGGGTGGCCTTGGTCTTCAGAAAACCGATCAGCTTCTCTTCCAATAGGGAGTTTGCCAGCGACTCGCCACGCTCCCCACTGTATTCGACACGCAACTTCGCGATGTGTTTGCCGGTTTCTTCGGCCATCTCTTGAAGCTTGGCTTCCACGGCGTCGTCTCCGACGTCGATCCCCTCGATTCGCGCGAGGGCGCCGAGCAGCATTCCGGCCTTCACCCGGCGCAGGGCGCGATCGTCCATTCCTTCGAGGTCTTCGGGGCCCACCTGACGTCCAAACATCTGCGCGAAGCTCATCATTTCGTAGAGCATCTGCTGCTTTTGCTGCTGGACGAGGCTCGGGGGCACCGGGATGTCGTTCTTCGCGATCAGCGCGCCGATGAGCTTGTCCTTGAGCTCGGTTTCGGCCTTCTGGTCGGCGGTCTCCTGCAGGCGCTTGCGAATGTCGAGGCGAAGCTCAAGAAGCGTTTCGAAGTCGCCGCAGTCCTTGGCGAACTCATCGTCCTCCTCCGGAAGGAGCCGCTCTTTGAGCGCCGAGATGGTGATTTCGAAGGCACCGGTCTTTCCGCGCAGGATGTCGTTGGGGTGATCGTCGGCGAAGGGCACCTCAACCGATCGGACGTCGCCCGGCTGCGCGCCGGCGAGGCCCGCTTCGAACTCGTCGAGGATTTCGCCCTCGCCGAGGGTGACCTCGCGCTCGTCTGCCGAGAGTTCCTCCTGGACCTCACCGTCGACGGAGAGCTTGTAGGCGATGGTCAGCTGGTCGCCATCCTTCGCGGGTCGCATCGGATCAGGTTCGCGAACGTCCGCGTGGGTCTTGCGAAGACGAAGCACCTCTTCGTTGACGGCGTCGTCGCTCACCTCGGAAGGCGAGACGTACACTTTCAGGTCCTCGAGATCGATCGCCTCGATGGCCGGGCGAACTTCGATCTGCGCGGTGAACTCGAACGGCTTGCCGTCTTTGATCGGGGACGGACTGTCCACCTTTGGCTGCGCAACGATTTGAATCTCGTGCTGCTCAACGGCCGCCATGAGCCCGGCCTCGACAAGGCTGCCGGTGACCTCCGCTTTGACCTGCTTGCCGAAGAGCTGCTTGACGACGTGACGGGGAACCTTGCCCGGGCGAAAGCCGCGAACTTTAGCGGTGCGGGCGAGCTTGGTGTACTCGGCGTTGAGGCCCTTTTGCACGTGATCCCAGGGGACCTGCACCTTTACCTCGACAAGCACGGGACTGATCTCGCTGACCTCGGACTGCACGCTTCCTCCTCGAAAGAAGGGGGGTCTAACCCTCCTGGTGCTCGCCATCAAGGCGCGATCGTGCTGGGTCGCCGCGGCGGAGATTCGGGGAGCTCGGCGGCGAAGATCGCAAAGCTTTCCAAGACCGAAGGCGCGAGGTCCGCGTCCACCCCGCGTAGGATGAGAAGCGCGCGACCCTGGCGGACGAGGCGCTGGGTCGAATCTCGCGCCGCGGCGGCCTCGGCCTCTTCTGCCTCGGCTTCGCTATCCCAGCTCGTGAACCACACCGCTGCCCCCGTGCCGTCGGGCTTTCGGTAGATCCGCAGGCGATCGCCACCCCAGCCCGCAGCGGCTGCCGGGTCGATTTCGTCGGGGGTGCCTCGTCCGAGGAACACGCTCAGCTCGAGCTCCCCAAGGGTGTCCTCCTCAACCGTTTCCCAGACCGCGTCGAGGGCAGGAAACGCAGGGAGGGCGATGGCGTCGGGCTCTTCGCCGCGGAGGTACGTTTCTGGGTGGAGGACCTGTTCGCTGGATGCGGGCAGGGTGCGAAACGCAGCGTCGACCTCGGGCCATCGGCCGTCCCTGTAGAGTTCGCGCACAAATCGCACACCTGCGATGTAGGGGGTGACCAGGGTGTACCGAAGAATCGCGGGAGATTGTCCCAGCGCGTCGTCTCCCGCGGGGGCGGAAAGACCCTGCACCAGGCGATCGAGCAAGGGCCCGTCGAGGACTTCCTCCGGCGACACGCGCGCTTGCGCAGCCGCATAGAAAATCATCGCGAGGGTCGCATCACCTTCGATCAGCGACTGAAGTGCGTTGTCCGCGTCGCTGTCGCGCTCCACCTCTGCGAGGGCGCCGAGCTCTAGCTGTTGATCCTGAAGCGCGTGGACGAACTCGTGCACGATCACGACCCGCGCTTCCGCGGCATCGGCGGAGTTGGGCGAACGGATGAGGACGTGGGCGATCTCATCCCGAAGGACGAGAAGATGGCCGCGGGTGTCGTAGAAGCCAAGGACCTGCTCGCCCATCACCCCGCGAAGCAGCGTTCTCAGATCGATCGCCTCCGGGAGGAGACCCAGGGTCACGTAGACGAGCTTGGCCTTTTCGATGTCCTCGTCGTCGAGCTCGTCGTCGAGGTGCGACGCGATCTCGTCGGGCGTCTGAATCTTCACCTGAACGTCGTGGTGAAAGCGAAGGCCGCGGACCGCTTCGGCGTCCTGCGCGAGCCGATCGATCGCGTTCCGCTCCATCGCGGTCGGAGGTCGGCTGCCTTCAGGCGTTTGTACGGTTTCCGCCGCCCGAGAGCGAGGCGTCGGCTGGAGGGTTGCCGGCGCGGATTCTTGCGTCGTGCACGAGAGCAGGATCGCGGCGAGCCACACCGCGGGTCGACTCATCGCCGAACTCGGACGGCGACGGCGGTCACGATCGGCTTGCGGCGGAGTTGCTTGCCGAAGAAACGCTTGAGTGAGCGGCGCGCGCGATCCTCGAGGTCGTCGATGGTGTCGGAGCGGGGGGCGCGCGCAAGTTCCGACGCGACGTAGTGGCAGGCGGCTTCGAGGATGTCGTCTTCAACCTCTTCGTGAAGGACGCCCCGCGCCACGACGTCGACCTCGCCAACGATGGCTCCGTTTTCGTTGACCGGAAACGCAACGACCGCGTGGCCGAGTTCGCCGACGAGACGCCGTTCGCGGAGCTGTTCGGGATCAACCTCTTCGCCGCGATCGATATGCACGCGTCCGGCGACCGCGTGATCCACGACCTGAAGATGCGCGTTCTGAAGCTGAATGACCGCGCCGTTTTCCACGACCAGTGTTTCTCGCACGCCGAGAGACTCGGCGAGGGCCGCATGCCGCTGAAGATGGTGATAGGTCCCGTGCACGGGCAGGAACGCTTTGGGACGACAGAGCTCGATGTAGGCCCGCTGCTCGTCGCGCGCCGCGTGACCGCTTACGTGGACCCCGGGCGCGTTCTTGCGGTGGATCACCGTGATGCCCTGGCGCTCGAGGCCGTCGATCATCTGGTAGACGGCGCGCTCGCAGCCCGGGATGATCCGGGAGGACATCACCACGGTGTCGCCCGGTTCAAGCTGAAGGAGGCCGTGGTCGTTTCGCGCGAGCCGAGAGAGGGCTGCCGGCCGTTCGCCCTGCGTTCCGGTGGCGATCACACACAGCTTTGCCGGCGGAACGTCCTGAATGTCGTCGGGCGGGACGATGAGATCAGCGATACCTTCGAGGATGCGAAGGTTGCGCGCCACCTCCGAGTGGGTCCGTACCGAGCGACCAAGGAGCGCAACGCGGCGGCCGTGAGCGCGCGCGGCTTCGAACACCGCTCCCATGCGGTGGACGTTGGACGCGAACTGCGCAACGACGAAGCGACCTCGGGCCGCGCCCATTCGGGCGTGCAGCTCAGTGGCGACCTCGTGCTCTTCGCCGGTGTCGCCCTCGACGTCGATATTCGTCGAGTCGCTAAGCAGAAGATCGACTCCCTC
>JBCDAA010000537.1:0-5427 GCA_039186435.1 Myxococcota bacterium | reverse complement strand
GCACTCAGCACACCACGGCGCACTCAGCTCGACGCGCACGCTCAGCGGACGCGCTGGGGGCCAGACCATCGACGCGTTTCTCGCGGGGCTGGAGAGCGTGCGCGGCGAAACACCCTTCGAAGCGATTCGAATGAACGTCGGTGGCGGCGCGCTGAACTTTGGTGCGTGTGCCCAAGGGGCCGGGCTTTCGCTCCCGCTGATCAACGATCCGCAGGCGGCTTATAACGTGCTCTACGGAGCGTTTGCCTCGGGCGAGGCGGAGCGCGCGTTTAATCGGCAGCGCCGGCTCTTGGCGTTCCTGCAGGAGGACGTTCAGGCCGCCCTCGCCGACGGTCGCCTCAACCCGCGGGAGACCTCCAAGCTGAACGTCTACGGAAGCTCCGTCGAAGCGCTTCAGCTCACGCAATCGCGCCTGGGGGATCTTTCGGTGACGCCTCCTCCGGCGCCGGAAGGAGGCCTCGCGCCGCTCGACACATTCGGCGCGCATCTCGATCTTGCGGTGAGCGCCTTCATCGATCGCCTTTGCAACGTCGCGGTCGTGGGGTCCGGTGCGGGGGGCAACTTCTCGCTGACCTACACGTCGATCTCGAACGTGGGCCGCCACGACATGCATCACGGCTCCGCGGGCAATGCGACGCTGCGACAGAACATCGTCGAGGTGACCGCGCGTCAGGTCCGCGAGATCGCGCGGGTGGCACGGCGTCTCGCCGATACGCCCGAGCCAGACGGGGATGGTTCGATGCTCGACAACACGCTGATCGTCTTTCTCGGCGACAACGGCGAACAGCACCATTCGACGGCGAGTGAGTTTCCGGTGCTGCTACTCGGGGGGAGCGCCATGATCGCGGGCGGCGGTCGTTCGCTTCTCTATCCGGGGCTCAGCGGGGGTGGACATCGGCAGCTCTCGAACCTGTGGAACACCCTGGGGCATCTCGGCGGCGCGAGCCTCGATCAGTTCGGCGGCGAGAGTGGGCCGCTTCGGCGAGCGGCGGGGCCCCTCGGCGAACTGATCGGTTGAGGAAGCCTTTGTCCGGTTAGCCAGGTTAGTGCGTCGCGCCGCCGGCGAGTTTGACGTCGGCGTCTGTGGTGAGCGCGGTTCGAACCAGAAGGGTGAGGGCGCGCGCCTGATCCGAAACCGTTAGACTCGGCGTCCCCTGGGACGGGAGGAAAGGTACGTGCACGAAGCCGCCGCGTACGGGTGCTTTGAGTTCGTGCATCAAGCCGTAGAAGACGTGGTTGCACACGAAGGTTCCCGCGCTTTGCGACACCTCCGCCGGAAGACCGGCGCGGCGCAGCGCGTGCACGATCGCCTTGATGGGTAGCGTCGAAAAATATGCGGCGGGGCCATCGTCGACGATGGGAACGTCGATGGGCGTCGCACCTGCGTTGTCGGGAATGCGCGCGTCGTCCACGTTGATCGCGACGCGCTCCAGCGAAATCCCAGGACGGCCGCCGGCCTGCCCCACGCAAACCACGAGGTCGGGTTGGTGCGTTTCGAGTTGCGTGCGGAGCTCCTCGATGGCGCGGCCGAAGACGCAGGGGAGTTCCACGCGGATCACGTCGAGGTCGCCAGCGTCCATGGCGAGGACGGCCTCCTTGGACGCATTGAGGGACTGCCCCCCGAACGCCTCGAAGTAGGTCAGCAGCACCCGGTGTCCCGCGGTCACGAGGGCAACGTATCAGAAACGCGCCAGGTCCCTTTGCCGCGAAATGACGAAACTGACGAAGACCGTCCCTCCTGACGAAGCTTCAAAGCACTGGGATCACGAGCGTTTGTCGATCTCGGCGCTAAAAATGACGAAGAGCGTCCCTCTCGGCTTTCCGGAGCGCGCGGGATGGCTCAAGAAGTTGCCCCAGCGACTCGAACTTTGGCACAAGCGAGGAAGGCCCCATGGGACACAAACGAATCCAACTCATCGCGCGCGGACGGGTTCAAGGCGTCTTCTACCGAGCCACCGCACAGCGCGAAGCCCGTCAGCTCGGCTTGACGGGATGGGTGAAGAATCGACCGGACGGTTCCGTGGAAATGGTCGTCGAAGGAGAGGAAGACGCGGTCAAAGACTTCCTCGCATGGGCGCAAATCGGGCCAGCTACGGCCCGGGTAGACGGAGTCGAAACGAAATGGCGGAGCTACACCGGGGAGTTCTCGGACTTTCGCATCGCCCAGCACTGATCCTTGCGGCGCTTCTCGTTGCGTCCTCGGCATCGGCACAGACGGAGACCTCCGTCGACGACATCGAGCGCTGGGCGGGAGAGCTTCGCAGCGATGACGAGACCGCGCGCGAGCGTGCCTTTGAGGCCTTGCGCACCCTTCCCGAAAGCGCGCTCCCCGCGATCCACGAACGGATTCGGCGCACGCGGCGCCAAGAGATTCCCGCGGAGGACGGCTACGACGCGCTTCGCTCCTTTCGCCACGCGACAGGAAGTCGCCGCGCCGACGACATGGTCGACATCGCGGACGGGATCCTGCCCGTGCTGCAGGAACGACGAACCCGTATCGTCGGTCGTTCGGCGGAGCGCGTGCTCCTTCTTCGATCCCTCGAAGGGATCGGCACCGTCGAAGCACAGCGGCGCATCGCAGACATCTTTTCGCTGACGAACCGCATGTGGCGCTGGGAGCAGCGGCGCATCGTGCACCGCATGGGGATCGCGCTCCTTCCTGGAATGATCCTCGCGCGCGGACACGACGATCGGGGCGTTCGCCTTTGGGCCCGGGGCCACATTCGCAACCTCGGCATGAAGGACCCGGCGAACGCGCTTCGCGTGGAAGACCCCGAGCTTTTGGCCTCGGTAATCAACGCCTACGCGGAGGTGCGCGACCTCGACACGATGGCGATCATGATCGCCTATGTCGGCCACGAGGACCCGCGCATTCGGGATGCGACGCGAGCGGCGTTCGAAACCTTTGGACGCAACGGCATCTGGCAGCTTCGCGAGGGCCTTCGCAAACAGCTCGGGCAGACGCCGGACGCGCGCTGGGGTTGGCGCCGCACGAGTCGCGAGCTCTTTGAGGGCCTCGATGCGCAGCGACTCGCGCCCTACGGCGTGCGCGTGGACGAAGCGCTCGCAAAGCTGGAGGCGGGAGATCCGAGCGGCGCGCGCGACACCCTCGATGGGCTGCTCCGGGATGTGCCCAGGCCGCCGCGCGTCGAAGAGATCGCGAGCACCTATGCGGGTCTCGCCGATGCGTTGAACGAGCCGCGGCTTTTGCGACGCGCGCTCTGGCTTGCCCCGGACGCGGCCAACGCGAGCGAGTGGCAGCGAACGCTTCGACGCGTGGAAGCCGAAGAGGATCGCGCGGCCGGGTTTGTGGACGCGGAGTTTTTTGCGGAGGACGCCGAAGCGGAAGAAGACGCGGCGACTGTGGACGCGGGCGCGCCCGAAAGCTCACCGCTGACGCTTCTCGGAATCATGTTCCTGCTGATCGCGGCGGCGGCGATCGGTGCGGGGAGCTTCCTCTACACACGCCGGCGAAAGACGGTGGACACGCGCACGGACGCGGCTCCACCGGAGGCTGAGGCGCCCGGACGTGAGAAGCGCAGGCGGAAGAAGCGCAGGCGGAAGAAGCGCAAGCGACGCAAGCGAACGCCCGAGGTCGCGGAGGCGATCGATGCGGAACCGGCGCCCGCGGCTTCGAATGTTGCAGCGCTGGTGTTTGGCCTGGTGCCGAGCGCAGACGCGACCGTTCGCGACCCGCGCGGTCTTGATCCCGATGCGACCTATCGAGATCCGGAGCCCTCCGAGGATGTCGCGTTGGACACCACGCCGGGCCTCGACACACCGGAGGCACCCGGCCGGGATGCACCGGACACGGAACCAGGCCTTGCGCAAGACCCGGACGCGCCGGTCGCGCTTGGCGCCCTGCTGCTCGCCCGCCCGGAAGAAGTCGATACCTTGCCGGGTGTGAAAGCACCGCGGTAGAGGCGCCGCGGACACGCGGGTAGATCGGTTTTCCGGGGTGGGGAGCGCTGCTAGGGTGCGCGGCCATGGCCGAGAGCGAACCCCGCGCGTCTTTTCGCGAACAGTTCTTTTCCTTCGGGCGCGTCTTTTGGATCGCCAACTGGATGGAGCTCGTCGAGCGCTTCGCCTACTACGGCGTGCGCGTTGTGCTGCCGGTCTACATGGTCCTCGCGATCAGCGAAGGCGGCCCGGAGCTCACCCACGTTCAAAAGGGAAGCATCTACGCGCTCTGGGCGGTCGTGCAGAGCTTCGTGCCGATCTTCACCGGCGGCTTTGCCGATCGCTACGGCTTCAAGATCAACATCGCCATCTCCACGGTGCTGAAGATCTTCGGCTACCTGGTGATGGGCTACTGCATCAAGTTGAGCGAGATGGTCGACGGCGTGCCCCTCGCGGAAGGGCGCCTTGCCGGGACCGACAGCGTCTACGGGATCTTCTTCGCCGGCGCGATGCTCCTCGCCCTCGGCACCGCGATCTTCAAGCCGGGGCTTCAAGGACTCATCGCCCACGAGATGCCGGAGAAGTCCGCGTCCCTCGGGTGGTCGCTCTTCTACCAGATGGTGAACTGGGGCGGCTTTATCGGACCGATGATCGCCGGCTTCCTCCGCATCCTCGATTGGGAGTACGTCTTTCTCGCGTGCGCCGCCGGCATCGCGCTGAACTTCTTTCCGCTCTTCCTCTTCGCGGAGCCAAAGCGCGAAGGCGAAAAGGACGAGCGCACGCCGCTGGTGGTGTTGAAGGAGTCGCTCTTTGGGCTCCTCGAGCCGCGTCTCTTCTTCTTTACGATGTGCTTCGCGGGTTTTTGGCTGATGTTCTATCAGCTCTTCGACATCCTCCCGAACTTCATCGACGACTGGATCGATTCGCGGGGCGCCGCCGACGCGCTCGGCTCTTGGGTGCCGCGGACCGACGACGGAAACCTTACGCAGGAATGGATGATCAACCTCAACGCCGGGATGATCATGCTGACAGCGTTTTTCTTCGGCTACCTCACCGGCTTCGTTCGTTCCCTCACCGCCATCGTCATCGGCATTGGCGTTTCTGCTGTCGCGATCTTCGGCCTCGGGATGAGCATGAGCGGCTGGTGGACCCTCGGCGCCATCGCGCTCTTTTCCGTGGGCGAGATGTCCGCGAGCCCCACGAAGATGCGCTACCTCGCGGGCATCGCGCCCAAGGGCAAGCAGGGCCTCTACATGGGCTACGTGAACATGACGGTCGGCATCGGCTGGTCCGTTGGTTCGGTCGTTGCGGGTGAGATGTATGAAAAGGGTGGCGACAAGATCAACCTCGCGCGGCGGTACCTCGTCGAGCACGAAGGGCTCTCGCAAGCGGCCGCCGACGCGATCGATCGCGGCGCAGTCCTCGAGCGCCTTCAGCAGGCGACGGAGCTCGACGTCTGGGGGATTCGCGAGCTCCTCTGGACAACCTACGAGCCCTACACGATGTGGAGCGTCTTCACGGCGATCG
>JBCDAA010000536.1:0-5476 GCA_039186435.1 Myxococcota bacterium | reverse complement strand
GTCGCCCCGGGCGACGTTCCAAAGCTCGGGAAGTTCGTCGAGTTTGGTCTTTCGAAGAACACGGCCGTCCGTTCACCATGCTCAAACTCCGCACCATGCGAACGGACAACGCCGGCGCGTCGATCACCGCGGACGGCGACTCCCGCATCACCCCCATCGGCCGTATTCTTCGAAAGACCAAACTCGACGAACTTCCCGAGCTTTGGAACGTCGCCCGGGGCGACATGTCCCTCGTAGGCCCTCGGCCCGAAGTTCCGCAACTGGTCGACCTCGAGTCCCCCCTCTGGCGCGAAGTTCTGCTTCACCGCCCCGGGATTACCGACCCGGTGACTCTTCGACTCCGGAACGAAGAGGAGCTTCTCGCGAGCGCCAGCAATCCCGAGACCTTCTACCGAGAGGTTCTTCAGCCCTACAAGCTTCGGGGCTACGCGGAGTACGGCCGTCTTCGAAGCACCGTGAGCGACGTGCGCGTGCTGGTCGATACCGCGCTCGCCGTCCTTCGTCCCTCGCGCGTGCCGCCGCCCACCCTCGACGAACTTCAGGGCTGACGCCAGGCCGAAAGGTCGCGGTCGATCAGGGTCTCAAGAGCGCGAATGTCGTCCTCGAAGTACGCGACGAGTTTGGCCCGGGTCCCTGAGTCGAGCTTCTTCTTCGTTTGGGAGAGATTGCGCGCGCTCAAGCTACGTCCGAGGCGGCGCCCGAGGTCTTCCACCTGAGGAAGGCTTTGCTTTAGCCATTTGCGGGCGCGGGACCGTCGAACGCGTCCGAGGACCTGCGCGAGAAGCCGATTTTTTGGGGCACCGCTGGCGTTGTGCTGCTTCGCGGTATTGATGGCGACGTCCTCGCGGACGCGGATATGACGAAAAACGTCCGCAAGAAACACATCGCGATTCGCCTTCAGGTCATCGAAGAGAAAGACCCCGATCTGTTCCTTGCCGAATCGCTCAAACCAGGGCCGGAGATGCTGCGCGTAGAGCCCCGCGCGCACGAGGGAGACGTCGAGTCCGTCCTGGGCGAGGACGTCCTCGAGGTCGCGATGTTCGTGCCCGAGCGCGAGGTTTGCCGAATGCGCCGAATATGCGCGCGCCGCCGGGTCGCGGAGCACGACCACAATCCGCGCGTTAGGAACGAGCTCGGCGATGTTGCCGAGGCCGTGGGTGGACGCCAGATAGTGCGGCGTCGCTTCACCGATGGCCTGGGCGCCTCCCGCGTCCGCAAAGAGTGCCTCGTACTCCTGCCGGGTCCGCACGTGCACGCGCTGGGTCGCGGTTTTTGCGCCGCTGACAACGTCGGGCGGACAGCGCAGAAAACCAGGCTCCTTCACCGCGCTCATGAACACGTCGGGGTGCTGGCGCAGGTACTCGTAGAGAGAAGTCGTTCCTGCTTTCGGGGCGCCGATGACAAAGAAAGTCGGAAGGGTCATGCGCAACTCGAACGCTCGGACCCTAGCACGCAACGAAGCTTGCACGGATTTGACCCAACTTCTGGGGCATGACATGTCCCTGCGGGGACAGGGACGGGAGCGATGGCAATCAAACTACAGCTGGTGAGCCATGCCTCGGTGCTGATCGAAACCGAAGGGCTCGGCATCCTCACCGATCCTTGGTTCGACAAGGGCGCGTTTAACAACAGCTGGACCCTTCACCCTGGCGCGAGCGTCCCGGACGACCTCTTTGAGCGCACCACGCATCTTTGGGTCAGCCACGAGCACCCAGACCACTTTCACGTTCCGACGCTCCGCGGACTCCCGGAAGAGTTCAAAGCGCGCGTCACCGTTCTCTTTCAACGCATCTCCTCACGAAAGATGGTCACGGCGTTTCAGCGCTTTGGCTTTCCGAACGTGGTGGAGCTCGAGCATCGTCAGCTCACGTCCATCGCGCCGGGCGTTTCCGTGTACGTCTACCAGGTCGGTCAGATGGATTCGTGCCTCATCGTCGAGGCCGAGGGCACCCGCATTGCCAACGTCAACGACGCGGCGGTCACGGACCACGACACCAAGATGATTCGCGAAGACGTCGGCGCCTGCGACGTTGTGCTCAACCAGTTTTCCTATGCCGGCTACGACGGGACGCCTGATCCAGCGACGATCCTGCCGAGCAAAGCCCAGCGCATTCTCGACAGCATGGTACGGGTTCACGAAGGGCTCGACGCCCGCGCAACGATTCCCTTCGCGTCGTTTGTGCGCTTTTCCGCGCCGGATAACATCCACCTCAACGCGCACATCAACACCCCCTCGGACGTCGTGCGACGCTTCGACCAGGCGGGCCTTAAGGTCATTCCGCTCTACCCCGGCGACGCGTGGACCGTAGGTGAGACCGTGGATTCCGAGCGCGCCCTCGCGCGCTTTGATGAGGTCTTCGCAGGCGTGGAATCGCTCCCGCCAACCCCTCCGGTTCGCGCCACCCGCGATGAGATCAGCGCCGCATTTGAAAAGCTGAGGGTGCGCATCGACGACCTCTTTCCGCCCGTGCTCTTACGGCCCCTTCAGCCCGTGGTCGTCGACATCCCGGATCTCGAGGAACGCGTTCGCTTTCACGTCGGCTCGGGTCAACTCGAATGGGGCGTCCCCGCGGCGCCGGATCTGGTCATCAACAGCCAACCGCTCTGCTTTGCCTTTGCGCACCCCTTCGGCTTTCAGACCCTCGGCGTCTCCGGTCGTTATCAGCTCCTCAAGAACCGTTCGAACTGGCACCGCCACCGGATTCTCTTCGCGCTTCAAAACGCCGAACTCGGACTGCGTCCCAAACACCTCTTTACACGAGAGACCTTTCGGTTTTTGTGGAGCCGGCGCCAAGGCGCGCTTCAGCAGGTTCGCCACCGACTCTCGCAGATGAGCCAAGGGTTTTGAGCGAAGCCGAGCGCATCCTCGAGGAGTACCGAAAGCGCCGGGAGCGCGCGGGAGGCGACAACTACGCCTACACAAACCCGGGCAACCTCTTTCTTCGCCAAGGCCAAGAGCGCGCGTTGCTTTGGGCGTTGCACGAGGCAAACGTGGTTCCGCTCGGGGACCGGTCGATCCTCGACGTCGGATTCGGCGAAGGTCGCTGGAGCGAGCTTCTGATCGAGCTCGGCGCCGACGCTGAACAAATGGCGGGAATCGAGCTTGACGAGGCACGCGCCGCGGTGGCCCGCCATCGTCTTCCCTGGTGTGACCTTCGAACCGGGGACGCGTCGTCCCTTCCGTGGCCGGACGAATCGTTCGACATCGTTACGCAAGCCACTGTTTTTACTTCGATTCTGGACGATCGGATGCGACGCCAGGTCGCCGCCGAGATGACCCGTGTTCTTCGGCCGGGCGGGGTGCTCCTCTGGTACGACTTCGCCTTCAACAACCCTCGAAACCGCGCCGTTTCGGGAATTTCGGCGCAAACCCTGCGCTCCCTCTTTTCGGGGGCGCGAATCAAAACGCGAAAGGTTACCCTTGCCCCGCCCCTGGCACGTCGACTTGCGTCTCGAGTGTGGCATCTTGCGGGGCTCTTGGAGGGGATCAGGGTGTTGAACACCCACCTGGTTGCTGTGATTCGGCCTCGAAAGCGCTTCTGATCTGAATGCCGCGGCCCCTCCGAACACCAGAGAAGACGATGCAGGCCATCAGCGAAGCGGAATCGCAGCACCAGTTCGGGCTTCCGGCCCGCACGCTCCAGTACGTCCTGGATGGTCTGACGATCATCTCGGCGTTTGTGCTGGCGTACTGCCTTCGTTTCGACTTCGCGGTTCCCGAGTACATGTGGGAGCGCTTCTTGGTTCAGCTGCCCATCGTGGTGTTGATCCAGGTCGCAATTCTGCGGGCGATGGGCGTGCACTCCTTCATCTGGCGCTACATCGGGTTGGCCGAGGCGGCGACCTTCGCCCGTGGCGCGATCATTGCGGCCGTGCCGATGCTGCTGCTGCGCTACGCGACCCCATCGAGCATCGCGCAGGTTCGCATTCCGCTCAGCGTCACCTTGATGGACGTCACCCTGGCGTTCGGCGGTTTGCTCGGCGTACGGGTCGTTCGCCGGATGGTCTATGAGCGCTACGAAAAGCAGCGCAACGAAGAGGCGCTCGGCGCCACGACGCTCAAACCGGTTCTGCTCGTCGGTGCTGGGCGCGCCGGCGTCATGGCGGTGAAGGAACTTCTCGGTCGGGGGAACGCGGGCGTAAAGATCGTTGGCTTCGTCGATGACGACGCCGAGAAGCAGGGCTCGACGATTCACGGCGTACGGGTTGTCGGACGCACCGCGGACCTCCCGCATCTCGTCCGCGAGCACGGCGTCGACCACGTCATCATCACCATCGCGTGCGCCAAGCGCGACGACCTTCGCCGCATCGTGTCGGTGTGCGAAAAGATTCCGGTCCGCGTCCGCATCATTCCGGGGCTTTTCGAGCTTCTCGAAGGCCGCGTGGAGGTGAGTCGAGCGCGCGACGTCGAGATCGAGGACCTCCTGGGGCGCGACCCGGTGCAACTCGACACCGACCAGCTTCAGAGCTTTCTCACCGACAACACGGTGATGGTGACGGGCGGCGGCGGCTCCATCGGGTCGGAGCTCTGCCGGCAGATCGCTCGCTTTCAGCCCTCGCGCTTGCTGCTGGTGGAGCGGACCGAGTTCGCCCTTTTCACAATCGATCGAGAGCTCCGCGCAAGCTTTCCCGAACTCGAGATCGTTCCGCTCATCGCGGACGTCGGGGATCACGATCGAATGGAGGGCATCTTTCGTTCCTTCCGGCCGTCAGTGGTTTTGCACGCCGCCGCGCACAAGCACGTGCCGCTGATGGAAGCGAACCCGGCCGAAGCCGCGAAGAACAACACCCTGGCGACGCTCGACCTCGCCAAGCTCGCCGGCCGCTACGACGTGAGCGTCTTCGTGATGATCTCCACCGACAAAGCCGTGAACCCAACGTCGGTCATGGGCGCGTCGAAGCGGGTTGCCGAACTCGTGATTCAGGATCTCGACGCCCAGTTCGACACGCGCTTTGTCGCTGTTCGTTTTGGAAACGTACTCGGGTCCACGGGCTCGGTGATTCCGATCTTCCGCGACCAGATTCAGCGGGGCGGACCCGTCACGATCACGCATCCGGACATGGTTCGTTATTTCATGACCATCCCGGAAGCGGCGCAGCTCGTACTCCAGGCCGGAGCGATGGGCGAAGGCGGTACGATTTTCGTTCTCGACATGGGCGAGCCCGTTCGCATTACGGATCTTGCCCATGACATGATCACCCTCTCGGGCCTGAAGCCTGGCGAGGACATCGAGGTCGTCTTTACCGGCCTTCGCCCCGGCGAAAAGCTCTTCGAAGAGCTCGGGGCGGACACCGAGGGGCTCGCGAAAACCAAGCACCCCAAGATCTTCATCGGCCGCATTGAGCGGGCGCCCGCGCAGCTTCTCCACGACACCCTCCGCGATCTACGACGGGCGGCAGCGACTGAAGATGTCGAGGCCATTCGGGCAGCTTTCAGCCGCGTGGTCCCCGAGGCGAAGCTCGGTGGCCAGCCCGC
>JBCDAA010000535.1:0-5554 GCA_039186435.1 Myxococcota bacterium | reverse complement strand
GGCTTTTCCGGCTGCCCAGATCGATGCCAATGTACTCCACGGCCCGTCTCTCTTCCTGCGACATAGATCGCGTTTATTCTTGAGGCGTCAGTATTGACGACCCCGTGAAGAGGGCGGGCCACTTCATCCTTTCTATCTAGCCCTCGCAGCCCGAAAAAACCGAGGACGCCGGGCAGGGCCTCGCCACTCGCGCACATCGCCAGCCTGATCGAGGAACGCAAACCATACGCCTTCCGCTCGGTCGATCCGCACGTGTCGCAGCTGCTCCGGCGGCAGGCCCGCGAAGGGCGTACAGGCATGGTTGAGCACCAGGCGAAGCTGCGTTTGACCGTCGACGACAAAGGGCCCCACGTTGTCTTCGTAGGCCGCGATCGCCTCGTGGAGCGCAACTCGCGACGAAAGACCCTCGATGCCTTCCCCGCTGGCGCACGACTCGACATCGAGCCCAGACGAAGACCGTACGGACCTACCCGCCGCACTCACGTCGAAGGCGATTGGTCCCTCCGCGGAGAGGAAGTGGAACGTCCAGACGCCAGCGTTGCCATCCAGATCGATCGCGACCTCCCGCGTTCGATGGGTCGCGCGAAGAAGCGCTGCGTCTCCAACCTCTGGCTCGGTCCGGGCCACGGCAAGCGCCGCCTCGAGCGAGATCGTCGGCACGTCCGGGCATGCCCTGGAATCCGGGTCGTACATCTCGTCGCAGAGTGACGTGGTAACCGAACTGCTTTGGGAGCACGCAAGGAACGAGAGGATTGCGAGCCAACGCATGCGGGCTCTGACGCAGGGCGCGTCGGCATCCTTGGGTGAATTGTCGTTGCTCTTCGAAACCCGTCGAGCCGATTCTTGCGGTCGACTGCAAGATGCACCCCGATGAGTCGACGCGCGAGCTACCCTTCGACCATGCGAGTCGCGGACTACGTCGTTGTCGGCGCAGGAACAGCGGGGTGCGTCGTCGCGGCAAGACTCGCTGAAGCCGGCGCGCGCGTCGTGTTGCTCGAAGCGGGCGGAACCGACCGCCGACCCGACGTCATGATCCCGGGCGCGGCGTCGCGACTCCACCGAAGCAGCGCGGACTGGGGCTTCTACACCGTTGCGCAAACGACTTTGGCGTCGCGCCGCGTCTACGTTCCGCGCGGCAAAGTCATTGGCGGCTCCGGCTCCACCAACACCATGATCGCCATCCGCGGCGTTCCCCTGGACTACGACGAGTGGGCCGAAGACGGCGCGAACGGATGGTCCTGGCGCCACGTGCAACCGGTCTTCGACGCCATCGACCGGAGGATGCGACCCGAACGTCCGACGTACACCCATCCCCTTTGGCGGGCGTTCATAGAGGCGGCCTCGCAGCGGGGCATCGTCGCCAACGACGAAGGCTTTCAGGGGGACAACCTCGACGGCGCAGGCCTCTTTCACGTTCATGTCCGCGGCGGCCGAAGGCTCAGCACCGCGCGGGCGTACCTTCGAAGCGCGCGACCGAAACCCGCGATCCTCACCGGCGTTCACGCGCGGGAACTCATCTTCGAAGAGCGGCGCTGCGTCGGCGTTCGCTTTCGGCGCGGAGGACGCATTGAAACCGCTCGGGCCACCCGGGAGGTGATCCTCTGCGCGGGCGCGATCGGCTCCCCGCATTTGCTGCTGCTCTCGGGGATCGGACCCAGAGACCATCTCAACGCGATGGGGATCAAGGTGCGAACGGAGCTGCCTGTGGGCGCGGGCATGCAAGATCACCCGATCGTTCATCTCGCGGATGGAAGCCGAATCCCCACCGCCAACAGCACCATCGAGCGACCTGTCGAGGCGCTCCGCTACCTCGCAACGCGAGAAGGCATGCTCGCCTGGCCGCTCCCCGGTGCAGGCGGGTTTGTGCGAACGAAGCCCGGGCCTCGACCGGACGTTCAGCTTCATTTTGTCGCGGGATGGGCGCACGACCCTCACGACTTCGCGGGTCGACCCGCCGCGGACGGCTACATTCTTGCGCCCACCGTCTGCAAGCCCAAGAGCCGCGGTCGCATCCGTCTCGCAAGCCCCTTTCCCGAAGAGCCTCCCGCGATCGATCCTGCGCTCCTCTCCCATCCGGAAGACCTCGCCACCATGGTGCGCGGGGTCAAACTCGCGCAAACGATCCTTGATGCGCCTGCGTTCGATCGGGTGCGCGGCGTCCCGCTTCGGCCGTCGCAGCGCCTTCACGACGACGCGGCCATCGAGGAATTTATCCGCGCCGCCTGCGGGACCACCTATCACCCGAGCTGCACCTGCTCGATCGGATCGGTCGTGGACGCAGAACTCCGCGTGCTTGGGCTCGGTGGACTGCGCGTTGTCGATGCGTCGGTGATGCCCTCGGTGACGACCGCGAACACGAACCTCCCGACGATCATGATCGCCGAACGTGCCGCGCAGCTACTCGGTCGCGGTTAGCGCTCGCGCCTGGCGCCGGTACTCCGCCGGCAGACCGACGCGGAGGAACACCGGATGGCCGTGGTTCGGAAACGCATCACGAACCTCGCGGGCGATCGCGTCGAGGGCCCCTTCCGGGACCGGGAGCCGCGGCTCGTGCGATGCGACGATCTCCATGATGCGACGCAGGTAGGCGCGCTGCGTGTCGACGAGCTCGGGTCCTGCACTCGCGCCTCGTCCCGGATGGACGCGCTGCGGATTCATCGCACCGATCTCATCGAGACGCTGCAGCCACTGGTCGGTCGCGCCGATCTCAAGCCAGCCGTGATGACCGTTCGCGAGGAGGTCTCCGGCGAACACATTGCCCTCCCACTCGAGCACGACATGCGCTTCGCTAACTCCGCGTTCGAGGACGTGCGCGCGCAGGCGCAGGCCCGCGAGATTCAGCTCACGCGTCGCGTCACCAAAGCTCGTTGGCGCGGGGGTTTCCGACGGCCAATCCGGGGCGTAGCGTTCCCCAAACCAGCGCGTTCGAAGCGCAAATACGTCGGGGATCAAGGCCGCAACCTGCGCCGAGGTCACCACCTCGACGCCGCGCGCCTGAAGCGCCGGCGTGCCGTTGAACTTGTCGGGGTTGGCGTGGAGCACGACGGCATGCGTGACCCGCCGTCCGGTCGCTGCCTCGGCGGCCTCGAGCGCGGCGATCCCCTGGGAGGGCGTGAACATCGTATCGATCAACACGACTCCGTCGGGGCCTTCGATCCAAAACGCGTTGGTTCGAAAGGTTGCCGCGGAAGAGGTGTAGACCCCCACGCCGTTTCCCAGATCGCGGCCCTCAGAAGGTGCGGAGGGCGCGGTCGTCGCACCTCCACAAGCGATCAACGCAAGACAGCAAATGGTGCGCACGACCTACGCGTACCGCGCTCCGGTCCTCTGTCAACGAAGGGCTACGCCGCCTTCGCCGCTTTGAGAATTGTCGCACGACGCTTGTGCGCCTTTTCGTACGCAACGACCGCGTCGCGCGCGTCCTCGTCCAGCTCGGCGAGTGCCGCGAGAACTTCCTTCGCCGTCATGTCGTCGTAGCCTTCGAGAGGAACCTCCACGTCGAGGGCGGGCTGGGCGAGATCGTCGAGACGCTTCGATACGCGAACATCGATGGCGTCGAGGGTGCGTTTGAGCCGAAGGAGCATGGTCGCCTGCAACTGCTCCGGCGCCTCGACCAGTCCAGGCACGGCGCGCGCCTTCTCGCGAGCAAGCGCGGAGAAGTCAGCGAACTCCTCCCGAACGACCTGGATGAGGTCACCGCCGGCCGCTTTTGTGGTGCCACCGAGCTTGCGACCTGCACCTCGGGTGTCGCTCATGAAGGTCGCGCTGGCCTCGCGCGTTCGCTGCACGAAGTCCTCGAGCTGGGCGCGAAGGCGAGCGCGACTTTCGTCTAGTTGGTGAGTCAGCTCAGTCATAGCGAACCTTTCTAACGCGGCGCGTCTGACGCATTGCGTTGTAGCGAATCGGACATCTCGTAGATAACGCGTTGCGTCATTCCCGTCAAACCTCCAGCATTTCTATTTTCATTGCGTATACGGTGGGTTACGTTCGTGTTTCGAGATGTCTGTTTCGCAAATTGACGCACTCGCTGGTTGACGCGGCGCGTTATCAGTCGCACGTTTCGGAGTGAAAGAGGTTCTCATGACTCAACTCCGACCCCTTTTCCGTTGGTTTCTCAACCTTCGAAACAACGTGCGCCTCGACTTCGATCGCTTCGACATCGAGCTCTCCGCCGACGACGCCCTCGACTGACCGAACGCCTCGACGGATCGAACCGGGCAGTACCAGGTACAAAAAAGCCTGCCCACCTTCGCGGGCGCACCTGACTCGAGAGCGGTACCAGGTACAGAAAAGTCTGCCCACCGTGGCGCAAGCCGTTGAAATCGCGGCGTAATCTGCTCATCCGAGCTGCCGTACCAGGTACGAAAAAGTCTGCCCACCCTTCTGGCGTAAGCGTCAATGAGGCGAGGGCTGGTTGACCGGGTCACCTCGGCCGTGATTCAACCGCCGCGATGCCGAACGTCTTTTACGCCAGCCTGGTGTCCCTCCAGCAGACGGCTCCCCCAAGCGGCGGCGAGCACGAGGCGCTGGACCCCTGGAAGCTGATCCTAGAAGCGTCCTGGGTCGTCCAGAGCGTCATGGTGATCCTCATTCTCATGGCGCTGGTCTGCTGGTTCATCATGGGCGCCAAGCTCGTACGTCTCGCGCAAGCGAGCGGCCGAAGCCGGCGCTTCCTCGACACCTTCTGGGGCGGCGACGAGGGCCCGAACTGGACCACCGAACGCCTCGAAAGCCTCTACGCGCAGGTCGGCGGCTTCGAGGGTTCGCCCATCGCATCGGTCTTTCGCGCCGGCTACGTCGAGCTCGCCCGCGTGATGGGCGCGGCCTCCGCGACGGACCTCGGCGACATCGAAAACGTCGAGCGCGCCCTCCGTCGCACCGCGACAACAGAGATGACCGCCATCGAAGCGATGCTTCCCTTTCTCGCCACGACGGGCGCGACCGCTCCCTTCATCGGTCTCTTCGGAACGGTGTGGGGCATCTTGGTTGCGTTCCACAACATGGGTTCCCTGGCGCGCGCGAGCCTCGACGTCGTCGCGCCGGGTATCGCCGAGGCGCTCATCGCCACCGCGATCGGACTGCTCGCGGCGATTCCGGCCGTCATGGCCTACAACTATTTCGTTCGACGCATCCAGGTCCTCGAAAGCGAGCTGCAGACGTTTTCGAACGACTACCTCAACATCGTCCGCCGCCACTTCCTGAGGACCTGAAGTGGGGATGTCCACCGGCGGCGGGGGCCGAGGTCGCGCTCCCCTGGGTGAAATCAACGTGACGCCCCTCGTGGACGTCATGCTCGTGCTCCTCATCATCTTCATGGTCGCGGCGCCGATGCTCAGCACGGGCGTCGAGGTCGACCTGCCGCGAACCCGTGCGCCGCGGATGGACCAGGACGAGGAAAAGCTGATCCTCACGATCGACGCGGACCGCACCGTCTACCTCGGAGAAACCGCGGTGCCAGCGGAACGGCTTGAGGAAGCACTCTTGAACAACGCGCGCCTCCAGGCCGATGACGAGATCTATGTGCGCGCGGACGAAACGGTGCCCTACGGTTTCG
>JBCDAA010000534.1:0-5565 GCA_039186435.1 Myxococcota bacterium | reverse complement strand
CGGAACGCATCACCGTCGAGCTCGCCTCCGTCCGCGATGTCGAAGCTGCCCTCTCGTGCGAGCTGCACCCTGACGTTCTCGCGCTCGTCGCCGTCGCGGGGACGGTGAACTCCGAGTACATTGGGTCCCTCGAAGACGTCGAACCCTTAACCGAGGATGCGCGCCGCCACCCGAAAGCGATCGCTCCCAACCGCGTCGCCATCGGAAGCCACCCGGACCGTCATGCCTGGTACCTCGTCACGGCCAATGGAAAAGGCTCCCGGATCATCGAGCGGGACAACTTCGACGGTAGCGAGGTTCGGTATCCGCTCGTCGACTGGCTCGACCGCCACGTGGACGCCCTGCTCGATCGGCGGACAGCTCCGGCCACCCCCGAGGGATTCCGGGTCGAGGTAATCTGGCCATAGTTTCTGTTTTACAGAAATCAATTTCTGTTTTACAGAAATTACGTATGCGAAGAATTTTGCCGCTTTCCAGCATCCTTTGGCTGGGTTGTACGAGCGCGACCCCGCCGCCCACCGAATCGGAAGCGCTTCCGCGGGCAGACGTGACCGAAGGCTTCGAGCGTGCCTGGCAGGAGGTCCGGGTTCAGGTCGACGAACTTCCCATCGACTCCGTCGTTGTCGTTTGCGACGACGAGGTCGTCGCCGAACATCACCGAGACGGCTTTGACGCCTCGACGCCGCACGACCTTCGATCGAGCACCAAATCGATCACAGGCCTCCTCGTCGGCATGGCGCTCGACCGCGGGATCATCCCGTCCTTAGACACCGACATCCTCACGTTCTTCCCGGAACGGGCGCCGCCCGAGAGCTGGGCGAATCCGATCACCGTCGAAGACCTCCTGACGATGCAAAGCGGCCTCGACTGCAACGACTGGAACATTCGCTCAGCGGGCAACGAGGAGTACATGTACCTCACCGACGATTGGCTCTCGTTCTTCTTTCGCATTCCAGCTATCGAGGAGCCGGGGCAGCGCTACTCGTACTGCACGGCCGGCGTCGTCGTGCTTGGCGAGATCATCGCGCGCGCGGCGGGAAGACCGCTCCCCGATCTCGCGCAGGAGTGGCTCTTTGAACCGCTCGGCGTTCGCGAAGCGGAGTTTGAATCGACGCCCCTCGGCGTGACCGACGCGGGCGGGCATCTGCAGGCCTCGGTGGAGACCCTCGCGAAAATCGGACTCCTCACCCTCCACGGTGGCACGTATCAAGGCACGCAGATCCTCTCCGAGGAGTACGCGACCGACATGCTCTCGGTGCAGGCGTCGCTCTCCCGAGGACCCGGACCGCGCTTCGGCTATCTGTGGTGGCTCGAACCCGTCGAGGACGACCTTGTGCGCTCCTTTCAGACGCGTGGGAACGGAGGCCAGTATTCGATCGTTGTGCCTTCGCTCCGCGCCGTTGTGGCGTTCACGGGGCACGCTTACAACGATTCCGCGCGACAGCAGGCGATCTTTTCGCTCGCCGCCGACGCCATTTTTCCTCTCCTCACGGACGGCTGTCCGGTTCGTAGCAGTACCCCATGACCGATCTCCGACGCATCACCCGCCTTGCACGCATCTCGTGGTTCGCCTGCGCAGGGCTCGCCCTCGCAACGCCGGTCGCGACCGCCCTCGGCGTGTTTCTCGCGCCCGCGGAAACGCTCTTCGCCCCTCTCGGATTTTCGTCGCTCGGCCACGCGTCCACCGCGCAGATCCTCGTCTCGCAGTGTCTCTCCCTCAGCGCCTCGTGCCTCGCCGGGGGAGCGCTCTGGGCCCTCGCTCGAGGGTTTCGCCGCGTGGCCCAAGGAGAAGTCTTCGCCGACGAGGTCGTCCGCGCGCTCACGCGATTCGCCGGCCTTCTCGCGCTCTCCAGTCTCGCCGCGATCCTGACGGCGCCAATCGTCAGCCTCCTTCTGAGCATCGGCACCCCCCCGGGGGAGGGGCGCCTGAGCCTTCAGTTTGGCTCCGCCAATGCCTTTGGCCTTGTCGCGTCGCTCGCGGTGTGGACACTCTCTCGAATCATGGTCGAAGCCCGCCGCCTTGAGCGCGAAAACCGAGAGTTCGTGTAGTTGCCGATCGTCGTGGAACTCGGAGTCGTGATGGAAGCCCGAAAGGTTCGCTCGAAAGACCTCGCGGCCTTCATCGACATCACTCCCGCCAACCTCTCGCTCCTCAAACGCGGGCACGTTCGGGGGGTTCGGTTTCAGACGCTCGCGAAGATCTGCGAGTACCTCGAGTGTCAGCCAGGTGACATCCTTCGCTACGTTCCCGACGAGCCCTGATCACCCCCGCGAGCGAGCGCAATCACGTGTCACGGATGTAGTGACATAAGAATTACAGAGTCAGACCGAACCATGACGGCAGCGTTTTTCACCACCCCTTAGGGTGGCTTTCATGGATAGCGAACAACGCGCGCCCCATTGGACCATCCACAAGCGCATGAACTGGCCGGGATCGGCTGCGTTCGTCGCGTGTCATCTCGCCATCTTCGGCGCCATCTACTCCGGAGTCACCTGGCAGGCAGCCGTTGCCTGTGTCGTGCTCATCTTCGTCCGCCTGTGGGGCGTGACCGCGGGCTACCACCGCTACTTCTCCCACCGCACCTTTAAGACCAGCCGCGTCTTTCAGTTCATCCTCGCGTTTCTCGCGCAGAGCAGCGCGCAGAAGGGCGCGCTTTGGTGGGCGGCCCATCACCGGCGACACCACAAGCACTCCGATCAGGAAGGCGATCTTCACAGCCCGGTTCGCGAGGGCTTTTGGTACAGCCACCTTGGCTGGCTCTTCGTCGACGGATCCGAGATCACCGAATACGACCGCATTCGCGACTTCGCCCGCTACCCGGAGCTCGTCTGGCTCAACAAGTTTCACTTGGTGCCGCCCACCCTTCTTGCGGTCGGGCTGCTCTACTGGCTTGGACTGCCGGGACTCTTCATCGGGTTCTTTCTCAGCACCGTCCTTCTTTGGCACATCACGTTTACGATCAACTCGCTCGCACACGTGTATGGAAAGCGGCGCTTTGAGACGACCGACGACAGCCGCAACAGCATGTTCCTCGGGCTCCTCACCCTTGGCGAAGGCTGGCACAACAACCACCACCGCTATCAGTCGTCCGCCCGCAACGGGTTCTACTGGTGGGAGATCGATGTCACGTACTACGTGCTCAAGATGCTGAGCTGGGTGGGCATTGTGTGGAACCTCCGGCCTGTGCCGGAGAAGGTGCTCGCCGAAGGTCGCCGCCGCGATCGAGAAGCGAAGGAGCCGACCACGACACCGACGACGCCACCCCCGAAGCCCGTCGACGCAGCTGCCTAAGGCGGCTTCCTCTTGCCCTCGGCCGCGTCGATACGCGGCCGTTGGCGGTTAAAATACGCAGCGGCGCATTCTCAGATGTGCTCTAAGCTCCCCGCGTGAACGCCACGGAGGATCATCGCGCACGTCTCACTCGCTGGACGGCAGACGTCGAACGCCTGGAGCGCCGCGCCGGCGTGCTCTCTCTCGGCCGACTTCTTTCGTTTCTCGCGATCTTGATTCTTGGCGGCGCTGGGATCAGCCAAGAGAGCACGCCCCTTCTCGCGGCCGGGGGCGCCAGCATCTTCACCTTCATCGCGTTGGTGTTCGCGCACGCGAAGGTTCTCTCGGAACAGGGCCTCGCCGAAGCGCACCAGGCGGTCCACCAGCGACATCTACTGCGCCTAGAAGGACGCTGGCTCGAGCTCCCTGCGGCAGGCGCCGTGCCCCCGACTCATCCCTATGCGGTCGACCTCGATCTCGTCGGCGCGGGCTCGCTGATGCAGCGCATCGACGTGACACGAACGAAGGAGGGCGAAGACACCCTCGTGTCGTGGCTGGGTGCGCCCGCGAGCGTGGAGACGATCGCCGAGCGACAGCAGGCGGTGGCCGAGCTTGCTGCGAATCTCGACTTTCGGGAGGCCCTCGAAGCCTACGCCGGCCGCGCCCAGGGCGAATCGAAGCTCGACGGATCGCCATTTCTGGCCTTCACGCAGCGAAAGCCCTTGGTCCTTGGAAGCGCGCTTGTCCCGGTGATTCACGTCGCGCCCCTCGTCGTGCTCGGCCTCTATATCGCGAGCGAGTTCGGCGCGCTGCCTCCCATCGCGTGGGTCGCGGCACTCGTTCTCCAGTCGCTCCTCGCCCTCGGGATGGCGCGCCGCGCGGTGGACGCCTTTCAGCTCATCGCCGCTCGACGGGGCTACGCCGAAGCGTTTCAAAAGATGCTCGTGCACACGGAGGAGGCGAAGTTCGAGGCGCCTCTTCTCCAAGCGCTCCGAACGCGGATGCACCTCACGGGCAAAGCGCCCTCTGCCTACATGGGCCGCCTCGACCGCTGGGCGGGCCTCGCGGAGTTTCATACGCAGTTCCCGATTCACTTCGTCGTCAACCTCGCGACGCTCTGGGATCTGCACGTGCTCTTCCGACTGGAACGCTGGAACGAAGACGTCGGCAATCAGCTCAGCGAAGCCTTCACCGCGCTCGCCGAACTCGAGGCGCTCGCGAGCCTCGCGACATTGATGCATCAGGATCCTGCCGCGTCGCTTCCAGAACTCGGCGACCACGACCAGCCGCTCGAGGCCAAGGGGCTCGCGCACCCGCTTCTGCAGCCGGACGAACGTGTCGCGAACGACGTCGCAACCCCGCGCGCGGGCTCGGTGCTCATCGTGACGGGCTCCAACATGGCGGGAAAGTCGACGCTCCTGCGGGCGGTCGGTCTCAACATCGCTCTGGCGTTCGCGGGCGGCCCCGTGGTCGCGTCCTCGTTTCGGGTTCGTCCGATGAGGCTGCGCGCGAGCATGCGCATCGACGACTCTCTCCAGCGAGGTGCCAGCTACTTTCACGCGGAGCTCACGAAGCTTCGAAGCGTCGTCGAGGCGGCCGCTGACGAGCCCGCGGTGTTCTTCCTGCTCGACGAACTCCTCCGCGGCACCAACGCGCGCGCGCGGCATCTCGGCGCGAGAGCAATCCTGCGCCATCTTCTCGATCGAGGGGCGAGCGGGCTCGCGGCGACGCATGACATCGCGCTTTCGGAGCTGGAGGACGAGCAGCCGGGTCAGGTGATCAACGTGCACTTCACGGACGTGATGAAGGACGGCGAAATGATCTTTGACTATGAGCTTCAGCCGGGGGTGGTGAAGACGAGTAATGCGCTTCGGCTTCTCGCGATGGCGGGTATCGAAGTGGATGTCGATGATCGTCTGAGCGAGTAGTTTCGGTTTCGGCTTGGTTTGGTTCGGCTCGGTTTGGTTCGGCTTGGTTTGGTTCGGCTTGGTTTAGTTCGGATCTCGAACGGCCGGTCGGGAGCGGGGTGGGGGGTTCCCGCCCGCTGGTTTCCCTCCGCTTCGCTTCGCTACGCTTCGGCTGCGCGACGCGCACGAGCTTCGCTCGTCGCGACGCTGGCCAGATGGTCGGTCACCCCCCACCCCGCTCCCTCCCTTCAGGTCTCGTGGTCCGTTTCGGATCGCGGGCTTGGATCACCGAAGCGAGGTTTGGGTGACTGCCCGGGCGATGCAGCGCCACTGCTTCGCAGTGTCGCCGTCTCGCTTTGCGACTCGCCTCCGCTGCTTCGCAGCGTT
>JBCDAA010000533.1:0-5570 GCA_039186435.1 Myxococcota bacterium | reverse complement strand
GGATGTTCGGGAGCGCGCGCATCTGGACTCCGTCGGCGAGATCCCGAAGCGGGGTGGGGGTCTCGGTGGGTTCGCCCTGGAGCGTGATCGCTTCACACGGAAAGGAGAGCCTACGGATCTTCGTCCACGGGTTGAGATACGCGGTGGCGGTGAGTCCGCGGCGCGTTTGACGCACTCGCTCGATGCGCGCTTCCCGCGTGAGGGACACCATGCCGAAACCGGTGGTGACGCGACGCTGAATGACAAAGGGGAGGTCCTCGCCATGGGCGCGAAAGGCGAGGGAGCCGTTCACGTCCACCTCGGTTCGCGCGGTCGCCGTGGGTCGCGCGGTCACGAGCGCACGCACCCGAACCGGAACTTCCGCATCGACGACAACGAGGCGAACCTCCCGAAGAAAGCCTTCGATCTCACAAGGTTGGGCGTTCGCGGACGTGGCGCCCAACACACCGATCGCGAGGGCAAAGAAGCGGCGCATGCGGCGTTAGTGTTCGCCGCGCCCCAGGAGTTCCCGGGCGATCTAGCGAAGCTTCCGCTGGTACGCCTTGGCCTCGCGCTCAAAGCCCACGCGAATCAACCCGGCCCCGGGCGACTTCGGGTGGGCTTTGGTCTCTCGGCGAAGCGCCCAAAGAACGTCGTCGACGTCGCCTTCCGGTTTCGGCCAGCGCGCGCGAATCATGCGATCGGTTTCGCGATGGACGAGCTCCGCGTCGAGCCCCGCCAAATCGCCGCCCGAGCCGGATTGAACAAGACGAACCTCGGGCGGACCCAGGGCGGCGCGAAGGGAGGTGTGGAGCGCGATCGCCTCGTGCACGATGTCGGCTTTTTCATCCGGATGACACAGCGCGCGCCCGGCGTTGGCGCCGCGAAGTTCGAAGGGTTCCTCCCCCGCGAAGCGCGGCGTCAGTCCGAGATCGTGGAGGAGGCACGCGACGTAGAGCGCTTCCGGATCGGGAGACAGCGACTCGTGCGCCGCAACCGCCACGGCGTAACCCCAGGTGCGCTGGCTGTGGCGAAGGAGCGCCCCCGAATACGCGTCCATCGCGAGCTCGTCTGCGCGTTTCGCGAGTGCGCTATCCGGCGGGGTCAGCGCCTCCGGTGGGAGCGGAGTCGGTCGCCGAATCCCGAGGATCTGTCCCATGCGCCGAACTCGCTGCCGCACCTTTAGAACGAGAAAGCCGGCGGCGAGCACCGGCGTGGAGGTTGAGGGAAGCGTTTGCCGCATGCCATCAGTGTGGGTCATGCTGCGCGTGGCTGAAATGACATTAGGCCCACATTTTCTGCCATGACCCGCGAAGTTCTTCTCTGGCTGCGCGAGGGCGTGCAGCTCCTCGACGTCGCGGGGCCGGCCGAGGTCTTTTCGTCCACGACGCGTTACCTCGAGGCGACCGGTCGCGCTGCGGGCTACCGCCTTTCGTACGTTTCGCCCGGTACCGCGCCGGTGCGCAGCGCCGCGGGCCTGGTGCTTCATGCGGATGCCGATGCGGCGCCCCTCGTGCGTCGTCGTTCGGCCCGCGCGACCCTCGTCATCCCTGGGCTTCTCAACGATCCAGACACGGAACCTTCGCCGCTCCTTCTCCGCGCGGTGCGGCGGTGGCCGGGACGTCTCGCGTCGGTGTGCGCCGGGTCGTGGCGTCTCGCGCAGGCCGGCCGTCTCGATGGACATCGCGCGACGACGCACTGGCTGCTCGTCGATCGCATGCGGCGGCACTTTCCCGCGATTCACGTCGAGGGCGACGCGCTTTGGACACACGACGGATCGGTGTGGACGAGCGCGGGCGTGAGCGCGGGGATCGACCTGGCCCTCGCGCTGGTCGAGCACGACTTCGGACGAGAGGTTGCCCTCGACGTCGCGCGTCTGCTCGTTCTCTACATGAAGCGCCCCGGCGGCCAGTCGCAGTTCAGTTCGGTGCTCGCGAGCCAACGCTGCGACCACGACCGCATCGCGGAACTGCTTACGTGGATGGAAGGGCATCCGGCGGCGGACCTACGTGTGCCGGCGCTCTCGTCGCGCGTCGGCATGAGTCCTCGAAACTTCGCGCGTGTTTTTCGGCGGACCGTTCGCGCGACGCCCGCCGAAAAGGTGCGGCAGATTCGTCTCGAGGCGGCGCGGCGGATCCTCGAGGACGATCGGGAGGCGTCTCTTGCGGAGGTTGCGGCCCGAAGTGGCTTCGGATCGGCCGAGTCGCTTCGCCGTCAGTTCGGAAAGTCTCTCGGCGTCAGTCCCGGCGCCTATCGCGCACGCTTCGGAGGGTTTCGGGAATAGGCTCCCGCGACGGGCTGGTTCGAGCGTCGATGCTGCGGCGCTGGATGGTCGGAGGTGCGCTCCTCAGTGCGGCGCTCGCGATGTTTGGATCGCTCTGGCAGGCGGTATTCGGGGTGCTCGCCCCGGAGGCTCGGCCGACTGACGCGGAGCTCCGTGCGGTGTTTGCGTCGGAGCGCGAAACCTTCGAGACCCTCCAACGCAACCTGCTCACGGACGAAGGCCTGGCGGAGATTCGCGTCGACTCGTTTTCGTGGGTTGACCCCTGCAACCAGGGGGCGTGTGCGCGGCCGAGAACGACGCCGCTCCCACCCGGCTACGACGAGGCCCCCTGCGACTGGGAACATGGATGCGGGCGATGGGTGGATGAGGCCCCCACGCCGGCGATCCTCGGTGCGCTTGGGCGCGTTTCCGAAGCGCGCGCCGCCAGCTATCTCGAGGGGCTCGAAGAAGTTGGCGCCGTCGCGATTCAGCAGGGCGAACGGGAGGTTTCGTTTTGGATGCACGTGCAGGGCATCGTCCCGTCCGGTTCGATTCTCGAGATCGTGTGGCAGGAAACGCCCGAGGAAGTTCGCGAAGACACGAGTGCGCACGGTCGCCGGGTCGTTCGGCTCGACGGGTCGTGGAGCATTCGCGAGCGTTGGAATTAGCGTCGCTCGGACTTGACGCACCGAAGCGGTGACGCAACGGGTTCCGCTGCGTGCTGAACCACCGCACCATCTTTCTCTTCGACGGCGTCGGCGCGGTCGTCACCGCGGTTAGCCTCGGATTGATTCTTCCGGCCGTTCACGAGTGGATCGGCATGCCCGTCGAAATTGTTCGCGCCCTTGGGATCGCGGGCGTTGGTTTCGCACTCTATTCCTTTGGCTGCTTTCGTTTCGCGGACACCACTCGCCGCCACTGGCTCGCGATCGTGATGATCGCGAACTCCAGCTACTGCGTGCTGAGCGCGATCCTCACGGCCGTTCATTGGGAGCTCCTGAAGCCCCTTGGCGTTGCATATTTTCTCGGCGAAATCGTCGTGCTGATCGCGGTCGTGGCGATCGAACGTCGCGTCTACCGAACGCTCTAGCGGTGTCAGACGCCGGGTGTTCAGAGGCCGGGTTCAGAGGCCGGGTCAGACGCTGGGTGTCATAAGCGACGCGAGCTGGCGCAAGAAGGTCACCTGCGCTGCGCCCCGAAGCGACGCCGCAAAGCGGTCGACGGTTTGCGTCAGGTAGCACTGGTCCGCGACGTTCGAGGATCCGAGCGCGGCGTCGAAGCGCGTTTGCTCTCGACCTGCGAGGGAGTTGCGAACCTGGCGGACGAGCGCGCCCGCGTCTGCGCGACGTACCCGTGTCGTCGAACGCACTTCCAGCATCATCGCTTCGGCCGAGATCTGCATCCAGCGTCGAAGGTCCGTGTCGTTCAGGGACGCGAGGCCTGCGCCGAGCGCGCCCTGCGGCATCGCGCCCGTCCACATGCCCGCACAAAGCGCCTGGTGGGACGTCATCTGGCGCCGAAGGCGGTGCCAGTCGCGAATCGACGCGTCTGGAAGCCGAGCGATTCCCCGCGAGCTCAGCTGCGCACCGATCTGCTGCGCGATCGCGTTCGCTTCCGCTTGGGAGGACGCGGCTCGAATCCGCGGGTGGTTCATCAGCGCGTTCCGAAACTCCGGCGAGTTCAGAATCGGCCCCATCACCTCCATCGAGATCCGGGCGATTCGCTGCGCCGCCGCTCCCGAGGCGCCCGTCGCCTGCTGCACCTGCCGGGTCGCTTGCCGCTGACTGACCTGGGCTGTTCCCAGTGCGGGGAGGAGAAAGAAACCAAGGGCGACGAGGGCGAACCGACTCATCGAATTCGCATAGCATCGGCGCTTTTTTGAGCAACCGACCCTGCCGGGTTGACATCCTCGCGGGGGCGAATAAGTTCCGCTCCCTCGCCACCTTAGCTCAGTTGGTAGAGCAACGGTTTCGTAAACCGTAGGTCACCAGTTCAAGTCTGGTAGGTGGCTCCATTGTTTGGTCCAAGTGTGGTCCAGTTCGGGCCACCTTCGACCACAGCGCCAGGGCTACCTGTGAACCGGCGTCGGTACGAACGCCGACCAGGTTCCGTCCTTCCTCCACTGCCACACAGTTTCATCGGTGGCGATGTAGGCAGCCCCACTCCGCTCGCGGGCATCCTGCCAGCCACTCAGTTCTGGATTGAGCGGGAAGATGCGTTCTGCTTCGAGGTGCGCGACGACCAGATAGCGGTCCGATAGGCAAACTAGATTTACGGGCTCCTCTGGATCTTGAAGAGCGTGCGATCGGGACCACCTGGAGGTCGCGAGGTTGTAGACCGCCACCTCTGCATTCCACCTTGCTGCAAAGTGACCGTGTCCCTCCGACCAAAGCAACTGGTCTGGCCACGACGCCCACGTCTTGCTGTCGAGTTCGATTGGCGCAACGACGCGCTCGCCTACCTCATCGACGAGAGAGAGCGCGCCGGGAATGCTGACGAGCGTGAGGCGACCGTCATGCGAGGGTTGCACCTTTGCGCGGCGCTCGATGGGTGTTTCCACGACACACTCCATCGATCTGAGATCGAACTTTCGGACCCGAGAGTGATTCAGCGACCTTTCCCGTACGAACACGTGATCCCGCCCGGCCGCGATGATCTTGCCCGGTTCGCGCATTCGTACCTGCTTTGTGTTGCAGTCGAGAGCCAGGCATTCCCCGAGATAGTCCTCAGTGGGTCGGTGATAGAGCACGAGTCCGCGACGAAGGGTGAGTCCGTTCCACCACTTTCCTTCTTGGGTCCATCGAACTTGGTATCGGTCCCGATCGAGAAGCACGATTCGTGAGCCGAACTGAATCAGCAAATGGTCATCGGAGAGGGCGAGCCCATAGATGCTCTCGTTCGCGTCCCACGGGTCTCCGACGAAGTGACTTAGATCAAATCGAGTTTCGGTTCCGCTCGGCTTGAGCTCACGAATCACGAGCGTTCCGTCGCTAAGCCAGGAAGCTACTTCGCTCGGGCGATCAGTGTTTTGAGCGAAGTGGAGTCCGATGATGGGAGACGTCATGACCACCATTCCTTTGTGCTCGGCCTCTCAAAGGGATCGGAGGGGCGTTGCCAAACGTCTACCGGCGCGATGCGGGGCACCAAGGCCAGGACCGTTGTGCAGTTTGAAGGTATGCAGCATCGATCGAAAGTGTTCCGCGCGATAGCCACCGCGCCCTCAGCGACGCACTCGGAACACCGCCGCGCCGTTGTGGGAGACAAACTCGCTTTCCGACTCGCCTACGAGTCGGCGGCCATCGAGCAGCGTCAAGGTTCCTTCCCACGC
>JBCDAA010000532.1:0-5586 GCA_039186435.1 Myxococcota bacterium | reverse complement strand
ATCGAGCTCGTCGTCGGGAACCACGTGCGTTAAGAGCCCGACCCGAAGCGCGTCCTCCGCGAGAAGGCGATCCCCGAGAAGCATCATCGTCAGCAGCTCTCGGCGCGGAACGATGCGCGCGAGGACCGCCATGATCATCATCGGAAAGAGTCCACGGTGAATCTCCGGGGTGCCAACCTTGACGCTCGCTTTGGCCACCGCGAAATCGCAGGAGGCGACGAGGCCGAGTCCGCCGCCGTAGGCGTAGCCGTTGAGGCGCGCGACGGTGGGCTTGCCGAGCTTTGGAAAGCGGGCGAGCAGATCCGCGTAGTCTCCTTTGGACTTGAGAACTTTGCCCGCGCCGCCGCCCATTTGCTTGAGATCGCCTCCCGCGCAAAAGGCGTTGCCCGCCCCCGTCAGCACGATGACGCGAACGCTTTTGTCGTCTTTCGCGTCATCGAGCGCGTAGAGGAGCTCGTTCACCATCAGCGGGCCCATCGCGTTTTTTCGTTCGGGCACGTTCAGGGTGATGGTGAGCACGTGCCCGTCTTGGGCGACGGTGATCGTCTCGTAGCTCATGCCTGTGCCTGAGGCGCCGCATGGCCGACGTCGAGGGCTGCCTGTCGTCCGGCGTCGTACGCTTCGAGGCCGAGGATCGCGCGCGCTTCTTCCACCGTCGCAGGCTCGCGTCCGGTCATGCGCGTCAGGGAAACCGCCGCCTCGACCATGGCGCCATTGCTTGCCGCCATCTCGCCGCTGGGCAGATAGAGGTGGTCCTCGAGACCCGTGCGAATGTTACCGCCGAGCACCAGGCCGCTGGCGAGCATCTGCCAGTGGCAATGGGAGATCCCGATGACCTCCCACTCCGCGGGACGAGGCTTCTCCCCGGTGTCCCGCACGATGGAGTTCATGATCTGCGCCTGCAGCTGCAGCGATTCGACCGTCGGCGGAATGCCGCCGAGGACGTTCACGATGAAGCTGTACTGCGCAGGCTTTTTCAGTACGCCCATGTCGAAGAGCGGCCACGTCCCGTGGGTGTGCCCTGTGTCGAAGCACTCGAGCTCGGGTTTGACGCCCGCTTCGTTCATCGCCTCAAGGAGCTCGACGATCTTCGCGTATTTGTTCGGGAAGATCATGTCGAAGACCATCTTCTTTCGGCGCTTCGAGTACTTCGAGTAGTTCATCGAGCCCATGTTGAGGGCGGCGATTTCTGGTCGAACGGTCTTGATGTACTCGATCTGCTGACTCACGTCGTCGAGCATCGTGCCCGTCGAGAAGTTCAGGATGATCGGGCAGCGCTTGCGAACCTCTTCCTTGATGCGGCCAAAGGTCTTCGGATCGAACGTCGGCTGCCCGTTGTCCTGTCGCGCGTGGATGTGCACGACCGATGCGCCGGCGTCGTACGCGCGTTTGCACTCCTCCCCGATCTCCGCGGGGGTGTAGGGGATACCTGGACACTGCTCGCGGTTCGCAAGCACACCGGTCACCGCGCACGTGACGACAACTTTATCTTCCACCGCCATCTTGGCCTCCTGGGCGTGTTTCTGCGGAGACGTCGGACCGAACCCGATCGGTCAGGACCCGCAAGATTCGCTTCAGCTCATTTCGATCGCGGTCGTCGAGGGACCGCAGTGCCTTTCCAAACATCGCCATGCTCGCCACCGGGATCTCTTGAGCGAGGGCGCGGCCTTTGGCCGTGAGTCGAATGAGGACGACCCGTCGATCTTCGTCGCTTCGAACACGCTCCACGAGCCCGTCGCGCTCCATCCGGTCCGCGATGCCGGTGACTGTGGAGTTTCGTGCGCTCATCCGTGCCGAAAGTCGCGAAAGGCTGATCGGGCCGAAGCCCTCCAGCATCTTGAGCGCGGTGACCTGCGGACCGGTGAGCCCATGGTGGCGCGCCAGCTCTTTCGTGGCGCGACGGGACTCCGTGTAGAGGTACACGATCGCCTCAAGGATGCGGTCGATGTCGTTGTCGACGGGTTTCATTCGTACGCCGATATTTCGCATGCTAAATAATCGGGCGCTCGGAAAACGTCAAGGCGGCCAGGCCCAAATCAACAAACCCCGCGAATGAACGCCGCTTTCCCTCCCGGCAACTGTCCCCACGGCGGTGCAGTGTGCTACGCAAAGTCCGTTGCCGGTGATGATGCCGACGTGTAACGTCCGCATCCGCAGCTTGCATCCGAAGGTAAGGAGAGGGGATCGATGTCAGCCAAGTTGAGGCGTCTCGCAGGCGCCGCCGCGATCGCTGTGATGGTGGGGGTAGCCGTGCCGGATCAGGCGCACGCTCAGATGATGGGCGGTGGATCCCAGATCGAGGCGACTCCGAAGGGGACCATCGGTCTCGGCATCATCGGCGCCGAAGTTGGCTTTGCGATCCCTGCGCTTGCCGGTCTTCACGACACCTGGGCGTTCATCGTCTTTCCGCTTGTTGGTGCGGGGGCTGGCGCGATCGCGGGCTACTACGCCATCGACAATCAGGATCGAGAAAACGCGGCGGTGGGAATGCTCGCCGCGGGAATGGCGCTGATTATTCCCACGATGGTCCTCACCCTTGCGATGACCGCGTACGACCCTGGGGACGACGACGACGACGAGGATGAAGTCGACGAAGGGGATGGCGAACTCGAGGAGGACGCCGAACCGGAGCCCGAAGCCGCAGAAGAACCTCTGGCGCAGCGACGGATGCGGGAGCGTGCTCGCGCGGCCCGTGCCGGCGGTGGACTGTTTCGCATCAACGAGGGCAGTCTTCAGCTCGGTGTTCCGGGACTGTCGATTCGAGCCACCTACGACCGGGAGGCGCAGTGGCTTTCCGGCGGACAGAACCAAGCGCAGGTTCACGTCGCGCTCTTCACCGGCGCGTTCTGATCACTCGCACCTCGTCGTGATCGAGAGCAGCCTCGCACCTGGCGCGTAGCTGCCGATCGCGCTTGGGCGCACGGCGATCGAGACCGGCGGGGTTCCTCCAAAGGCCACGTCCGGCGTGGAGAGTTCGGTGAGGGTTTCCGGGTCGAAGCGCCAGAGCTGCGGGCTGCCGATCGCGCCGACCCCGACGAGGAGCGCCGTGCCGTCGATCGTCACGAATTCGACCCGAGTGGACGTGCGGATCGGCGGCGCCTCAACCTGGTCGCGCATTCCGGTGAGGTCGTAGCGCTCGAGAAAGGTCGTTTCGCGCTGCCGGAGGACGAGCGCCGCGCCGTTCCCGGAGGCGACGTCGAGGGTGGCGGCGTCCTCCGAGAGGGGCACTGTGACCTGCTCGCTCTCGCTCACGAAGTGGAGCGCTTCGACGCCCGGCACAACGACGTGGCTGCCCGCGGATGCGACGTTCAGTGTGGATTCCGGCAGGTCGTCCCCCTCGCTCAGGACGACGACCGGCGCATCGATCCCGAGACGAGCCACGCGTTCCACGGTCTCGAACGTTTCGTCAAAGCGGTCGGCGGCGAGGGTCCACCCGCCCGCGTGAGGCGCAACGTGAATCGCGCGAACCGGTCCTTCCCACGCGAGCGCCCCCTCTTGCATCAACGCCTCGCCGTCGAGTTCGGCGAAGAGTGAACCCCCGGTGTCGGTCCACGCGACCACCAACGTACGCGAGCCTTGCTGTGCGACGTGCATTCCGACAAAGCGGCTTCCGCGTGAGAGCCGGATGAGTTCTCGGGGGGTGCCGAGCTCACCGTCGAGGGAGACCGGAACGACGAAGATGGCAGCGGCGGTTGCAGCCGCGACCCCGAAGCTGTCGGCAAGCGGAATCACGCGCCCAGCTCGATCAAAGATTCCCGGATTGACGGTGACGCTCGCCGTGGATGCACCTTCGTCGATCTCTCCGTCGCAGTCGTCGTCCCGAAGGTTGCAACGCTCCGCCACGGACGAGGAAACGTTCGGGTCGAAGTCGTTGCAGTCAGCGCCCCCACAGACGGGAGGCGTCTCTCCATCGCCGTCCCGGTCGAGGGTCATCGCCACGAGCGCGCATCGGCCGGCCAGGCAGCGGCGATCCTCGCAGCGGTCCACCGCGCAGTCCTCATCCCGCGTGCAGGATTCGACGTCGACCCGGGGAAGCACGGTTTCATCGCCTGGCGGGCTGTCGTCGCCGCAGCTTTCGAAGGGCGACGCCAAGAGAACAAGAAGGAAGAGGAAGCGCACGTCCCATCATACCTGGGAATCGAGGGCCGGCGCTCTGGTAGGGTGGGGCATGACTCGAGTCGCCGTCGTCGCCGGATGTCGAACCCCCTTTGTAAAAGCGCAGACCTCCCTCCGCCATCGCTCCGCCGTTGAGTTGGGGCGCCACGCGGTGGAAGGACTGCTCACCAAGGCGGGCGTCGATCCCGGTGCGGTTGCCGAGCTCCACTTTGGCTGGGTGGTCACCGATCCCACCGTTCCGCACATGGCGAGAGAGGTCGCGTTTTCGTCGTCGCTGCCCGCGTCGACACGCGCGATTACCTACAGCGACAACTGCATCACCGGCACGACGGCGATCATCGCGGCCCACGACGCGATCGCCCTCGGACGTCAGGAAATCGCGATCGCCGGCGGGACCGAGTCGATGTCGAACGCGGCGGTGCTCGTCTCCGACCGCTTGAGTGATGCGCTTCGTGAGAGCGCGCGAGAGAAGAGCGCGTGGGCGAAGCTTAAGCACCTTCGCGGCGTCCGCCTTCGCGACTTGGCGCCGCAGCTTCCGGGGGTGAAGGAGCCGTCGACCGGCCTCTCGATGGGCGAACACACCGAGCTCATGGTCAAGGAGTGGAAGATCGGTCGCGAGGCGCAGGATCACGTCGCCCTTCGCAGTCATCAAAACGCGGCCGCGGCCACCGACGACGGGCGCCTCGTCGCCGAAATTCATCCCTTCGACGACGTGAACGGCGACGGGTTGATTCGGCGCGATACATCCTTCGAAAAGCTCGCCAAGCTGAAGCCGGTCTTCGATCGAAGCGAGCAGGGAACGCTCACCGCCGGCAACTCGAGCCCTCTCACCGACGGCGCTTCCGCGGTGCTCCTCATGAGCGAAGAGCGGGCCAAGGCGGAAGGCAAAACGCCGCTCGCGTTTCTCAAGGGGTTCGAAAACGTTGCGATCGATCCTGCCGACGGACTTTTGATGGGCCCGGGCATCGCCGTGCCGCGCTTGCTCCGGCGCCTTGGCCTCACGCTCGACGACATGGATCTCGTCGAGATGCACGAAGCGTTTGGTGGACAGGTGCTCTGCAACCTCGCGGCGTGGGAGCGCGGTTGGAAAGAAGACGCCATCGGTACTGTCCCGGTTGAAAAGCTCAACGTCCTCGGGAGCTCGATCGCGGTCGGTCATCCCTTTGCGGCCACGGGCGGTCGCATCGTGACCACTCTCGCTAGAGAGCTCGCCCGGCGCGACGCGCGCTACGGTCTCGTCAGCATCTGCGCGGCGGGTGCCCAGGCGTGCGCGATGGTTCTCGAGCGCGCGTGATGATCGGGGACGCTGCGCGATGATGGAAGGCGGCGCGTGCTAGCTCGCGTTCGGCGGACGATTCGCGAGCGTCGCTTGCTCCGCGAGGGGGATCACCTTGTGGTCGCATGCTCGGGTGGCGGTGACAGCATCGCACTCCTTCATCTCCTGGCGCGCCTGCGGACGGAGCTTTCGAT
>JBCDAA010000531.1:0-5587 GCA_039186435.1 Myxococcota bacterium | reverse complement strand
GACGGGTGGATCCTCCTCGCGACAAGCCCTGACTAGCGAGCGTTCGCTCGACTGGGAGAGACATGTTTCGTTCGAGCTTTTTCCTTCTTTTGGTCGCCTTCGCCTTTGGCTGCAGCCGAGATCTGCGTCTCGGTCCGCGGCAGGACGCGGGAACGGACGCGCGGCCGGAGGTCGATTCGGACGTCGTCGACGCGGCTCCCGAAGATGGGGGCAATGATGCACCCCCCCTCTGTGTCGACGAAGACGGCGACGGATACGGCGCGGGGTGTGCGCTCGGCCCGGACTGCAATGACGACGCGCGCGACGTGTCTCCCGCGGAGACCGAGCGCTGCAACGGCGAAGACGACGACTGTGACGAGCGCATCGACGAAGAGGCGGACGCGCCATCGTGCACCTTGCTCGACGGCGTTTGCGCGGGCGCTCGCGCGGAGTGCGGCGACTTCGGACCCTGCGGCGCGGATGAGTACGGCGCGGACTACGAAGTCGACGAAACGCGCTGTGACGGTCTCGACAACGACTGCGACGGCACGATGGACGAAGGCTGCAGCTGCACGAACGGGATGACCCAATCCTGTGGACTTAGCGAAGGGGCGTGCACGAGCGGAACGCAGGAGTGCGTCAGCGGCGTCTGGGGGAGTTGCGAAGGGTCGGTCGGCCCGGCTGCCGAAATCTGCAACGGCGTGGATGACAACTGCGACATGGTGGTCGACAACCCGGCGGACCTCACACCGCCGGCGTGTGCGCTACAGGAAGGCGTTTGCGCAGGAAGCGAGCAACGCTGTGCGGGCGCGAGCGGCTGGGCGGCGTGTGCGGGAACGGCGAGCTATGGCGCGCGCTACGAGCTCTCCGAGACGAGCTGCGACGGGGTCGACAACGACTGCGACGGGGCGGTGGACGAGGGGTGCAACCGGCCGGTGACCTTTGCATCTGGGAGCGACCACTCCTGCGTGATCGACGAACTTGGGCGCGTGAAGTGTTGGGGACGCAACATCTGGGCGACCCTTGGACTCGGGGACCGCGACAACCGCGGCGACGATCCGGGCGAGATGGCGACCCTTCCTTTCGTCGAGCTCGGAACGGGCAGAACAGCGGTCTCGATTGCGACCGGTGAAGCGCAGACCTGCGTGATTCTTGATGACGGCGCCCTCAAGTGCTGGGGGAACAACCAAGCTGGCGCACTCGGCCTCGGCAACACCGAGTGGCGGGGAGATGACCCTGGCGAGATGGGCGATGCGCTTCCTGCCATCGATCTCGGAACCGGCCGGAGCGCACAAAGTGTGGTGGTTGGAGGAGGTCATGTTTGCGCACTCCTCGACGATGCCTCTGTCAAGTGTTGGGGGTCCAACACGAGTGGTCAGTTGGGGCAAGGAGACACAGAGTGGCGTGGCGACGACCCTGGCGAGATGGGTGACGCTCTTCCGTCTGTGGATCTGGGAGGACCTGTTCGAGCGATCACCGCGGGGGCGGGGCACACCTGCGCGCTTCTCTTCGATGGCGCATTGAAGTGCTGGGGGTCCAACAACTTTGGTGATCTAGGTCTTGAGGACATGAATCACCGCGGCGACGAGCCAGGCGAAATGGGCGCGGCACTGCCATCTGTGGATCTCGGGACTGGACGGCGCGCGATCTTGGTCGTCGCCGACCCCGCGGGAACCGATACCTGTGCGCTGCTCGACGACGGTGCGGTGAAGTGTTGGGGAATCACTCACGGTGAACTTGGAGGCAGCGGGTTTCCGATGGTGCGCGGTGACGAGCCGGGGGAGATGGGCGACGACATGCCGTCCCAGCGATTCGGTGCGCGAGTAGAGGCGCTCGTCGTCGGCGGCGAGCAGACGTGTGTGGCCTTGGATGACGCGACGGTGCGGTGTTGGGGGCGAAATCTTCGAGGCGAGCTCGGGATCGGAAGCACCACCCGGGTCGTCGCGGCAAACGACCGAGGGGATCGCCTCGCCGTAACCGAACTTGGCACTGGGCGTCGCGCGGTCACCCTCACAGCAGGGATTCGATTCACGTGCGCCCGCCTCGATGACGACACCGTGAAGTGTTGGGGGCGCTTTCACGCTCATGGCGATGGTGAGGATCGCGGCGACGAACCCGGTGAGATGGGCGACGCGCTCCCGGTGATCGACCTTTGATGTATCCGCGGCGGATACGACTTGTGCGCTCGTACGCGGAAGACCCGCGGCGTTCGTTCGTAGGAAGGCCTCGCATGCGAACTCTTTTTCAACTCAGCATTTTCACGATGATGCTCTCGGCCTGTGGTCCGGAAGTGTCCGACCCGGCGCTTCGCCGCGAGCTGGAGGTGCTCCAGCTGGGCGAACCGGTCACCGACCGCGACGAGTACCGCGTCGCAAAGATGCGCATCCTGCAGACGGAAGCGTACGACGGCGTCGACGAAGACGAGCGGGACGAAACGGTTGAAGGAAACGTGCTGCAGAGAAAGGCCGAGCTCGACGCGTTGCTCGCCGCTGCGGGTGGAGGCCCCGGTTCCGACGGATGGGTCACCGCGTTCAATCCTGACGGCTCGTTTCGTGGCGATCGGATGCGCTTTGCTCAGCTCGTCGGGTACGTCGAGATCGATGTGGATGCGGTCTGGCACTCCCGCGAACGCATTGAGAGCCGCCACCTGATGACGAACGTCATCTCGGGCGTCCTGATCGTGCTCGTCACCGTGGTGGTGTTGTTCTTTGAGTACCGAAATCGACGAAAGGCAGCGAAGAAATGAAGGCTCGCATGATGGGGGCGCTTTGCTTGGTGATCGCCTGTGGCGGCGACGACGACGCGGACCTCGACGCGGGAACGCTCGATGGCGCCGTCGTGGACGTGGATGGTGCCGTTGATGCGTCTTCGGAGGATGCATCGCGATCCGATGCAGGCGGTCTCGATGGCGGCGCTCGCGATGGCGGAGAACGTGACGCGGGCGATCGCGACGGCGGCCCCGGTCCGGATGCGGCGCCAGGGGATTTGATGATTCTCGAAGCCGGTGCGAGTCGCGCGCGGATCACGGAAGGGGAAACGGTTCGCTTTACGGCGCTCGTCACCCACGCGGACGGCCCGGACGCGATTCTCGGCGGAAGTCTGATCGACGCTGGCGGCACCACCCTGGCGAGCTTTCGCAACGCCGGCCCCGGCAGCTTCGAAACCGAGGTCAGCTGGGAAGAGATTCACGGCGCGGAGAGCATCGAGTTCGACGAACCGATTGACCGCTCCTTTCGCGTGCGCTTTTTCGACATGGCCGGCGGGATGGCAGAGCGCAGCGTCTCGCTGGAGTTTCACTGCGACGACAACGCGGCCTGCGACGGCCAGTGCATCGACCTGCAGAGCGATCCGGACAACTGCGGCATGTGCCGTCGCAGCTGCGCGATTGGCGAAACCGTGACGGGCTGCGCGCAGGGAAGCTGCGTTGCTCTCGCCTCGACCCGTCGCCGCGAAAGCTGCGCAACAACCTGCGCGCGGCGAGGCTATGGCTGCGCGAATCTCTGCCAGTTCACGACGAACTGCAGCCGCGGGTGCAACGGACCAGACCTCTCGTCCTATCGCGACCAAGACAACTTTTCGGAGCATCGCCCCGGCGACGAAGCGGGCTTCTTCTCGTTCTATTTTCTCGGCAGCCGCACCGGCAACAACTGGCTCACCCGCGACACGCTCAGCTGCGACGCGGTTCCCGCAGCCGAACTCGGTGCCTACGATCACGACGTCACAGTGTGCTGCTGTGAGACCACCGCCGAGGCGGGCGCGCCGCTGATCGCGTCGACAAGCCTCGCGGAAGTTCCGCACGGCGTCGGGTTCACGATCGACGGCGGCTTTTTCGATGACGCGACGGCCGTGCAAATCGGCGGCACCTCCGTTCCCTTCGAGATCGTCTCGGGTTCGCGAATCCAGGTTACCGAGGTCGTCGACGCGGTGCCTACCGGGGAGCAGCCGGTTGTGGTCGTCGGGCCGGGCGGAATGAGCAACGAGCGGATGGTGGAGGTCTTTCACCTCGTGATATCGGAGGTCGATGCCCTCGCCGACGAGGAGTTCATCGAGATCTCGAGCGGCCTTCCCGAACGGGTGTTGCGCGGTCTTGTCCTCATCACGTTCAACGGCGCGACCGACCAGGTGGAGCGCGCGATTCAGCTCTCGGGCGGCATTGCGACGCGAACGAGAAGCGACGGCCGACTGCTGATCGGCAACATCGCCGGCGCGGACATCGAAATGCCGGACAACACCGTGCAGAACGGTCCGGACGGCGCGGGGATCTTCCTGGGGCTCGCGAGCGACTTCCCGCGCGGCGCAGCGATCCCCAGCGGCGCGATCGACGCGGTGGTGTGGGACACCGACGATCCCGACGCGCGCGTGCTCCTGCGCGAGCTCCTCGGAACCGGTCCCGAAGCCGTGCAGATCAACGAGAGTTCCAACGGGAACCCCGTCCGAGATTCGGTTCAGCGCTGCAGCGAAACCCGCCTCGACGGCCGCGGTTGGCGCGTGGCCGCCTCGACTCCGGGGGCGAACAACCGATGTCCGTAGCTGATTCGAGGGTTGTCGCGGGAACGCCGCACCCCGTCGCCTTTGGGGTCGGCGCTCTTCTCGCGGGCGCGTCCCTTATCGGCATTTTTCAACGCTCCGCAAACGACATCATCGGTGGCGAGTACATCTGCGGCGCGGTCTGCGCGATCGGCGTGTTCCTTGGTGCCCTCGTGGGCGGGGGTAGAGCGACCCGCATAGGCGTTCTCGCAAGGTTAGCGCCCTCCCCCTCGGCGCGAGCCCGGAAGATCCTCGAGAAGGAGATAAACGCAGCGATCAACAGCATGCGTCGTCCCGTCGCAGGCATCTTCATTCTTGCGACGGGTGGGGTGGCGCTCCTCCTGAAACCCTTCGTTGTTTCAGTTCAAGGGTTTCGCATCACATTCGACGAGCGGCCGCCCCAGCTGGTCGAGTGGGGGTGGTTCGAGAACATCCATCGCTCGTTCGTCGTGAGCGGCGTTGTGCTCGTCTTGCTTGCGCTGATGCTCCTCTCTCGTCCGGCAAACCGGTAGATGGATTCCAAAGAAAGGAAATGAAATGACTCGTGTAGCTCTGATCCTCCTCGCCTTCGCGCTCGTTTACTGCGGTGGACCGGACGAAACGAAAGGGCGCCGCTTTGTTGAACTCGAGACGGAGCAAGCGCAGATCGTTGAGCAATCCCTCAGCCAAACAGGTAGCGCGGGCTGCATCGACATGTCGCAGCGTCTCGATGCCTGGTACGCCGAAAACCAGGCCGAGGTCGACTCGCTTTACGCGTGGTTTGCGGCCCTGAGTGATTCGGACCAGAGCAGCGTTCGAGGCGCCTACCCGAACGGCGGGAGCAATATCGGCAAGCAGATGCAGGGTACGATTCGGTGTGGCTTCGTGGCGTGGAACACCCGGCGCCGTCCTGGGTAGCGCACATCGAAACGCGCGTTAGATGCCCTGGGACAGCACAGACCTCGCTCTCCGCGGATCGGATCTTTCCGAGCGTGCGCTGTGGACCCTTCACAAGCGGATCTGGACGACCGCGTTTCGAAGTCTCGGCCGAGATCACAAGATGGATCTCTACCGCCTCGACTCCAACGTCACGATTCATCCG
>JBCDAA010000530.1:0-5597 GCA_039186435.1 Myxococcota bacterium | reverse complement strand
GGCCCAGCGCGAGCTCGACCTCGACGACGAGATCCTCAACGCCTGGGGCGGGGCGATCGCCCTCGGTCACCCCCTCGGGGCTACTGGCGTCATCCTCACCGCGACCCTCTTGGAACGCCTTGAAACCCAAGGCAAAACCCAAGGCGCAGTCAGCATCTGCGGCGGAGCCGGCCTCGCCACCGCCCTCATCTGGACCCGCTAAACGCTCATCAACTCCAGCCTGATTCGGCCCAGCATCAGCCTACCAAATTTATGGACATTGGAGTGGCGTCGGTGCGTTGCGATTCTAGTCAAAGCCTACCATATTTATTGACATCGCAAGACCGTGGGCTGGTCGGCTTCCCGGGTCGTGCGGCTTGACGATAGAATATGGTGGGCATTGATATTGACATGACCGATAGGTGCGGTAGGGTGGGGTATGCTTCGTTCGGAATCTTTGGATGTTGAGGCTACGGCCTACTACCACTTGATGTCTCGCTGTGTGCGGCGGGCGTTTTTGTGCGGGAAGGACCCGCATACGGGTCAGGACTTTGAGTACCGTCGGGGGTGGGTCGAGGAGCGGCTTCTTGAGCTCTCGGCGATCTTTGCGGTCGATCTCCATGCCTATGCGGTCATGTCGAATCATCTTCACGTGGTGCTTCGCGTGGACAAGGATCGCGCGGAGAGTTGGAGCGATCAGGAAGTCACGAGGCGCTACGGCAAGCTGTTCCGCTCGGCCGTCGCCGAACTCGCGCAGCTTAGCGCCCGTGAAAGGAAGGCACGTGTTGTCCTCTGGCGCGAGCGTCTCTGGAGCCTCTCTTGGCTGATGCGCTGCCTCAACGAGTCCATCGCTCGGCGCGCGAACGCCGAGGACGAATGCAAAGGCCGCTTCTGGGAAGGGCGCTTTCGCTGCCAGCCGCTCCTCGACGAGAACGCGCTGCTTGCCTGCATGGCGTACGTTGACCTCAACCCGGTGCGAGCCGGGCTCGCCAAGTCGCCGGAAGCGTCAGAACACACGTCGTTTGCGAAGCGCGTGACCGAGGAAGCGCCAGCGGGACTCGTCCCCTTTGCGGATGAGGTTCCCGAGCGGTCCCGGCGCACGACGGTTCCGATCGGTGCGGACGACTACCGGGCGCTTCTCGCTTGGACCGCGCGAACTCTGCGCGCTCCAACGAGCAAACGCGGCGTGCCGGAGGTGTTCGGCGACCTCGGGATTCATCCCCCAGCGTTTCTGGCCATGATGAATGCACCCGCGTTGCGGGCTCTCGGCAGTCCCGATCAGCTGCAGGCGTTTGCGGAAGCACACGGAAAGCGCTGGGTTCACGGGACGAGCCAGAGCCGCAAGCTCTACGTCGCCGCGGAGTCGTAGACGCGGCGTCGGTACGGTGTCCGATGCGTCCCGAGACGTCGGTGTCAGATCCGTCCCGAGACGTTGTCCGCTGTGTCAGTCGGCGCGTTGTCGTCGTTGTTCGGCGGAGGTCAGGGCGTCGTCCTAGACGCAAGTCGTTGTGGCTGCGTCGCCCTGCGTTGTTTTGAAGTCGCGGAGTCGCGGAGTCGGTGCGGTTCTCCGTCGCGCTGACATCATGTGCCGCAACAACGCGTGTCGATGATTGCGCCGACCAAGCTTCAGTCTTGGTTCCGACTCGTACAGCACGACTAAACGCGCGCTATCATTGTGCGAGAGTCAATAAAAATGGTAGGCATAGATTATAATGCTGTGCGGCGTCGGCACGGTGTCAGCTCGTCCGGCGAGACGTTGTCCGCTGTGTCAGTCGTCGTCCTAGACGCAAGTCGTTGTGGCTGCGTCGCACCGCGTTGTTCTGAAGTCGCGGATTCGCGGAGTCGGTGCGGTCCTCCGTCGCACCGACATCATGTTGTGCCCACCAAACTTCAATCTGGGCTCTGACTCGTACCGCACAACTAAGCCCGCTACGTTTGGTACGAAAGTCAATAAGAATGGTAGGCATAAACTACAGCATCGCGGTGTCGGACGCGCCCTACTCGTGCCCTGCGCCCGCGCCCACGATCCCCCCGCTCACGATCCCCATCACCCAGCGGGCGTAATCACCACCTTGCCCTTCACTTTGCGCTCGTCCATGTCCCGCAACGCTTGTGCCGCCTCCTCCAAGCGATACCTCTTCGACACGTGCGGCTTCACTTTCCCCTCCCGCCAAAGCGCGAAAAGCGCCTCGATATTCGCCTGGTGCTTTTCCCCGTTCGCCATCGCCCAGGAACCCCACGCCACGCCGACGAGCTGACACTGCTTTAGCAGTACGAGGTTCAGCCGGATCGACGGGATCTCCCCCGCCGCAAATCCAATCACCAGAAGCCGCCCGTTCGGTCGAAGCGCCCGAAGCGCCGCCTCCGAATATGCACCCCCAACGGGGTCGTACACCACGTCGATGCCGCCCGCCGCTTTCGCCGCCTTCTTCAGATCCTCGTCGCTGTAGTTGATCGTCTTCGTTGCCCCATGCGCGCGACAAAGCTCGAGCTTCTCTTCCGTTGATGCCGCCGCGACGACCTCGGCTCCGAGCGCGGCCCCGATCTCCACCGCCGCAAGCCCGACGCCCCCGGCCGCCCCAAGGACCAAAAGCCGTTCCCCCTTCGCGAGCTGCGCACGGTCCACAAGCGCGTGATACGAGGTCGCGTACGTAAACGCGAAGGCGCCCGCCGTCTCGAGGTCCATCTCGTCCGGCACGCGAACGAGCAGGCGTTCGGCGACCAGCGCATGGGTTGCAAAGCCCCCGAACCAGTTGAGAGCCATCACCCGATCGCCCACCGCAAAGTTGGAAACGCCTTCCCCAACCTCCGTGATCGTTCCGGCCAGCTCACCCCCCGGCGCAAAGGGAAGCGGCGGCTTGAACTGGTACATTCCGCGGGACATCAGGAGGTCCGGGAAGTTCACCCCACACGCCGCGACTTCGACCACCACGTGGCCCTTCTTCGCGACGGGCGTATCGATCTCGCGAACCTCGATGGCGTCGGGGCCGCTGGTGTCGGTGATTAGAGCTGCGCGCATGCGCGCGACTCTACCCGATCCTCACAGGGCGCAGCGCTGCATTCCGAGGACCTGCCGCACCGATCCCTTCGGGGCAAGAAACGCGAAGGGAATGAGCATCGGCAGCGCAAGCGGCGAGATGATCGCGAAGAGCGCCAGTCGGAGGCTGCGTTTTGGCAGGCAGCGGAGCCATTGCGGAACCAGAAGTGTCGTCGTCATCGCCAAAGCCCTCGTGGGTCGGCTTTTGTGTCGCGCGTAGTCCGGCGCCGTTACTCGGTTACGATCGAGAACACAAAACTTGCGCGCGGCTGCCGCTGATGACGCTCGGTAATCAGACTCATCGGGACCACGTCCGAGTCGACATAGCGCGCCGCAAGCGCTTCCGCCGCGGTCTTGTCGCCCGCGCCTTTGATGCGCATCACCTCGGTCATCATTCGCCCGACCGCGTCGGGAAAACGCTCCAGATCGAGGTTGAACGCGCCGCGATCGGTGCCGTTGGCCGCAAACGCTGCCTCGTCAAAGGTGATCACGCCCTCGTTCATCAAGAAGCCGACCTGGATGGCCGAAAGCTGGCTGTAGGCCTTTCGCCAGCCGGAGGGCGTGTACATCCCGCGTGAAATATGTCCGAGAGCCCACGCGATCGAATCCACATAGGTCTCTCGCGCCTGCGCTTCGGTCAGCAGCCCCCGCTCCTGTAGAAGCGACACGAAGTAGAGCGCGCCCGACTGCGCTTTGAGCTCTTCGAGCATGGATGCCATTCCGCCGCCGAAGATCTCCTCGTCGCTTCGCCCGCCCACGCGGTACTCGCTTGCGGGCCCCAGGTTGTGGGTCGCTTCGTGAAGAATCGTCGACATAAGCCCCGGCGCGCTGTCGTCGGTGTAGTGCGCCATCGTCGCCTCGGTGAAGAGCGACGCGGAAGTCGTCCGGCGCCGCGCCAGGCTGTCACCATCCGTGTAGAGGTTCGTCATCGCGACCGTGCGCCCGCGACCCTCCTCGGCGACTGGGCCCCAGTTCGGAAGACTCTGGCCGATGGTCGCGCCGAAGGGATCGCGGTCGTCTCCGAAGTTCGCCACGATCGCGATGAAGTCCGGCATGTGAAACGACGCGTCGCGCGCCTGGTAGACCTCGTCGTCCACGAGCGACGCCAGCGACTCTTCCATCGTCTGCTGCAGCGGGTTGAGGCGGTCCTGCCAAACCAGAGATCCAGAGTCGATGCGCGCAAAGGTCAGATGAAAGCCCGCTTTGTGGGAACAGGGATCCCAATACACCTCGTCGGGGGCGACCCGCACGTACCACGACGAGTTCCGCGCGTTCATGCGACTCCACGCTTCGTCGGCGGGTTCCCACTGGTTGTCGCGAAACGCCTGAGCGGCGGCCTGAAGGTATGCGACTAGCGCGCCTTCCGCGGGGTCTTGTGCGATGGCTTCGCGTGCGCGGTCGAGGTGCTCGGCGATCGCGCCCATCTGCGGCGCGTACGCTTCGTGGTAGGGCACCGCGGCCAGCGAATCTCCGTCCGCCCGCACGACGGTGAACGGCCCGAGAAGGTCGGCCGCATCCGCGCGTTCCTCGAGCTGGACACAGAAGTAGCGTTCCTCCTGCATTTCTCTGGGATAGACGTCGACGGACTGTTTCGGCGCCCCCTCGATGGCGGAACACGCGGGGTTGCTCTCGGTCAGCGGCGAGCGACACTGCGGACCCCAGTTGCGGCGAAAAAGACTCTGGCTTGCCGGGTCGTCTGCCACGCGTTCGGAGAGCGCGGTCATCCCGACCTGCAACGCGTAGAGTGCGTCGATTTCTGAACCCACCTGAAGCATCGCTTCGGCGAACTGCTGGTGCGGTCCCGGAAGGTCGCCGAGCTCGGCGTGAAGAAGCGTCGGTGCCACGCTGCCGAGTTCCTGATGAACGCTTTGCAAACGCGGGGAGGTTGCGGTTTCACCGTCTTCTCGCTGAATTGCCGCGTACGCATCCTCGAACGCGTCGGTGAATCGCCCGCTCTCCGTCCAGCGAGGGGCGGATGCGTAGAACGCGAGTGTTGCGATCTCGCTCGGGTCCGGTGCGCCGCTTTCGTTCGCGTCGTCGATCCAATAGAGGGGAAGGTTAAGGCGCAGTGCGAGCTGGTTAAAGCGAAGGCGCGAAAGCGGGACCGGATCTTCCGCAACTTCGGGACGCACAGGACCACCACAGGCTGCGACGAGCGGGAGAATCCACAAGGACCGGAGCATCGGCGGATGGTGCGGCGCCTCGCGATCGCGGTCGACACCGAGTGTGCGGTGTCTCAGGGCGTTCGGCGTTTTTTTCTCATTTTTTGCGCCGATGGATGTTGTGCCGCGTTTCGGCAGGCAGGTGGTACACACCCGCGAAGGAGAAACGGAATGAGAATTCGAAGCGCTCTCTCGGTCCTTTGGCTCGTCGCTTGTGGGAGCAACGCCGAGACGACCCGCCCGCCGTCATCGCCAACCTCTCAGGTCCCGCGCTACGAAGACCCGAGCGTCGGAACGATTTCCGGTGAGGGTACGTGCGCGTCTCCCTTCGTCGCCTTCGTCGGCAGTTAGGCGCCCCAAACACGCGCACATACCCCCGCGGGCGGAAACGCGGTGCCGAGCGACAGTGGGGGGGGTGG
>JBCDAA010000529.1:0-5638 GCA_039186435.1 Myxococcota bacterium | reverse complement strand
GATCCGGAGCGCTGGGTTTATCGAAACGTGCACTACTACGACGAGACGCTGAAGTCGCGGGAGGAAACGCGGGAGTACGCGGAGCCGCTTCGAAGCGCGCGAGGTCGTGCTGCGTTTTTGAGCTGGATGGCGGACGGTTTGGATCCCGACGTGATGACGGCTTTCTTGCGCGAGCTCTCCGTCGGCACCTTTCCAGTCCCGCTCCTGCTTCTCTACGCCCGCGAAGATCCGATGGTACCGCCGAGCGTTGGCGCGCGGCTCGGTGCTCTCGTCCCGAGTGCGGAGAAAGTGTGGTTTGATCGAAGCAGCCATTTCGCGCACGTCGACACGCCGGGTCCGTTTGTGGACGCGGTGCGCGGGTTCCTCCTCCGGTAGGCGCTTAGCGCGGGCAGTTGTAGCCGCGAAGTCCGCCTTCGATGAAGACGCCGAGGTGGTTGGCGACGGTTCGTTCGCGCCCGTCACTCGGGCGGTTCGCTACGCCGTGTGCGTGGGTCCACAGCGTGCTCGATCCGCCTCCGTCGAGACGGACGGCCGACCAGGCGTCGGGAAAGATGCGTCCAAACGCCGCCGCGAATTCGCTGACGCTCATTCCTGCAGAGCCGCCGACCTCGTCGACGGTGAGGAAGTAGAGCGTGCGCGCGTCGATCGGAAATCCGAGACCGGTTCGGGCTCGTCGATCGGTGGGGGGCGCGCTCTGCACCGCGCCCGCTCGGATCATGACGAAGTCATGCGAGACGCCCTCTTCGATCCACGGCGTGAGATCCTCCGCCGGGCCGGCGAACGCAACCTCGGAGTACCAGGTTTGCCCGGGGCCAAACGCCACGAAGCCACGCGCGCCGGTATTCGCCGAGTCGGGCCACTCGCTTCCGCCGCCGTACGCGATTCCATCCGGGCGACTTGGGTTGCCCGGCGGAAAGAAGCCTCCGTTGACGGCCGCGATCATCCAGCGTTGCGAGGCGGCCCACGACGAGGTCCGCTGTCGCCGGTCCGCGGTTTCCGTGGCTGCGATTCGTAGCGACGCGTCGCAGAGGTCGATCCGCACGGCCCGGTAGCGCTGACCGCCTTCGAACCAGCGACGAAAGTCGACGCCTCGGTGAATCGGCTCCCAGACGCCGGGCTCGCCGCACGCGGCGTCCGACGCGAACGCAAAGGAGGAACCCCGTTCGGCGTCTTCGGGGCAGATGAAGTAGCGCCGCGAACCGGACGGGCAACCGTCTCGGAGGATGACCTCACCCGGGCAGAAGTTCGTGCCGGCTTCTGGGCCACTCGAGGCCGTGCAGTAGTCCTGGTCGACCTCCACAAAACGCGAGTTCGACGCGGTGGTACTCCCGTCGCAGCGCCAGTCGACGCGAGCGCGGCCATCGGCGATCGGCCAGCACGAGCGCGTGAAGATTTGCCCGGGACAAACTCGCGTTCCGGCCCCGGGTTCGCTCGTCGTGGTGCATCCGAAGACGCGGGATTCGACGACGAGTTCCCGACGGTCATTGCAGCGCCAGGTGACGTCGTTGCCTTCGCCGTCGCATGACTCCGTGAACCGCTCGCCGGGGGTGCACCCCGCCGCGTCGCGAGGTACTGCGGCGTCGGTCGCGCCAGCGTCACGGGGGGCGGAGTCAGGAGGTGCGCCAACGTCCGTGCCTGCGTCGGCGCCCGCGTCAACCTCCGCGTCCGTGCGTGCGGCGTCAGTACTGGCGGCGTCGCGGCGTGCGGCGTCGACCGCTGCGCTGTCTGCGCGGTCGCGCGCCGCATCGTGTCCCGCGTCGACGTCGCTTCCGGAGCTCCCGCACGCGATCAGAAGGGCAGCGGCGGCGACCCGACGCACGTTAGAGCGACCGGAATCGAAGTCGAAAGCAGGCACCGGACGACGACGGTTCAAGAAGCAGCTCTCCGTCGCCTTGCTCGACGAGCTGGCGTGAAATTGCGAGCCCGAGTCCGTGGCCTTCCTCGTGCGTCGTAAAGCGGTCCTCGAAAATACGCTCCGCGACCTCAGCCGAGATGCCCGGGCCGTTGTCAGAGATTTCGATGATGGAGCTCTCCCCTTCGACGAAGGTTCGAATGCTCACCTCGGTTGCTCCGAAGCGCTCGGCGTTCTTGAACAGGTTGTAGAGGACCTGCGTGAGCGGAACGGTTCCGATCGGAAGGCGCGGGCGAGCGTCGATCTGGGCTTGGATCAGGGGGCGGATGTGATCGCGTTGAAACAGGCGAATCGTTTGTTCGACGACATCGGCTCCGGCGCACTGCTCCTCCACCGGCTCCGTGCGCAGCCGCTCTGCATAGCCGTGAAGGTTTTTGTGGATCCCGTAGAGGTCCTGGACGATCGCGCGCGTCTCGTCGCGGGTCGGCGGAAGCGACTCCTCGAGAAGTTGGATGTGCGTGTAGAGCGGCGCGAGCAGGTTCTTGAGCTCGTGCCAGATACGAACCTCGGTCATGCGCGCTACGTGGGCGGGCGCCTCGTTGAAGAGCCGCGTCTCCAGCACGGCGATCTCACGGCGCTCGCGCCAAAGCGTGACTCCTGAGGAAAGTGCCTGGAGGAGCTCGTCGTCGTCGTAGGGCTTGCGAAGGTAGCGGTGCACCGAGCCTCGGTTGATCGCGTCGGTTACCGCGTCGAGGTCGGCGTACGCCGTCAGAATCATTCGAATGATGCCCGGTTGTTTTTCCCGAACCGCTTCGCAGAGTTCGACGCCCGTCATCCCGGGCATGCGGTGGTCTGCGAGCAATACCGCCGGCACTTCCTGATCGATCAGTTCGAGCGCTTCGGCTCCTGAGGCCGCAAGGGCAAAACGAAAGCGTTCCTCGAAGACGTATTGAAACGACGTGCGGTTTGCGTAGTCGTCATCGACGTAGAGGATGAGCGCATCGCGAAAATCGGTTCGGGGGGGCTTGGTCATTTTTGTCCGAACGCCGCTAGCTCGCTCACCGGTCTCTTCCTCGATCTCGCCCGAAGGTTTTGTCTCGTGCTCGCCGCTCACGAGAACCCCTCGCGCAGGTGTTCACCACTCTCTTCTTCCCAGTTGGTATCGAGCGGGAAGCGTGCGGCAAAGCATGCGCCGTCATCACGGGTAGGAAGCAAGACGAGGGTACCGCCAGCCTCGACGGCGAGCTGACGCGCAACCGAGAGGCCAAGGCCCGAACTGCCGGTCCGGGTGCTGAACTGAGGATCAAACACGCGCTCGCGAAGATGATCCGGCACGCCGGGACCGTTGTCGCTGACGGAGAGCACAGCCATTCCGCGACGCTGGCGCACCTCGATGCGAATCTCCGCGTTTGCAACCTCTGCGGTGGCTTCGGCGGCGTTGAGTACGAGGTTGGTGATGATCTGGGCGATGGCGCTGGCGCGTCCGGTAACCCGCGGAACGGCCTCGATGGACACGTTGAGCCGCGTGGACGCGGGAAGTCGCGGACCGAGCATTCGCGCGGCACCGTGCACGATGCGCGCAAGATCGATCTGTTCTTCCTCTTCGATGCGAGCGCCTGCGTTGAGCTTCTTTTGGAGGGTCGCAAAGCGTTCCGTCACTTCGTAGAGGTCGGCGAAGGTCCGTTCGAGCTCGTGCGTGAGTTCGTGGCGGCGCTCCTCCTCGGTGGCGCGCTTAAGGATGCGCAGGAGGTCCCGTCCGTAGCCAACGATGCGCCGAAGTTCGGCGGTGGGGTTGTCCAAGGCGCGCGCCGCAGCGCTTGATGTAGAGCGTGACGAAACATCTGCGCCGGCACTCAGGATGCGGCTTCGCAGGTGCCGAACGGTTTCGGTGGCGTGAACCACTTCGATCGCCGCCCGCAAGATCTCCTCGAGGGCTTCGTTTTCGATCGGTTTCTGGAGGTAGCGCATTACCTGGCCGCGATTGACGGCGTCGATCGCCGCGTGCACGTCAGCGTATCCCGTGAGAATGATACGCGCGGTGTCGGGGCTCACTTCCCGCGCCCGTTCGCAGAGCTCGACGCCCGTCATCCCTGGCATCCGGTGGTCCGCAAGAAGCACGGCGACGCGATGGGTCGCGAGTTGCTCAAGCGCCTCTTCCGGCGTCATCGCAATTTCGATGCGAAATGTGTCTTCGAGGGCGTATTGGACCGCGAGCAAATTGGCGCGGTCGTCATCGACGTACAGAATCGTGTGGTTCCGATAGTCGACGCCCATCCGCGAAAGGATATCACTCCGCCGCAACACTCTCCTCCCCCGAAACGGGGAGCGTGATCGTGAACCTGGCGCCTCCGAGAGAGGGAGAGCGATCGACACTAATTTCACCGCGGTGCGCGACGACGATGTCGTGGACGATGGCGAGGCCAAGGCCGGTGCCCTCGCCCCCGGGGCGCGAGGTGACGAAGGGCTCGAAGATACGGTCCGCGATGTCCTCGGGGACCCCGTTTCCGCTGTCTTCGACGGTGACGCGGTAAATCCCGTCCTCGCGAAGACCATGAATGGAGACCCGCCCGCGCCGGCCGACCGCCCGGGCTGCGTTGTCGAGGAGGTTCAGAAAAACATGGTTTAGGTCGCCAGCACGACCTCGGATCTGCGTCGTCTCGTCGACCTCGGTGTGAATCTCCACGTCGTCCGGAAGCTGGGCGGTCGTGAGTCGGACCGCCGCCATCAATCCCGCACCGGGGTTGAGGTCGCCTTCCTCTTCGCGGTCCACCCGCGAGAGATCGAGAAGGTCGAGGGTGATTCGTTCGATGCGATGAGCGCAGTCGACGAAAACGTCCATCATCTCTTTCGTACGGTCGTCGAGGGTGCCGCCGATTTTGCGTTTGACCGCAGGGAGTCCGCTGACGAGCGCCGTCAGCGGGTTTCGCACCTGGTGCGCGACGGAGGCTGCGAGCACACCAAGGCTGGCGAGACGCTCCTGGTGTGCGAGGCGATGCACCATGCTGCGAAGGCGAAGCTGCGCGTCGATCCGTGCAAGGAGCTCGCGACCGTGGAAAGGCTTCACCAGGTAGTCGTTCGCGCCGGCGTCGAACCCTTGAAGCACCTGCTGCGGTTCGCCCCGAGCGGTGACAAGCAGGATGGGCGTGTCGCGCGCCTCTTCCGTTTGGCGAAGCGCGCGGCAGAGTTCGAGGCCGTCCATGCCGGGCATCGAGATGTCGGCGACGATTACGTCGGGCTGTTCTCGGACCGCGCGCTCGAGTGCCGTGTCACCCCGGTCGGTGACGAGCACCCGGAACTGCGTCGCGAGTACTTCGCCAATGAAGCCGCGGAGCTCTGGGTGATCCTCGGCGACGAGAGCGACCGGAGCGGCAGGGTGTGGGCCGGGAACGTCGTCCATCGCAGCGTTGCGGTCCGCTTCGATCGCCGGAGCCCCGGCCTGAAACGCGCTCGCCGGTCCGTCCGCGAGCAAGCGCGGGATTCGAACCATGAAAAGCGCCCCCCCGTGCTCGCTTTCGCCAACGTCGACGGTGCCGCCGTGAAGACGCGCCGCCTCGCGAACGATCGCCAGCCCAAGCCCGGTGCCTTTGCGTCGGCTCTCGTCGGTTCCCGCCTGGGAGAAGCGTTCGAAAATACGGGCGGCCTCGTCCGGTGGAATGCCCGGGCCGTCATCGGCAACCTCGATGCAGATGTCGCCGCCGAGGTCGACCGCGGAAACCGAGACGCGACTCTTCGCAAAGCGCATGGCGTTCGCGAGGAGGTTGCCCACCGCGGACTCCATCCAGCCCG
>JBCDAA010000528.1:0-5645 GCA_039186435.1 Myxococcota bacterium | reverse complement strand
GAGGAATCGAGCAGCAGTTTTCGTGCCTCGCCGGGAACGCACGTATGCGCGAAGGAAGAGAAGACGAGTTGGGGTCGAGGGGCAGAACGCTCCACGAAAATGCCCCCATCGAGGCCCTCCTCCGCTCGAGCATCTCGTAAATTGAAGTTGATCGGGCCGGCACGAAACTCGCTCCTATGGCGCCGTCGATCGATCAGTCAGCCGAGGGGGTTGGTATGAATCCAACACAGGGAAAACGGGGTACACGACCATGAAACGAGTCACGGTATCTGCGCTTGCCGGGCTTCAGGTTCTCGCGACGCTCTTTGTGTTCGTGGTGGGCCGCTGCGTTCCGCAGTCCGTCGCCAGTCGACTGGAAGCGCGCGAGGCGGAACTCAAAGCGCGGCTCCCTGCGCAGCGAGACGTTCCGGCCGGGCTTCAAGAACCTGCCGTCGGCAACATCCTCCCCCACGACATCACGCTCGCCAACGCGCTTGGGCATGCGCCGCGCGTGACTTCGCTGGCGGACTACGACATCGAGGCGCAGGAAGCCTTCGCGGCGAAGCAGGCCGAGCTCGTCGAACTGCGAACGCTTCTTCGCGGAACGTACGCCTCCGACCGCATCATCCTTCGAACGCCCGAGCTCGAAAGTTGGGTGGTGCTGCGCGCCTACGAGGAGAGAGAGACGTGCGCCGAAGCGATCGTCGATGCCGCCCGCTTTCTTTACGCGCGGAGCATCACCGGCAACGAGCTCCAATCCTATTCGTCGGTCGAAACGCTCGCGCAGCTCCGAGAAGCCATCGCGCCCTGTGCCGCGCGAAGCGATGCAGCGACGCGAGAACGCGCCGCGGAAGCCCTTGAGAATCTTGCGGAAGTTCGTGGGATTCCAACGGAGGTGCTTCGTCTCGCGACGTCCGTGGGCGACCTTCAAGAACGCTCCAATGACTCTTTACTTCCCGGGTTCGACGGGGATATTCGGCAGCTCTTTGAGACCAGCGAAGCGCAGCTCGACGTCGCCGAAGCGGCCGTGCGAAATCCGGATCAAGATTGGCTTCGATGGGCCGGGAGCTCGAGCATGGCGCGACAAACGGAGACGTCTCGCGTCCTCGGACTGCGTCTCTTTGCGGCCGTCTTTCGAGCCCATGGTTTGGAGGGACAGGCCGCAACGGACGCGATTGCGTCGCTTCAGGATCTCGACGGAGCGCCCTTTGCAATCGATGCGGATGTCGTACGGGTGGCGGGCGAGAGCGACGCGATCGCGGATCTCTCGGAGGTGCTTCGGCAGATTGAGATTCCGCCTCTCGACAACTCGACCGACCGCACGCACATCCAATCGACCATCCGGCGGAACATCGCCGCGTTCCGACGCTGTTACGAGCGAGAGCTCGAGGGGGAGCCCTTCCTTGAGGTTCGCGTCAACACTCGCTTCGTGGTGACCACGGACGGGTCGGTACAGTCGGCGAGCGCGAACGCTGAGACCAGTCGCCCGCCGCTTGAAGCGTGCATCGTTCGCGGACTGCAGCGCCTCCGATTTCAGGAGAGGTCTGGGGTAAGCATCGTGAACTACCCCTTTTCGTTCATGCCGGAGTCGTAGGGGCCGGAAATGCGGACGCGTGCGCAGGCTGTTCCTTCGGGCGCATGAGCCAACTCCGAACACGCGCGTCTTTGATCGGGGCTGGGACGCTTGTTCTTCTCGGCGTGGCCTCGGTGTACGTCGTGGGCATTCAGATTCCGGTGGCGAAAGTCGAAGCGTTGGAGCGTCGCGAGGCGGAACTTCTCGCGCGAATCCCCTACGCGCAGTCAATTCCGCCCGGGCTACAGGCGCCTTTGGCGAGAAACATGATCCCCGAAAGTGACGCTCTGGTGCGGACCCTGGGGGAAGCGCCGGACATTGAAACGCGTGCGGATTTGGATCGCGGTGCGCTTCGTGAACTTCGCGACAAGACCGAGGCCCTTCAGGAGCTCCGGGCGCTCCTTCGGGGCACGTACGCCGAAGACCGGAGGCACGCGACGACGAATCACCTCACGAGCTGGCTGGTGCTACGCGCGCATGGGCAGATCAAGCGCTGCGCGGAGTCGATCGTGGATGCGGCGCGCTTTATGGAAGCGATGCATCTCGTGGGAAACGAAACGTCGTACGAGAACGAGTCGCGATCGCTGCGACGGCTCGCGGATGCGGTGGCGCCCTGTGCGGAGGCGAGCGATGCGGAAACGCGCGAGCGTGCGGCGACGGCGCTCGAAGCGCTCGCGGCGAGTGAGGGCGTACCGGTCTATCTCGCGCAAGGAGGAATTTCGGCGCGCACGCTTCGCGAGTCCCTCGACAGCGACTTCCTGGTGGGTTTCGAGCGCCACTTCCGTGCGGAGATGGAGTACGTGGAGAGTCATTTTGACGAGTGGGAGCACTCGCTGACCGCGAGACCGACGCAGCCTCATGTGCGGTCCGCATATCAACTACGCACGCTTCAGCTCCGGCTCTTTGCGGCGGTCTTTCGAAGTCATGGACTTCAAGGCGCGGAGGCGAGCGCCGCGATCGCGTCGCTCCGAGATCCCTTCGATGGCCAGCCTCTCACCATCGACGACCGAGAGGTTCACGGTCGACCGGAGGGGGAGGCGTGGGTTCGCTTTGCATCGATCCGGCGGTACACGAACGGTCCGGTGCGCTTCGATGCGTCGACGCGTCGAAACATCCGGAGCACGGTTCGGGACAGCGACTTCGGACGGTGCTCGTTCCACAACCGCGGCGTTCAGACGAGGGTGCGCACGCGGTTTTCCATCGCGCCGGATGGCTCGGTCGAATCGGCGACGGCGACCGGTGAGCCGCCGAACGAGACTCTGGAAGACTGCCTCGTGGCATTGCTCCGGGAGCTGCAGTTCGAGCCTGCGTCGCACGTTCGAAACGTGTCGTACCCGTTTCTCTTTCGGCCGTAGAAGCTTCGTCGCTTAGAAGCAGTGGAACATGGCCGGGCGCACGTCGCCGAAGCGACGAATCGTCGCGACGAGGTCGTCGGCGGGGGCATCGAGCTCGAGGCCGATGCCCGGCCAGATCCCCGTGTTCTCATTGCGAAGCCAGCGGACCGTGGCCGGGACGGAGAAGGACTGCCCCATCACATGAAGCTGAACCTGGGCGCGCGTTCCGATCTCGAGGGTTTCGTAGGTGGCGAGGAACACGCCGTACTCGCCGTCGAGGCCTTCCCAGAAGTGGCTGTCGCTTTGCTTGGCGATCGAGATGTCGAGCTCAACGCGCTCTTCGTCGCTTACCAGATCGATCTCGACTTCGATGGAGACGTTTGGTTCCACGCCCTCGGGGTCGAGGAGCGCGAGGTCGCGCTCGAGGCTGTCGGGTTGCCAGTCCGCTTGGGGCTCGATGTTGACGTCGATGTCGATGTCGTCGTTGGCGAGCGCCGGAGCGGCGTCTTCGTTGGCGGCGTCTTCGTTGGCGGCGTCTTCGTTGGCGGCGTCTTCGCTGGTGGCGTCTTCGCTGGTGGCGTCTTCGTTGCGGGTGTCTTCGCTGGCGGTGTCTTTGTTGGCGGTGTGTTCGCTCCCGGCATGCTCGGTCAGTGCTTCATCGATGAAGCGGTCGACCTCGACGTCGATTTCGGAGCTCGGTTCGGGTTCGGGGCTGGGCTCCGCGGCTGGGTGCAGCCGGTCGAACGTCGGTGCTCCAATTTCGGTCTGCGCCGTTTGCCAAGCCGGTTCGTCGCCTGGGGAGGGCGTGTCGTACTCGAGAAGAAAAGCTGAGTGATCCACGAGGCTGATGTACGCCGCCCACCCACACCGTCTCCCCTTTCGGCGATTTCCGCAGTGTTTTCAAGGTGTGGAATGGCGATGTCAATAAAATCAGGTTGGCTATTTTCGTCTGCGGAATGTCTACGGAATGGCGATGTCAATAAAATCAGGTTGGCTCATCTCGTCTGCGGAATGTCTACGGAATGGCGATGTCAATAAAATCAGGTTGGCTCATCTTGTCTGCGGAGTCGCACGCGGAGTCGCATCTTGTATGCGAAGTCGCCGGCTCATCTATCTGAAGTCGCGCCCCGCGATTCGACCACGCGCGTCAAGGTGAGGGCTCCGCCAAGGGCTCTTCCGCGGGCGAATCTACGACGCGCACCAGCACCAAGATCAGCGACGCATACGTCACAGCCAACGCGGGAATGGTCGTCGCGAAGCCAAGCTCGAACGAAGGGATCCCAAAGAGCTCCCGGTAGCTCTTGGCCGCGACGGAGACCATGAAGATCAACCCGAATATGAAGATCCCGAAGATCGCCCCTCGTCGCGTCCGCGCCCCCGCCTTTCGCGCGTTGTGGAAGAACCACCCGAGAAAGATCGTCGTGTAGAGTGCCTCGAAGGCGACGGCGACATAGGGCGCGGAGTAGTACATGCCCGTTGCGATCCGAGGAGTCCCGTCGCCCATCACCGAGTGCGGATAACCGGCGAGGTAGTCGGTCATCGCGTGAATCCCAACCAGGCCTGCGCCGACGAGTGCCACCCGTCGGCTCCGGTAGAGCCCGTAGCCTGCGCCCGCGATGACCGCCGTCCAAACGAGGATCGGGATGAGATCGTGGCTGTAGGTCATTTCGACCACCAACGCGCCCAGGCTGACATCAAGTACGTCCGTCGGCAGGGTCGGCTCCAGCCCGAGGTAGTGAAAGACGAGCCAAAGAAGGTCAGGGAACTGAGACGCGACGAGGAAGAAGAAGAGGGAACCCTCCGGCGCCTTCTGCTTTGCGACGAGAGCCGTAGCGTAGTGACCGGCAAGCAAATCGTTCTCCCTTCCTCGTGAAACCGGGGCCGCGCCCAGCCACGCTTGTCTACGTTCGTTGACATATGGGCGTGTTCGCCCGCCTAAGTTTGTCTATGTTCGTTGACATATTAACGCAACAGTTATTTTTCAGACTTCGGGCGTCGAAGCGGTCCCGTGACGGATCGCCACGCCGCGCGCTTGAATGCACGCCGACAAGCGCACGCGATCTGACGCGATCAGCGAGAGCTCCTCGACGCACTCTTGGATCTGGGTCGCTGCGGCGGCCGTCTCCCGTGCGCCCATGCTGCTGCGGCGACGAGAGGCTGAAACGCTTCTACGCTAGCGTTCGAATCGCGTGACGAGCCGCGTCCTTGAGCACCGGCGTCGGCACCTGACTCCGGGCAAGAACAACCAGTCCCACATGGTCCGCGAGGAGTCGCCGCGCGACAGACCGGAGCTGGCGCGGCTCCGTGCGAATCTCACCCTCGGCGTGAGCATTCCGAAGCGCTCGGAGATACGCAGCTTCAATCCGTTCGAAGTACGCGTGAACCTTCCCGCGAACGATGTCGTCCTGGTGCAAGACAGGTTCGCGGCTCGTGTTGCAGAGCAAGCAACCGAGGTGACCAACCGGTGATTTGTAGGGGTCGCCGAGTTTTCGCAGCGTCGCTTCGATCGCCTTGCGCCCTGCTCCTTCGACCTCCATCCCCGCGAGAAAAAGGTCGCCCGCGCGCACCGAAAAGTCGTCGAGCGCCTGAAGGAACATCCCGCGCTTGTTGCCGAAGTCGCGCGCCAGCTGCCGACGGTCAATTCCGGCCGCGCCCTCAAGGGCTGACATCGACGCGCCCTCGTACCCGAGCTCCCAGAAACAGCGCATAACCTGCTTCCGCACCGCTTCCTTGTCATGTTGCCGGGGCCGACCCATTTG
>JBCDAA010000527.1:0-5645 GCA_039186435.1 Myxococcota bacterium | reverse complement strand
GTTGATGTGGCCCTGCGCCTTCATCGTCGTCAGTGTCATCGAGGGTGAGGTTTGCGAACGACGACTCTGGGTTCACGAGCCCGGCACCGATGGCTTTCGCGAAGCCAAGCTGACCGTCACCGGGTGAATCGCGCGAAGCGGTAGCGCGTCTGTGTTCCCGTGGCGGACTTGGGACGGGGGAACGGCGTGCAAACCGCGATTGTGGGCGGTCTTTTTGCGCTGTTTTTTGCACTTCCCGTGTTGGCCCAGCGCCTTTCCCCGGAGGAGTACCAAGCCGCGGTCGCGCAACTTGCCGACGCAAATCCCGAGGTTCGCCGTGAGGCTGCGGAGCTTCTCGGCCGGAAGGGTTGGCGTCAGCGACGCGAGTTTGCGCCGCAGCTTCGTCGAATGCTCCGGCGCGATCCCGACTGGCGTGTGCGCGCGTCGTCGGGCCGTTCCCTTGGGCGCCTGAGCGTGCGTGCTGCGGTCCCGGATTTGGTAGCCGCGCTGCGCGATCCGCAGGTGGAGGTTCGAGTCGTTGCGGCGGCCGCGCTTTGGCGTCTTCCCGACCCCGCGGCGGTTCCTGCGTTGGTGCGAGTGTTGAACGATTCGGATCCGGCCGCCCGACAGTGGGCCGCGCTCGCGCTCGGCGTGATTCGCGATCCGCGTGCGACGGAGCCCCTCGCCGCGTTGCTCAACGACGCCGAGGACTCGGTGCGAATGGACGCGGTACGATCCCTCGGCCGCATCGGCGATCCGAACGCGCTTCGTCCGTTGACCTCCTTTGTGAGCAACGGCGAGCGCCGAATGGAGGAACGTCTCGAAGGCATCAACTCGATCGCGTCGCTGGAGTCGCCGGACAAGGTCAACACGCTCGTTCGGCTCTTGGGCGCGGAGGAGTCTGCGATTCGACTTCGGGCAGTGGCAGCGCTTGAACAGGTGGGCGACGCGCTTGCGATTCCAGCGCTTCGGCGCCTTCGACAGCGGGAAAACGCGTCCGGTCGGCGCGCGATCGACCAGGCCCTCCGCGCCATTCGAGAGCGGATGGCGGCGACCCCTTCTCGTTGATAGGGCGGCCCGGGGCTGGTAACGCGTCGTGGTGGACCTTTGGCCCGCGTGCGCGATTGCGCTCACCCTCGGACTCGCCTGCGGGGGTGAAGAGAGGGCGCCGCAGCCACGGCAGGCCGCTGAGTTTCACTCCGAGACCGTCGAGAGCGCCCTCGAGTCCGCCGCGGCGGTGGTGCGAACGCGCGGGTTTACGGAAAAGGCCGAGGAGCCGTGGCGCGGGTTTCTGGTCGATCGCGGCGCCTCCGTCGATGAGGTCCGTCTTCGTCGCGGCAACTGCTACGTGGTCCTCGGCGCGACGACTCCGGGTGTCCGTTCCCTCACCGTCACGCTTCACGACAGCGACGGGGGCGAGGTGGCGCGAAGCGGACCTGCGGCGGGGGCGGTGCGATACTGTCCACCCCGTGGGGGAACCTACTTCGTCGCCGTGCACGCCGATGGCAGTGGCCTCTTCGCCGTGCGCTGGTTTGAAGGCCCGACGGGTCTCGAGATTCGCCTCGACGATTTGATCGCTGAAGGCCGTCCGTGATTCGCGCGCTGGTCGCGTGCGCGCTCGTCCTCTCTTGCGGAGAGCCAGCGGCGCCGCCCGTCGAAGAGTCGCCAAGCTCGATCGGGCCGATGGATGCGCTCGCGCGGCGCTTTGGTCGTCTTCGGCGTCGCATGCGCGACCGCGGGTATGGAAACGCGCAGCGGCTCCAACGCCGCTTTGTCCTGGAGGGCCAAGGGATCGCGCTGCCGCTCGATCTACCCGCGGGAGAGTGCACAACATGGCTCGCGCTTGCCGGAGGCGGTCTTCGGGATCTTCGCGCATCGCTGTACGACGGGGATGGCTACGAAACTGCCAGCGACGATGTCCGCGGCGAAGGTGCGCTGCTCCACGTGTGCCCGCCCGCGTCGGAAACGAATCCTGCGCCCAGCACCGCGCCGTACTACCTCGAGCTGCGCGCGCTCGAAGGAAGCGGCGCCGTCGTCCTCGGTGCGTTTTCGTCGCCGGTCGGGGAGGGGGATGGTTTCGACGAGCTCTTTGCGGGGGTTGTCGCACCGCCGGTTCCCTTCCGCGAAGTGGAGGATGCGCTCGTCGAAGTTCGCGACGCGCTCCGTGAACGTGGCCTCGTTGCCCTCGGTGAGCCGATCTTTCGCCGCCTCGCCGAAGGTCAGGGAATGCGGCGTCCTCTCGAGCTTGCGGGCGGGCGCTGCTACGTGGTTGTGGCGCGCGGAGGGGAAGGCGTCGAAGACGTCGACCTCTATCTTCACGACGCCCGCGGGGGCGAGGTGGCGCGCGATCTCGGCCCCGACGCGCATCCTCGCCTCGAGCATTGTCCCGATCAGGCGCACGCGGCGACGCTCGAGGCCCGGGCGTTTCAGGGGAGCGGTGCCGTCGGTGTGATCGTTCTTTCCGGGGAGCCGCGCGAACATGAGCCGCCGCCCCCGGAACGCGTGGAGGGAGCGGAGCCGCTCGCGATCCTCGGTACGCGCCTTGAGGAGCTCGAAGCGAAGGGCGCAGGGACGCCGATCTACCTCGTTCAGGACGCGTCGCTGAGTCCGGGCGAAACACGGACCCATGAGGTCCTTCTCGGACCGGGCTGCGCCTATGTGGTCGGTGCGGGCGGTCCTGGAGAACTCGATTTGGACCTCTATCTCGTCGATGCGGAGGGCCGGAGCGTCGATCGCGATGCGCGGGTACAGCGAACGGCTCGCGTGGGCGTCTGTCCTCCCGAACCGGCGCTCTATCGCGTCACCGTCAAGGCCTACGGACGCGGTCGCTATGCCCTGGCGCGCGCTCCCGTTCCGGTCGCAAGGGACGTCGCGGAGCTCCGGCTCTTTGGCGTCCGCAATCCAGAGCCGGTGGAGATGCAGAGTTCTCGTCTCCGGCTTACCGAAGGGCAGCGAACCCAGCTGCCGATGCCACCAGCGCGCTGCTTCGAGGCGATTGCAGGCGGGATGGACGCCGTTGCGGATGTGGATTTGCGTCTGCGCGACGAGCAGGGCGAGCTTCTTGCGTCCGATACTGGACCCGCGCCGTGGGCACGCGTCGAGCACTGCGCGGACGGGAACGTTCGTGCGAGCGTCGAGGTGCTGCTCTATCGCGGGCAAGGAGAGGTGGAAGTGCAGTGGCGCGCCTACTAGAGCACATCTCAAACGTACCGTCGCCGCTTCGCGGGACGAACACGCGATCCAGCCGCGTCTTCTCACGCTCAAAAAGCACTGCTTCGCTCCGTAGACGCGCTGCCTTACGAGCCACGGATCGACTGACGGTATTTTTGAGATGCGCTCTAACGCTCGTGGTGGCCCTCGGCATATCGGCGAGGGCAGATGCGTCCTGCATCGACGATGCGCTCGCCACGTTGGACGAGGCGGTTGTGCTCTCGCGGGATCGGACCTTCCTTCTTACGGACGACGTCACCACTGGAACTCTCGTTCTCGAAGAGCCGCGGTGCGTGACGGTTCTCGCGACCGCGACCAATGAGCGTGCAACCGTCAATGCGGTTCTTCGCACAGAAACAGGAATCGATCTTTCGCGGGATACGTCCGCGACGCGACACGCGGAGGTTCGCTTTTGCGGCGCCGCCGGGCTTTCGCTCCACTGGACCCTTCGGACTGATGCTCCAACCGAAGTGGACTACGTCGCGCTTGCGGGTGCGCCGTCGCCGCTCCCCGATTGGGGGCGCTCGCTCGGCGCGTGTTTCTCCTCGACGCCGGGCGTACGGGGCACCGAGCCGGACGTTGGTCGCCCACCGGCGGGTCCGACCCTGGAGGGTCGCGCGACCTTCTTTGCCGAGAGCGCCGAGGCAGCTGGGTACGAGGAGTGGGAGTCGGTGGCTCTCGCGATCCGCGAAACGGGCAACCACGCTTTCAACCTCGAGGGAGGGACCTGCTACCGATTTTGGGCGGGGGCGGAGGTCGGTGCGGTCAACTTGGTTCTCGTCGCCCCTGACGGGGCGGAGCGCATCGCGGATCGCCGCCGCGCCGTCGATGCGGCGGTCGGCTATTGCCCTGAGGTCAGCGGGTCGTTCACGTTGATCGTGCACGACGAAGGCGGCACCACGGAGGCGCGAGTGCGGAGCTGGCGACAGCGAGTCGATCCCCCGAGTGATCTCCGTGGCCCACCGGCGCGCGCTTGGGCGGAAAGCGAAGCGCGAAATGGACCTCTTGAGGTGCTCGCGCGATTTCATCTCGCGACGGGCGAAGCGCTCAGCGTGACGCGTGAGGGAGAGGGCTGCCGAACGGTGGTTGCGATTCCCAACGAGGATGCGTGGCGCTCTCGGTTAGAGCTTCAGCTGATTCGTGAAGACGGATCGCTTGCGGCGAGTGCCCGACGAGTGGCTGGCGTCGCGCGTCTTCAGTACTGCGGCGGCGCGCATCGTCTCCGCGTTCGAATGCTCCGCGGCCGCGGCCATCTGATCGTCGCGGAGGCTGCGCAATGAAGTGGTGGTGCGTGCTTCTTGTGGCGTGTGGTGCGACGCCCGCGCCGCGAACGACGGTCGAGGTCCCGGAGGATCCCGTTGCCGCTGCGCTCACGCGCGCGGGACTTCAGCCGACGGAGGTCGCAGGCCACGGGTTTTTGGCGACCGAGGAACGAATGCGAACGCGCGTTGCGCTCCCCGCGGGGTGCGTGGCGTTCGTGACGAAGACCTCAGCTCCGCTGCGCGACCTCGACGCGGCGCTCTACGCCCCCGACGGGACCCTTCTGGCCGAGGACGTCGAGCCGGATCCGCACCCGACGCTTCGACGCTGCGGCGAGGCACAGGAGGCCTACTTGGTGCTTGCCGCGTACGATGGCGCGGGGCGTTTCGAGTATGCGATGTGGACCGGCGCGGAATCCTCGATGGACGCGGTCGCGGAAGCGGTCGGTAGCGCGCCGCCGATGCGCGTCGATGCGCCGAGACGCTTTCTCGAAGGCGAAGAAGCGCTTCGCCGGCGGGGGTTTTCGACGCTCCAGGACGAACGCTCGATTCGGGTGGTCGGCGAAGTTCGCTTTCCGGTCGCACGGGCGCGCGGACGCTGCGTCGCGGTCATCGCGGCGGCGAACCGGGGCGGCGTCACGCTCCGATTGGAGAGTGAGGGCAGCGCGATCGAGGAAGCGACCGGTTCCACGACCGCGGTTCAGCAGTGCGGCGGTGATTCTCCCGCGACCGCGATTTTGCGAGCCGACGAGGAAACGACTGCGCGGGTGCGGGTTCTCTCTGGGGAAAGCGAGAACATCGGCGGCGAGCAGGCGCTCTGGCTTGGGGAAGAGACGCCACGGATCGCTGCGCCCTCGGATCACGGTCGGGCCGTTCGCGATGCGGGCGAGATCAACGCGCGCGCGGGAGCGATGGTGAACTTTCCTGCGGAGGGGTGCGGACGGTTTCAGGCGTGGGTGGTCGAGGGCCACGCGGAACTCGAACTTCGCTCATCCCGTCGCTCGCGCGGAAACATCGCCGAAGCCGAGAGCTGTGAAGCCGTTCAGCTTGTGACCGATGCGCCGGCTCGGATCCGGTGGCGTTGGTTGGCCCCCTTGGTCGACGGACCTTCCTGAACCTCGGTCGCCGACTCTGCCGCAAAAGACTCACGCGGTTGGGTCGTATCTGCATTCTTGCATCACCACGTTAAGTTTTTTC
>JBCDAA010000526.1:0-5655 GCA_039186435.1 Myxococcota bacterium | reverse complement strand
AGGGTGCGCTGGACTTCCCGGAAAGAAGAGCGCCGCAACGGCTGCGAAGACGCACACGCCAGCGACGCTGAACGCGATGATCTTTCCGTCGCGCTTTCCCACGACCTGCAGAATAGTCCGAAAGGTGTAGGATGCGCTCGATGGCGCGCCCGAAGAAGAAGATCGTGGAGATCTCGACGGATCCTCCCGACGTCTCCGCGATGGCTCCTGACGAAGCGATCGCTGCCCTGCTCGAGCATTCCCAAACGCTCGCTGGCGAGATCACGAAGCTCCGCGAGGAACGAGACGTCCTAAAAAAAGCACAAGCCTTCTCCGCGCTCGGAAGCGCGAACGCTTCGCGTTCATAGACGCGCAGAAGGGAAAGTTCACACTTCAAGCCATGTGCCGCGCCCTCGAGGTGACGCGACAGGGCTACTACGCGTTTCTCAACCCGCCGCCCAAGAAGCGACCCAAGAAAACGCGCGAGCAGCTCTGGCACGAGGACATGGAGCGGATTCGCGCCGCCGAGAAAGAGAAGGCGAAGCAAGAGCGAATCAAGAACGCGCAGACGGTGGCCTACGAGGGCGCCGAGGATCTTCTTCCGGAGCGCGTCGAGCCGCACCAGGTTTGGGTTGGTGACGTCCTCAGCGTGTTTGCCCGCGGGATCTGGAGCCACATCGCGGTGGTGTTTGAGCTCGCGGAAACGCGCGCCCTCGACTGGGCGGTCGCCGTCGACGAGCCCCCGGTCAACCTCGGCACGGATGCGTGGAACGCTGCTCGATCCAAGACCGATACGAAGCCGGCCATCTTTCACAGCGATCCGGCGGGCCATTTTGCGCGCGGGCCGTTTCGCGCGGTGCTCCGGAAAGACGACGTGAAGCGCAGCGCGAGCGCGCTTTCATCGCCGCGGCTCTCGTTTGTGGAGACTCAATTCAGCACCCTGCGCAGTCGCGTCCAGATGGGCGACTGGACTGACGCCGAAAGCCTGCAGTCGCTGGTGTTCGAGTACTTTGCGGCCGCGGATGCGAAAAAGGAAAAGCGCCGCGCAGTCCTTGCGCGCACCTCACGACCGAATCGCGGTGGCAAGAAGAAGCGAAAGCCCAAAGGCAAGAAGCGGCGTCGTCGCTAGCGTGTCGCGCTTCAGTCGCATTGCACGCCTCTTCGACGCGCGATGAATCCTTTCAGTGCGATTGCTGAGAATCACCAGAAGTGGCCATTCGCTCAGCTAATTCGTTCATCGACTCGGAAAAAGATCGCGTAGGTCGCTCAACTTCAGTGCGGACGAATCCGTTGAATTCGTGAGCCTATTGCGTGATCAGTTTAAAAATCAGGGGCTTGCACGGTCACTAGTGGCCATTGAGTACCCTCTCAAAGTCCGTAGCCTGTAAACGTGCACCTCGCGTTTGCGAGGCGGGGTTGAATTAGAGTGAGCATCGAGGAGGTGCTTTCGTTGCATTGAACATCACCATTGCAGCGAAAGATTTAAATTTGTTTTCGATGGCGATTGGTGAGGCGTCAGGAAGATCCCCGATGCCCAAAGCTCGCCATCGATGAAACCGTAACTAGGGGGAACGGTTCCAGGAGGACCAGCGCGAGCTGAGCTTCGAGGGATTCGTGCGCCCGCAATAGCAAAGCGCGATCACCGAAACGCGTGGTGCGAAGGAGTAGTAATGCACCGTAGTCGCAGGATGGTGGTGGCCTTCACCATAGGTGTGGGGCTCACAGTTGGATGTGAAGAGATCGAAGGAGATGTCGCCAGCGCCGAGGAGGAACTTTGGTTCTCTTCACCGGCGGTGGGTCTCGCTCTCGAGGTCGACAACGGCAGCGGAGTTCCCGTCCGGGTACGCGCGGGGCAACGCTTCTACATCAACCAGCTCGACGTGCGCGCGTTTGTGGATGTCAGCGAGGACAACGGCGTGGACACGCTGAATAGCGAAGGCGATTTTGCGAGCGTCCCCTGGTCGGGGGTCCAGTTCGAGGAGGAGGAACCCGTCTTGCTCCCGAACCCCGATGGGACCTTTACCCGCCGACGCTTCTATCGCGACGCAGCGTGGATGAACCGTCCGAGCTGGTTTGTGGTCGTTCAGGTGGACGATCACGGGCGCTTTCGCTCTCGGCCGCTTTGGCTCTACGCCGGTCTCGATGCGCGCCGCGGGCCCTGGGACTCGTTCTTCATTCGGCGTCTTCGGAGCATGCAGTGGACCTTCGACTGCCCCGGCCCGGACGACTGCGCCGGCGCGACGAACTTCCAGGAGGAGGCCCTCGTCGAGCTCCGCAACAGCCGCCAGATGCGCCAGACGTTTCGGATTCATCCGCGAACGACGGGCCTGAAGGTGTTCTGGTCGCTGCGTCCCGGTGCACCCTGGCAGATCCCCCTCGAGCAGGTGGAAGATCCGACCTACGCGTACGGCTTTGAGGTTGACGTCGACGCGCTCACGCCGCCGGCCGCCGACGGAACATACGCGCCGGGCTCTGATGTTTCCTTTCGCATCACCCTTCGCGACGGCGAAGGCCAGCGCCTCCATCCCGAGGGATCCCTTCCGACCTACGAGGAAGTGATCTTCGGCGTGAACGAACCGGGCATTCAGTACTACCGCGCGTTCTTCGATCCGACGGCGACCTATTGGCGCCGCAAACATCAGGAACGAATGCTGATGATCCAGCTCATCGGACCGGCGCAGGACATTCAGCCGATCCGAAGCATCATCGATATCGAAGGGTTTCTGGGACCCGAGGACACGCAGGTCGTCGGAACACCGGAGCGCGATGGGGTGTACGCCGAGTTTCAAACCTTTCCGCCCGGCAACGACCTCTTTGGCGGCGCGATCGATCCCTCCACCGGGGGATGGTCTGCGCCCCAAAGCGACGAGGTGAACTTTCACCTTCCGGAGGACGCCGCGCCGGGCACCTACCTGGTGACCCTCAAGGCGCGCCGGACCTATCTCGGCGAGGACATCCCGCGCTCGGCGACGGTGGAGATTCAGGTCGGTACGCCAGAGCCGACAGAGCCGCAGCTCACGACGGGGCCCTGCACGTCGTGTCACTCGCGCGGGGGCGAGCTCTCGATCGTCCTTCACGCGAACGACAACCGCGCGGCGTGTGCGGCGTGTCATGTGCCGCTCGGCTTCGAGCTCGAAGGTCCGATCTTCGTGCGGACGCACTTCATTCACTCGCGCTCGCGGCGCTTCGATGAGCCGCTCTACGAGTGTTCGCAGTGCCACCTGAGCGAGGAGGGCATTCAGCGCACGAGCAAGGCCGCGTGTCTGTCCTGCCACCGGGAGTACCCGGAGACGCACGTCGCATGGTTCGGACCGATCGAGAGCATTTACGTGGGCGGAGGTCGGGAGTCCTTCGGCCAATGCACCGAGAGCTGCCACGTGACGCATCCCGGCAGCGGTTTGGACGGTTTGTAAACGCGCGTCTCGCAAAGAAGCGGGACGCAGCAAGGGAGGAGCATGGCGAGCATTCAGCAGCACACAGCACGCACGTCGCAAAAGGAACCGGGAGAGGCGGCCGCGCATCTTCTGACCCAGCTTGAGGGTGACGACCCCAAGCTGGTGGTCCTCTTTGCGTCGCGCGATCGCGATCAGCGGACTCTCAATCGTGCGCTTCGGGAACGTCTCCCGGAGGGCACGCGCCTAATTGGGGCGACCACCGGAGGGGAGATCGATCGCGAGGGCATTCATCAGGGCGAAGTCGTGATCGGCGCGCTTTCGGGGGACTTCGAGATCGGGCTCGGGCTTGGTCACGGCCTGGCGAAAGACGCCGTGACCGCAGGTGCCGCGGCGTCGAAAGCCGCCTGTCAGGAGCTTGGGGTGCGCCAAAGCGACCTCGACCTTCGAAAGACGGTGGGTCTCGTCATCGACGACGGATTTCAATTCAAGAAGGAGGAAATGCTCCTCGGGGTGCTGGAAAAGAACCAGGGGCTCGTGCTCGTGGGGGGCGGCGCCGGCGATGTCGCCCAGGAGTCGTCGGAGATTCATCTCGACGGAGAGGTGGTGAACGACGCGGTTCTCGTCGCGCTCTTTCAGACCGACGCGCCGTGGGCTGCGCTTCGGCACCACCCCTACGTGCCGACCGGCAACGCGGTCACGATCACGAAGACCGACACGAGTGGACGCACGGTGCTTGAGATCGACGGGCAGCCGGCGGCCCAGCGCTACGCGGAGCTTCTCGACGTTTCCATCGACGACCTCGAGTTCGGCAAGCCGCGCGGCTTTAGTCAGCGCTCCCTCGCGCTGAAGGTGGGGCGCGAGTACTTCATGCGAACGCCGTGGAAGCCGCAGGACGACGGCTCGATTCTCTTCGCCACGATGGTGGAAGAAGACACGCGCCTCGAGATGATGAAGCTCGGGGACATGGGCGCGATGGCCGAGAAGTTCTTCGACGAAACGGTTCCCTACCGCTGTCCGAACCCGCAAGCGACGCTGCTCTTTCACTGCAGCGGCTGCCAGTGGGTCGCCGATTCCCTCGGCGCGACCGAAGCGGTGTCCGAGGCGTTCACGCGGGCTCCTTCGCCTGCCGGCTTCAACGTCTTCTTTGAAATCTACTGCGGCTTTCACATCAACACGACGCTGACCACCTTGGCGTTCGGCTCCACCGAGGCCCCGTGAGCGACGAGCTTCAGCAGCGGATTGCGGCCCTCGAGGCCGAGAACAAAGAACTCAAAGCCGAGGTCGAGTCGCGGTCCCACGCGGCGTCCCGGGCGATTGCGAGCTACCAGCAGCGTGCGCTCCAGATGGAGATCATTCGGCAGCAAAACGAAGATCTCGATCGTCTCGCGCAGGAGCTCGCCCGCGCGAAAGATCTCGAGGAGCGGCGCGCGCGCGAAGTGGAGCAGGCAGCGCGGCTCAAAAGCGAGTTTCTCGCGAACTTTTCGCACGAGATTCGCACGCCCCTCAACGGCATCATCGGCTACTGCGACTTGCTGAGCCGGGAGGAAGGCGAGCGTCTAACGCTTCACGGCAGGCGCGACCTCGGCACGATCAAATCGAACGCCAAGGTGCTCCTCGATCTGATCAACGACATTCTCGATCTTTCGAAGATCGAGTCAGGGCAGATCGATGTGATTCGCGAGGTCGTCGATCTTCGGCGGCTGACCGACGAGTGCATCGCAACGGTGCAGGAGCTTCTGAAAGGCAAGGAGGTCACCGCAAGCGCTCGGGTGGATCCGTCGGCGCGCTGGGTGTTCACCGACCCCCTCAAGATTCGGCAGGTGATCCTCAACCTTCTTTCGAACGCAGCGAAGTTCACCGACATCGGCGAGGTTGCGATCTCTGCGGTTGCCGAAGGAAATACGCTGGTCGTCGAAGTGGAAGACACGGGCTGCGGCATTTCCGGGGAGGATCTGCCGAACGTCTTTCAGAAGTTCCGGCAGGTGGACGGGTCCCGGTCGCGAAAGAAAGGTGGAACCGGTCTTGGTCTCGCGATCGTGCGGGAGCTTTCCCGCGTGCTCGGCGGCGACGTCACGGTCGAGAGCACCCTCGGCCGAGGCAGCACCTTTCGGGTGGTCCTTCCGGAGTGCATCGAAAAGTCGCACCCGACCAAGAAGGAGCAGGAGAGCGACGCGCCCCTCGACCTTCCGACCGGGGCGCAGGTGCTGGTGATCGACGACGACCCGCTAATCCAGCAGCTTCTTCGGCGGCGTCTCGAGGACGAAGGTCTCGAGGTGCTCGT
>JBCDAA010000525.1:0-5670 GCA_039186435.1 Myxococcota bacterium | reverse complement strand
TCCAGATGGGCCGCGTAACGCGCAGCTGCTCGTGACGCGGCCCATCTGGAGCGCCGCTACGTTGTCGTTGAGGATCTCGCCGGGCTTCTCGCCGAGCTGCGGCGCTTCTATCGGCTGGGTCAGCGACAAAAGCTGATGGCCGCGCGCCAGTAGCCGAGGCGCGCCTCGAGCACCTCGAGTCAGACCACCTTGAAGCGACCACCTTGAAGCGCGCAACAGCGCGAAGGCTCAAAGCGTCGGCAGAGCGGCGATTTCGGCGAGTTGAAGGAGGTTGTACTCCTCCGCGACCGTGATGGGGACAACGAGGGCCTCCGTTTCGTCGAGCCGAAGGGCGATCCAACGGGTTCCGTGCTCGACGCCCAGAAACGTTGTCCACGGGTGAAGAACGACTTGGCCGTCTTGCTTCCGATCCTGAACCCCGTCCGGAACGAACTTGAGGTGCTGGTCGATCGGCTCGACCAAGGCAAAGCGGCGACGGGTTCTGCGCTCGCTCAAGAACGAGAGCCCCGTCGCCGTAAGCGTGGCAAGTCCGGCGCCGACGACGGAGACACACCAACCGAGCTGGAGCGCTCCCCACACAGACACGCCGACCCCCGCGACGAAGACCAGTGCGAGGAAGGCTCGTAGACGACGCACCGATGCGCCCACTGTCCGCTCGAGTTGCGTCCACGAGTAGTCAGCGAAGAGGTCCGGGGAGATCGTGTAGCGGATCTCCATCGACTTCCGTGGCGGCTAGCGGATTTCGGCGTTCTTCGTCTCGACGATGAACTCTTCGACCGCTTCCTTCACGGGGCGGTTCCAGCGGACCTTCTGCGCCGCGATCTCGCGGAGGGCGGTTACCGCCTCGCGATTCTTGCTCACGACCAGGGCTGGCGCGCCGTTCATGAGGAGCCGAGCACGGCGGCTGGCCAGAATCACCAGCGCAAAGCGGTTTTCCTCATGCTCAAGACAATCTTCAACGGTAACGCGGGCCATCTTCGTCCTTCCGGGAGAGCAGCGAACGCTAGCAACCTCCTCAGGGGCTCGCAACCTTCCTGAAAAAGGGCCGCAAACGCTGCTTTACTCCCTCGGCTAGGGTCGTTAACATCGCCGTAGCGGGCGTCTCGCACCATGGCGCGAATCACGATCATTGGGCCGGATGGGCGGCAGGAGCGGGAACTTCACCCGCACAATACGCTCGGACGCCACCCAAATAACACTCACCAGATCCTCGACCGGATCGTGTCGAAGGAGCACTGTCATATCGACCTGGTGAACGGTCGCTACGTGCTCAAGGACCTTGGGTCCCTGAACGGCACGTACGTCAATGGCGATCGGGTCAGCGAAAAGATCCTCGAAACCGGCGACGAGATCACGCTGGGCTCGACGCGAATCATCTTCACGGGCGACGAGACCATCGCGGGCGTGAAGAGGCCGCCGGGTCTTTTGGGCGATGCGCCACAGCCTTCCGTGGGACCGCCGCCGACCGCCGCACAGATTGCTGCCGCGAAGGCCGCGGGGCCGGCGCCAACCTCCAAGGTGACGATCGCCCCGGGCATGGTCGAAAGTCACATTCGGACCAAGCTCGCGCCCCTGCTGGATCAGAGCTTTCTTCCGGAGCGCCTGGTTCAAGACAACGACGCCCTCCGTCGAGACTACGAAAAGCTCCGCGCGAGCTACGAGCTGATGCAGGCCATCGGCGTGGAGCTCGACGTCGATCGACTCCTTGCCAAGATTCTCGACGCGGCGTTCTCGCTTCTGCCAGCCGATCGCGGCGTCGTCTTGCTCTACGACGAGGCGCATGAGCTGAAGCCGCGCTGCGTTCGGACCAAGGCGGCCAAGGCCACCGGCGAAGAGGTCGTTCTCTCCACCACCATCATCGAGGAGGTCCTCCGGGACAAAGCGGCCGTCCTCTCGAGCGATGCGTCGGTGGACTCGCGCTTTCAGGGGGCCCACTCGATCATCATGCAGGGCATTCGCTCGACGATGGCGGTTCCTCTGCTTCACGCGAACGAAGTCTTCGGCATCATGATGCTGGACTCGCAGATCGCGGCGAACGCCTTCACCGAGAAGGATCTCCAGCTCTTTCAAAACGTGGCCAACCAGGCGGCCATCGCGGTGCAGAACTCGCTCTACGCGGCGCAGCTTCAGCAAGAGGCCGTCACCCGCGAGCGCTTTCAGCGGCTTCTCTCGCCGGCGATTGCGGAGCAGGTGATCAGCGGCCGGGTCGAGGTCAAAAAGGGCGGCGAGCTTCGCGACACGACGGTGCTCTTCAGCGACATTCGCGGCTTCACCTCGATGAGTGAAGACCTCCCCGCCCAGGAAGTCGTCGACATGCTCAACGACTACTTCGAGCTGATGGTGGAGATTATCTTCGAGAACGAAGGCACCCTCGACAAGTTCGTGGGTGACGAGATCATGGCGCTCTTCGGGTCGCCGGTCGCGCATCCGGACGACCCGGTCCGCGCCGTCCGCACGGCGATGAAGATGCTCGATGTCCTCGAAAACGAGTTCAACGCGACCCGCCGGGCGCAGAACAAAGCGATCCTCCAGATCGGCATTGGCATCAACTCGGGCGAGGTCGTGGCCGGCTACCTCGGGAGCAGCAAGGCGCTCGAGTACACCGTTATCGGCGATACCGTGAACACCGGGGCACGTCTTTGCTCCGTGGCCCAAGCCGGCCAGTGCATTATCAGCGAGCAGACCTTTGAGCTCGTCAAAGACTACTTCGAGGTCGTGGAGCTTCCGCCCCAGACGGTGAAGGGAAAGTCGATGGCGCTGAAGGTGTTCAACGTCGTCGGCACCAAGGACCCTTCCTCGATGTGGGATGAGCGAACTCGCCCCGTGTGAGCGGTCGGTCTGACATTCCCCAAAGACCCTGGTAGACCCGCGGCGCATGGCTCATCTGGAATTCGAAAAACCGCTCGTCGAGCTGGAGCAGCGAATCCGCGACCTCAAGGCGGTGGCCGGGTCCCAGACGAGTATTCAGGACCAGGTCGCTGAACTCGAAGCGCGAGCGGAAAAGCTCCAGCGCGATCTCTACGAAGACCTTTCGGTATGGCAGAAGGTGCAGCTCAGCCGGCACCCTGATCGACCGTACTTTCTCGACTACCTCGAGCATCTCTTCGAGGACTTTGTCGAGCTGCACGGCGACCGGGCCTATGCTGACGATTCGGCCGTGGTCGCAGGCTTCGCCACCTTGGACGGCGAGAGCGTCGCGGTGATCGGTCACCAAAAGGGCCGTACCACCAAGCAAAAGGTGAAGCGCAACTTCGGCATGGCCCACCCGGAGGGCTACCGAAAGGCGTGCCGAATCATGGAGCTCGCCGACCGGTTTTCGCGGCCGGTCCTCACGTTTATCGACACGCCGGGCGCTTATCCTGGACTCGGTGCGGAGGAGCGCGGCCAGAGTGAAGCTATTGGTCACTCGCTCCTGGTGATGTCGCGGCTGCGCGTGCCGGTGATCGCCACGGTGATCGGGGAGGGCGGCTCCGGGGGAGCGCTCGCGCTGGGCGTCGCAAACCGCGTGTTGATGTTTCAGTACTCGACGTACTCCGTGATCACTCCAGAGGGGTGCGCGTCGATCCTTTGGCGCGATGGAACGCGCGGGCCGGAAGCTGCGGAGCAACTGCGCATGCTCGCGGGCAATGCCAAAGAGCTTGGCATCGTCGACGACGTCATCGAGGAACCGGTGGGGGGCGCGCATCGAGATCCCGCGCGCGCTGCCTCGAACCTTGGGGAAGCCCTTCGGCGTCATCTCTCCGAGCTCAAAGGGCTGAGCGCGGAGGAGCGGATCGACGACCGCTACGCGAAGTTTCGCGCGATGGGCCGCTTCGCCTAGCGGCCTGCCCGTCATTGCTGCGCGTTTTTTGCTCCCTTGGGCGGAGCTTCTTACGATGCGCAAGTAGTGCGGATTTTTGTCCTCGTTCTGTCTCTTGGGTGTGCGGCGTCGGCGCCGCGCCCCACCACGCCGAGCCCTGCAGCCGTCGAGCAACGCGCGGAAATCGAAGAACTTCGTGAGCAGGCCGCGGAGCGCGACCGCGAACTTCGCGAACTGCGCAGTCGCCTTGCACTCGCGCAGGCGGAAGCTGAGGAGCTTCGGGAGACGCCTGAACCACGCACCGAAACCGTTCGGATCTCCCATCAGGAATCCGAGGATGGTCTCGACTTTTTCGACGAGGACGCCGGCGAGGGGTGGGACACGCCCGCCGAGACCCTTCCAGAGGCCGCGCCGAGTGGACCTCGTCCGGTCCTTCGTCTCTATGGGACCCCGACCTCCGCGCTGCCGAACGGTTTGCCCAGCACGGCCCTGCGGTCGCCGGAACTCCCCTCTGCATCGCTCCCGCCTCTTCCGACCGCTGCACTTCCCGCAGCTCCCGTCGTTGCGGCACCGGTCGCCGCCGCGCCGATCGCTCGGCCGACCTGGACCGCGCCGCAGCCGCGCCCGACTCGCGCCGTCGACGCCGCCTATCGCAACGCCCTCGGTTCGCTACGCGCGCGTCGCTTTGACGAGGCGCTCGCCGGCTTTGATACCTTTCTCCGCGCGCGACCGCGCCATCCGCTCGCCGCAAACGCTCGCTACTGGCGTGCCGAGGTGCTCTACATTCAGCGTCGCTACGCCGAAGCGCGGACCGCGTTTCAGCAGTACCTTCGCACCCACGGTCGCAGCACCCGCGCGCCGGATGCGCTTTACAAGCTCGCGCTCTGCTTTCGCCGAATGGGCGACGAGGCGGGCGCCCGACGGACGCTCGGTCGTCTTCGGCAAGAGCACCCCAGCAGTGTTGCTGCGCGTATGGCGCAGCAGGAGGATGCGTCATGAGGAAGCATCTACGGATTGCTCTCATCCTCGGTTTGGCCGGAATCGCGCCGGTCGCCGCGCAGGATGCGGATGAGTATGTGCCGACGCAGGGGTCGGCGAGCTTGGGCGAGGCGCAGTCGTCCGGGCGCGGGGTGGTGATCGGCTCGCGCCGGCGCGCCAACTACATTCCAGAGATCTACACGGTTCGGCGTGGCGACACGCTTTGGGAGATCACCGGTCGGTACTACGGGAATCCCTACGAATGGCCTCGGGTGTGGTCGTACAACCCCGAAGTCACGAACCCCCACTGGATCTACCCGCTCGATCGTTTGCGGCTGCGCGGGAACGACGGGACCGGGGCGGCGATTCCGGTCGCGTCCAACTCGCAGTCGACGCGTTCGGTTCCCGGGTCGGTTTGGCTTCGCGATCAGGGCTTTTTGGATCGCGAGGCGCTGGAGAACACCGGCGTCGTCATCGGGTCGCCGGAAGAGAACATGCTGCTCTCGACCTGGGACGACGTCTACGTTCGCTACGAGGAGGGGGCGCGGGTTCAGCCTGGACGCGAGTACACCATCTTTCGGGAGATCGACGAGGAGGAGCGCTCGCCCGACGAGCGAGGCCGCCTGGTTCGTATCTTCGGAACGGTGCGTCTTCGCAGCTACGATCCCGAGCGCGGTGTGGGGCGCGCCACGATCACCGAAGCGCTTGATCCGATCGAACGCGGTTATCGCATCGCTCCGATCCCGCGCCGATTTGAGATGGTGCCTCCACGACAGAACGCCCGTGACGTCGAGGGGCGAGTCGTCGCGACGCTTCGTCCGCAGCGTTTGATCGCAGACCAGCAGGTCGTCTTTCTCAACGTCGGCGAGGAAGATGGCGTCGAGGTTGGCAAT
>JBCDAA010000524.1:0-5706 GCA_039186435.1 Myxococcota bacterium | reverse complement strand
CGGCCACCCGCGTCTCCGGAAGCGACTTTCGACGGTTGCACGCCACGGGCTTTCTTGACGGTCTTGTCCTCGGGCTCGTTCTCGCGCTGCGCGACGAGGCATTCTCGCCGAGCCCGAAGGGGTCCCTTTTCGCGGACCATCTTGCGTTCGCCCTCGTGCGCGCGCTCGATCGACGGGCGGGTTCACCCACGCGGATCCCTCGGAGCGACCTCTGCGCAAAACGCCTCGATCGACTCATCGAATTCATGCGCGCAAACCTCAGCGAACCCGTGACGCTCGCGCAGCTTGTAGAGGTTGTTGGGCAAAACGAACTCCAGATGTCCCGCGCGTTCAAGGTCGCCATGGGAACGACCCCCTGGCAGTACTTTCTCGCGATGCGAATCGAACGCGCCGCGGAGCTCATCGCCTCCGATCCCGACGCGTCGCTCGCGTTCGTGGCCGCCGAAACTGGGTTCTACGACCAAAGCCACATGCATCGTCATTTTCGAAAGATCGTCGGCGTCACCCCGGGCTGCTATCGCCACACGCTCCACGCCTGAGCCCGTCAATATCGTACAAGCCGCGTTCCCGAGGGGTGGGTAGAGTCGCGCGTAGTCTCATGAAAACGCGCGGATACCGAGCTTGGATGTTCATCTGGGAGCTCAACCACGCCAACTGGTTGCTCGTCCGCGACCTCGCAGCGGCAGAACACCTCGGCGGGGTCTCGGTGAGCCTGGCGCGGCGCACCGCATGCGACTTCGCGCTCATGGTCGGGGAACTGCTCAACCAAGAGCTGCAGTCCCGAGCGATCGCAGGCGTGTGTGAGGAGGCGAGCGCCTTTGTTGTCGAACTCTCACGACACGCCGAGCACACCGAACATGCGCAGACGGCGATCGCGACCTGGCGTCATTCGATCGAACGCCTCGTCGCAGGTCTTCGCGCGTAGTTCAATTCGCGCGTCGCTCAATCCCGTCCAAGAACGTCCGCACGCGATCCACGAATCTAGACTCGTGACGTACTTCGTGCTCGCCCATCACACCGCGGGATCCGCAAATCTAACCAGGAGCCGTCGCGTTGTTGGGCTCGTGCTGGTGGAGATCGTTTGCCCCTATGTCCCGAGACAAGAAACGCCCACCGACGGTCATCACGTGGTGCCCAACCTCGACCGCGCGAAGGTCCTTCCGAGGGCGGCACACCCGACAGATCGTCTCGTGCTCTGCCTGCCGTTGGTCAACTGGTGGTCAGTCCAACTCACCGCTCTTCAGAAGCCTCGCGAGATCGTCGGCGCCGCCCACGAGCACCCCTTTGTGAAACACCATCGGAAACGTCGGCCAACCCGTCCACATCTTCAGCGCGTTGCGGCGGCGCCAGGTCTTGATGCTGCTGGTGTAGCTTCCGTACTCCAGGTAGCGGTACTGAATCCCTCGCTCGTCCAGCGATTTTCGCGCCTTCTTCGGAAAGGGGTTTTGCGCCATGCCCACGACGACCAGCTCATTGTTCTCCACGGCCTGCTGAACTTCCGCGACGGTCTCCCGAAAGTGGTTCGTGATGCGATCGCGAATGGCGGGGTGAATTTTGTCTTCGGGAAGAATCTCACGGCTCATGAAGAGACGCTGGCCCGCGGCCGGAACGGCGTCAAGCACACTCCCTAGCGCTCGCCGAACCAGCGCAACGGCGTCGAGATGCACTGCACGGTGAATCGCAAGCGCACCGAATAGGCGTCATGAAAGGCGGGATTCGCTTCGAAGAGATCGTCGCGGGTTCCTTGCGAGATCGCTTCCCACGCCTCGTTCGACGCCGCGACTTCCGCCTGGTGTTCCGTGTGCCATTGCTCCATGGCCGCGGCGACGGTGTTGCAGTCGGACGCCGAGGTCAGAACCTCTGCCTGAGCGGTCGCAAGTTCCGCGCGCACGTTCGCGACGGCGCGCTCCTCCTCGCTCGGTGCGCAGCCCAACGCCCACAACAATGCGATCCATCCCACATATTTCATCGTCACCTCGGACGGTTCTACGGGGACGCTGCAAGAACATCCCGCGCTCCGAACGGCGACCGTGCCGTGTTGCCAAGCGCAGATATTCGTTACGTTTTCTCGGCTACCAAATCCGAACGCGCGGCAGCATCCCGCCGCGCCAACTCCAGCTCGTTGTAGAGCGCGCGCCGCATCGCGCTTCGAAGGGCCTCTCGGCGCGCCTCGTCCCTTTCTCGGTAGAGCTCGCCCATCACCACGCCCATCAGCATGTCGACGATCGCAAGGGTACGCCGGTAGAGCTCGTCGAAAGGCAAATCGATTTCCATCCCGACTCGCTCCGCAACACGAATGGCAAAACGGTCCCGCTCTGCCACGATCGCGCGGCCCGCGTTGAAGCTCATGATCGCACGAAGCGCCACGCGCGTGAGCGCGACGTTTGTGAGGTACATCTCCAATACCGTATCGAGCACTTCGGAGAGTGCCTCGAAGACGGGTTGGTCTTGCTGCTCGTTTTCGAGGACCTCCCAGAGCTCGTCGAAGTTCTTCTTCGTAAGGTGCTCCACGATCGCAAACAGCACGCCCTCACGGCCCTCGAAGTAGTCGTAGACGGAACCGACACCGACCCCCGCTCGCTTTGCAATCGCGCGAATCGACGGCCGTTCGTTGCCGGCCTGAAGAAGCTGGAGAGTCGCTTCCACGACCGATTTGACGATGACCTTCGACCGCTCCTGCGTGGGTCGTCTGCGTTTGGCTACCACGGCACCAGCTTACGTCGCGCGCGCGCAGATCTCGATTGCAAGACAGCGATCGCGGCCGATGCTATGGATCCGCATGCGCGTCGCGACGCTGAATATCTGGAACAAATCCGGCCCTTGGCAGAAGCGAACGGCGCTGATTCGAACGCAGATCGAAGCGCTTAATCCCGATCTTTTGGCCCTGCAGGAAGTCCTCGAACTCGAGGGACCGAAGACCACGCTCAACCAGGCCGACGAGCTCCGCGGAGAGCTCCATCGCGTCTACGCAGGTGCCTACGACCTCTCCACGGGCTGGATCGGGGCGGGCCATCAACTCCATTTTGGAAACGCGCTCTTAAGTCGTTGGCCGGTGGAAATCGCAAGCGTTCACGAGCTCCCCGGTGCCGATCGCAGCGACCAGCGACGAGGCGTGTTGCACGCGGTCGTGCAGGCGCCCCACGGACCGATCGACGTGTTCGTCACGCACCTGAACTGGAAGCTCGACGAAGGCTGGATTCGCGAAGAGCAGGTGAAGTTCATCGCGGCGCGAGTCGCAGAAGAGGCACCAGACGATGGGCGCTTTCCGCCGATCCTCCTTGGCGACCTCAACGCGGAACCGCAGAGCGACGAGATTCGCTACCTGCTTGGGTTTACACGGTTGGGGGAGACCAAGAGCGTTCGCTTCGCCGACGCATGGCACTACCGGCAAGGGCCCGGGTTTACCTTCGACGCGAGTCGAAATCCCTACGCGGCGAAGGTCAACGAGCCGCCGCGGCGCATCGACTACCTGCTGGTTCGCGGCCCGGACGCCAAAGGACGCGGCACGCCTAGCAACGTGAAGCTTTGCTTTCACGAGCCGGAAGACGGGGTCTTTCCGAGCGACCACTTCGGGGTGGTGGCCGATCTGCAGACATAGCTTTCAGCTATATCCAAAGAAGGAACAATCTATTGGATTGATAGGTCGCAGAGCCTCACGGTATAGGCATGCGATTGCTTCTCCTCGGTCTTGCCGCTTGCTCCGCTTCCCACGTCGTTTCCAGCGACGCCCGCCCGGACGCCGAAGTGCCCGACGGCGAAGTGCCCGACGCATTGAGTGTCGACGCCGGCGTAGATGCCTCGCTCGATGTCGCGGTCGACGCAGGCGGACTCGTTTGCGATCTCACTGCCGGCGAGCTCCTCGGCGATGGTTGCTTTTGCGAAGGCGATGTCGTGGTGCGCGGAGACTACCTCTACCACCTCGGATTTTCCCTCGATGTCTTCGACCTGCGAAGCGACCCGCCGCGAATGGTCAACCGCATCGCTGAGCGAGGCGCGGGGAGCGCACTCCGAATCGTCGCGGATCATCTCGTCGCCTTCGGACCCGGTTTTGGTCGCGATGATGCCGTCATCGTCTACTCGCTGCGCGATCCGACGTCGCCCGAACGTGTCGGCAGCTGGGGTCCCGAGATGCGCTTTCTCGCGCAGTACGAAAACGACCTCCTCGTCGCGATGGAGTTTGTCGATCGAAGCTGGGCGCTTCAGCGTCTCGACGCGTCGGAGCCGGTCGCGCCGATCGTGCGCTGGGAAGCCGTCCCCGAGGGCTTTGTCAGCGCCGCGGCCATGGACGCGAACACGACCTTTGTGCACGAGCAGATTCGCCCGCCGGAGTTCGCGCCCTCCGACAGTCTAGTTCGGCGGTTCGACGCGCGTGGCATGGAAGAGCGACGCGCTTCGTTCGGCACAGCCCTCCATCAGCAATCCCTCGTGCTCGCGGGGGATCTCTACCTCACCGGTGCGCTCGCAGGAGTAGTGCGCCTCGACTCGCGCGACCTCTCCGTGATCGAAACCTACGGTGGCATCGGCACCGGGACGTTCCTGGTCCACGACGGCCTGGGGGTGCTTTCGGCGCCTAGCACGGTTTTCGAGCTGCCCAGTCTCGACCCGATCGAAGTTCGCGGCGAATCCGTGGGGCCCGATCGGTCCACGGGAGAGCGGCTCTTTCAACGTCGCGGTGGATCCTTTCAGGAGTTCGATCTCCGCTGCACGCGGTAGCGCCGTCGAACAGGGTAGCCTGCGCGAATGGCCGATCACGCGACGTCTTCCACCGTCGACCTTCGTTTGCGCATTCTCGCCGTCAGCCTGGAACCGTCTCTTGCGCTCGCGCGCATCATGGCGCTTCCTCTCGACGACCTTCAGCAGCTTGTGACGGATGGCTACTTTCGCGAGCTGCGCCTTCGAGGCCAGAGCCTCCGCCAGATCAGTCGGCGTATGGGCAAGAGCTTGCGTACGGTCGCGACCCTCTCGAAACGCTCGCAAGAAAAGGGGCCGCTCCTCGACGAAAGCCGGCGCCTCGGTTGGCAGCGTGCGGTGATTCGCGCGACCTCACAGCAGGCGTGCACGGTCGATGAGCTGCGCGCCCTCGGCGGCGTCGAAGACCATCGCGTGGAGGAGGAGCTCGAGCAGATGGTCGCGTCGGGGCTCCTCGAGGTGGAGGACGAGCGCTACCGAGTCGCGGTGGTGCACGTCTCCTTTGCGCGGGAGGAGACCGACGCGCGTCTCGAATCCTTGCGGCACTTTCTTACGACCGTCGCTCACGTCGTTTATCGACGCTTCTTCAGACCAGAGCCCAACGCGGAGGCCTTCGCACGCGTGCTTTCCTTCTCGGCCGAGCCCCAGACCCTCAGCGCGCTTCGGGCGCGCTACTACGAGGCCCTTCGCGACTCCGTCATCGAGACCGACTCGGAGGCCTCCGACGAAGCGCCGCAAGGGTCGGTGGTGTTCGCGGCGGTGACCACCCCGACGGACCTAGCGTGGTCGGGCAGGTAGAAACCCACGAGCGAAGCGTCATCGGAGGGGGGACCTCCCAGAGAACAGGTTCGCGAGCGAACCTCCGAGCGAAGCGAGGCGCGAAGCGTCATTGGTGGGGGACCCGCGCGGATTCACTCCCCGTGGGGGGTAGGAATTGGCATAGCAACCCCCAAACGGCAGTTGGAGAACATGCGACCGATGCGTGGCGCGCACCGTAATGGGAGGGCCACGCGCTGG
>JBCDAA010000523.1:0-5718 GCA_039186435.1 Myxococcota bacterium | reverse complement strand
TAGTCCGCGCTGGCGGCAGTAGAAGAGCTGATCTTCGCCGATCCGTGAGGTTGTCGCCTCGTGTTCGAGCTGCGCGCTCGCGTTGTGCACATCCACGTAGGGCACCGTGTGGGCGCCGCATTCCGCGCCGATGAGGAGGCTGTCGCACTGCGTGTAGTTACGAGCGCCCGTCGCTCCTCGCGCCATCGTGACGCCGCCGCGATACGTCTGTTGGCCGCGGCCGGCGCTGATGCCTTTGCTGATGATCGTCGAGCGGCTGCGCTTGCCGAGGTGGATCATCTTCGTACCGGTGTCGGCCTGCTGCGCATGGTTGGAGAGCGCAACGCTGTAGAACTCACCGATGGAGTCGTCACCCTTGAGAATGCAGCTCGGGTATTTCCAGGTGACCGCGGAGCCGGTCTCGACCTGGGTCCAGCTGATCTTCGAGCGCGTGTGGCAGACGCCGCGCTTGGTGACGAAGTTGTAGATGCCGCCCTTGCCGGTTTCGTCGCCGGGGTACCAGTTCTGAACGGTGCTGTATTTGATCTCCGCGTCGTCGAGGGCGACGAGTTCGACCACGGCCGCGTGCAGCTGGTTCTCGTCGCGCTGGGGCGCGGTGCAGCCTTCGAGGTAGGAGACGTAGCTGCCTTCGTCGGCGATCACGAGGGTTCGCTCGAACTGTCCCGTGTTCGCGGCGTTGATGCGGAAGTAGGTGCTCAGCTCCATCGGGCAGCGAACGCCCTTCGGAATGTAGACGAAGCTTCCGTCGCTGAAGACGGCGCTGTTAAGCGTCGCGTAGAAGTTGTCGGTGTAGGGAACGACGCTGCCGAGGTAGCGGCGCACGAGCTCCGGATGCTCCTGCACGGCTTCGCTGAAGGAGCAGAAGATGACTCCGACTTCTGCGAGCTTTCCGCGAAAGGACGTGTGCACCGAAACGCTATCGAACACCGCGTCCACGGCCACGCCCGCAAGGATTTCGCGCTCGTGAAGCGGAATGCCGAGCTTTTCGTAGGTCTCGAGAAGCTTCGGGTCGACCTCGTCGAGGCTCTTCGGGCGATCTTCGTCGCTCTTGGGCGCCGCATAGTAGTGGATGTTCTGAAAGTCGATCTCCGGATAGGAAACCTTCGCCCAGCGGGGCTCGGTCATCTTCTGCCAGTGACGAAAGGCTTTGAGGCGCCAGTCGAGAAGCCACTCCGGTTCGTCCTTCTTCGCGGAGATGAAACGAACGATGTCTTCGTTCAGCCCTTTCGGGGCCATCTCCTGATCGATCTCGGTGATGAACCCGGCGCTGTACTTCTTGTCGAGGACTTCTTCGATCTCGGTGGTCGCGGTCGCCATAACAGTCTCGGTCAGCTCGCCGCCTCGCGGGAGCGGTAAAGGGGAACGAGGTGCAGATTTGGCCCTGCCATCTCTGCAAGAGTGATCGCCCGCAGCGCGTGTAGCACAGCTGCGTTGATGCGCTGCCAGTTGCCACGTACGCCGCAATGGGTCGCGTGGGCACATGACGAATCAGCGCTTTCGTCGGTGCACTCGGTAACTGCGATGGGGCCCTCGAGCGCCGTAATGACCTCGGCGATGCTGATCGCGTCCGGAGACCTTGCCAATGCGTAGCCACCTCGCGCGCCGCGGGTCGAGTTCACCACGCCTGAACGCACGAGCGTCTTCAGTACCTTGCGAACCGTCGGCTCCGGAATCGCGGTTTCGATCGCGAGGTCGCGCACGGCGGTCGGACCCGTCGCACCCACCAGATGGGTGGTCAGGATGACGCCGTAGTCCGTGAGCTTTGAAATCCTCAACATTTTCGTAGGAGTTCCAGAATGAGTACCGTACAGGTCCCCTTTAGGGCGATGCGCCGGATCGGTCAACCGGTTGACCCTCTTCCTAGCCCAGGAATGATGAGGAAATGGTGATCGAACGGCCGAATTTGCCGTCTTGGACGGTGCTCCTCGATTTGTGGGAGCGAAAACGGTCGCTTTTGGGGGCCGCGGCCCTCTCCAGTTCGATGCTGATCGCCGGCTGTAGCGAGCGCGCTGGGCCACGAGAGATGGACGCAGGCGCGGATGTAGGCGCGGATGTGGGCGCGACCGACGCGGGGACCGATGCAGGTTCGGACGCGGCGGCCGACGCGGATACGGATGCGGGTACAGACGCAGCCTCCGATGTCGGTGTGGACGCGCCTTCGGATGCGGGCGTGGACGCTCGGGACGCGCCTGACGCGGCGCCGGATGCCGCGATGGACGCGGCCCTCGACGCGCCGCGGGACGCAATGGACGGGAGTCTCTTCGACGCGGCGATCGCCGACGTGCGCCCGGATGGTTTCACGGACGTGGGTCCGGATGCGCCGGACGGCTTTGCGCTGGTCTCCGCACGCTTTCAGGACGGGCGCCGCGTGCTCCTCACGTTTACGGAGGCCGTGGGATCCCTTGCAGGCGTGGACGTCGGACAGTTCCGCCTGAGCTGGGGCCAGGAGTACGGGTATTCCTACGACGGCTATCGCTACGGCTACGCGTACTACTACGACCTCGCGGACGGCGCCTGCCTCGCCTACCAGATCGAGTACTACGCCGACTACACCGGGATGGCGCGCCCCGGATCGCTCACCGCTCTCGACACCGAATGCGCATCCATGGCGCTCGACATTCGCCTCGACGTGGCCGCCATCAGCGCGGGCGCCACGACCAACACCGTCGTGCTCACCCTCGAGCGCGCGATCACGCCGCAAGCGCTGCAGACGTTCTGCGACGCGACGACCGAAGCCCGCTACTGCGATGGTCGCTTGTCAACGATCGAGGAAGCCGACGAGACGTGCGCCGGCGGAACGCAGCTTCACTACCGGCCGGCGACGATGCCCCTTCGCTCTGCTACGGGAACCGCTCTCGGCGCGTTCGGCGCGGATTTCGTGGCCGCGCCCTTCGCACCTGCGGAAGCCCCCTCGCCGCTCGTGATCGACCCGGCGCGCCGCATCGCCTGCCCGTGATTCTGCTGACCGGCACAAAGCGTTCGGGCACCAGCATGTGGATGCAGGCGCTTGAGGCGGCTGGAATTCCGGTCTTCGGGGAGCGTTTTCCGCGCGACTGGGGAGACGCCCTCCGCGACGCCAACCCGCGCGGATTTTACGAGTCGATCCTGCGGCGCGGCATCTACTGGGAGACGAATCCCCACCCGCGAACCGGCGCGTACCTCTTTCCGGAGCAGGTCACCGGCTGGGCCGTAAAGGTGTTTGTGCCCGGTGTGATTCGCACCGACCGCGCGTACATCGAGCGGGTTGTCGCGACCATGCGACCCTGGCGCGAATACGTCGCCTCGATCCAGCGACTGACGGCCATCGAAGAAGAAGCGCGGGATCGAACCATCGCGCGGCCGGTACTCGCCCCGGAGCTCGAGTGGTGGCACGAGAACTACGTGTTGATTCGCGACGTGCTCACGCGACGCTACGCGTTTCACTTCGTCGTCTACGACCGCATCCTCCGCGACCCTGAGGCGACCTTTCGAAAGGTGTTCGAGTGGATTGGGAAGGGGGACGCGGACGCGGCGGCGGCGGTGATCGAACCCTCGCTGCGAACGCAGAGCGCGCCCACGATCGAAACGGACTTGCAGGACGCGACGAAGGAGACCTTTGACGCCCTCTACGATCACATCGCGCGAGAGCGGCCGATGGACGCGCCTTTTGTCGAGCGGCTGAACGAGACGAACGAAGCGCTACTGCCGCGAATGCAGGCGTATCAGCGCGAGGTTGCGGCGTGGCATCGGCAGCGCTCGGCCGGGGAGCGGTAGAGCATATGTGCTCTAACGCGTCGGGCGAGACTCCGCGGCGTTCATGCGACGAATCACGTCCTGGGTGAGATCGTTCGCAGCGCCTGGCCCTGTGGGTGGCGGCTGCCCGTTCTGGAGTTCGACCACGAGAGACAGGCCTCGCTCGCGCCGGAGCAGTTCCGCGATGCGGCGAACCTCCCGAAGGATGTTCGCGGTCTCACGAGCTTCCTGCGCCGCGAGATCCTGCTGCATCCGCGCGTACTCTCGTTGAAGTGCGGTGTACTTTCGCCGGTACTCGTCTTCCATCGCAGGACGCTCGGCGGGCGGTGCATCTTGAAGCTTCTCGTAGAGCTCCCGCACCTCTCGCTGCTGATCGTCGAGCCGCTGTTGGTACTGCTGGTGGAGCTGCCGCAACGTCGCCTGGGCGCGAAGCCCTGCGTTCGAGCCCGTGAGAGCACGTTGGAGATCAACCACCGCCACGTCCTGCGCAGAAGCGAGCGTCGTTCCGCAGAGGGTCAGTAGAGCAACCAGCGAACGCATCATTCAACGTACGCCCTGACCCCCTGGTTTATGCCCAAGTTATGGGCGGAGCGTAACGGTGACGGTCGTGGTCGAACGGGTGTTGGGTACCGTCACGTTGGGCAGTACCGCCACGATCCCCTCCTGCGCGACGCGGTTGAGAAAACCCACGCACGCGGGCCCGTTGCCGCTGATCGAAGCTCCGAGCTCACGGCCCAGAATGAACTGGACGCGCGCGCGACAGCCGCCCGCCGAGGGTCGTTGCACCACGTCGGTACCGTAGCTGCGCTCCGAAATGTGCGGCGCAAACGGCATCTCTGGAGAAACACTCGCGCGACCCCGAATGCTGAGTGCACCACCGATCGAATCGGAATCACCCACAAAGATCGGCTCCGCGGAACCGAAGGAAGCCGAGACTGAGACCTGCTCGGGAGCGCTCCGGCCGCCGCCCTCGCGACGGACTGTGGTGTTGGTATTCGTCCGTGTGCGCGTATTCGTCCGTGTGCGCGTGCGCGTGTTCGCGCGTGTGTTCGTGCGCGTGTTTGTGCGCGTCGTCGTCGGCGTGTTCGGGGTCCCCTGTTGCGCGGGCTGCGCCTGGGGCGGCGGCGCGGGCGGCGGCATATTTTCGATGGCGTCGAGTACCGAGCGGCGGGTGTTGGCGATGTCGCTTCGGATCTGCTGCTGGTTTTGCTGGATCGAGTTCAGATGCGTCATCTCCGCCTGATGCCGCTCGATCGAGCGCTGCTCCATCTCCCGAAGCTGCGTCATCATCCGCTGCTCCATCGCGTCGAGGCGCCGCTGCTCCGCTTCCGCCGTCAGCTGCCGGTCCGGCGGAAAGCGCCAGCCCACCAGCGCCCGATCCACAAACGTCAGATACAGCGCGTAGGCGTCGCCGGTCCCGTCGAGGTACACGTGCTGCGAGGCGTTCGTTCCGTCCTCGCGCGCTTCGAGACCCGTGCGGTAGGGCTCACCGAACGCGATGTGCACGTCGTCCACGCTTTGCCCGCGCGAAAGAAGTCCGTAGAGGAGCTCCCACTGCCGCTCCACGCCCGCGCCGTCGAAATGCCCCGCGCGCTCGATCGCCCGCGGCGCCACTTCTTCTACCCGCCAGCACGGAAGCCGCGGCTGCGTTCCTGTGATGTAGGTGATCATTCCTTCGCAGGTGTAGATCGCCGTATCTACTTCCTGCTCCCCGAGCACTCCGTAGAGCATCACGCGACAGGGCTGCTCATCGATCGATACGTTCCAGTAGAACGCCGGAAGACCGTGCGCGAGGTACGCCGCGCGCTCGTCGAGACCCACGCGCGCGCGGCCGTTTCGAATGAGCTCCTGATCCGCCTGCGCGTAGAGCGAGAACGCTTCGCCTTCGCGCGCGATGCGGCTCTGCAGCGCGTTCAGCATTCCTGCGCCGGGCGGCGGCGCAGCAGGGTTCGTCATTCCCACCGAGTTCGGCGCGACGTACGGACG
>JBCDAA010000522.1:0-5754 GCA_039186435.1 Myxococcota bacterium | reverse complement strand
TCGAAGTTTGCCGTGCCGGTTTCCTTCGTCGTCGGCGCGGTGCAGAAGGCGTGGCTTCCGTTTAAGCTCGAGATTCACGCCAAGGACGAAGACCCAGCCGCGTTCTTTCGTTCGGCCGTCACCTACTACACCGCCGGCATTGCCTACCTCGCCCTCGGCGGCGCAGTGTGGTTTCCCGAGGTGCTTCGCTGGGTCACGCCCAACGAGTTTGCCGCGGCGGCCGCACTCATCCCGGTGCTCGTTCTCATCCCGGTAGGGCGCGGAATGTATTTCATGCTCGGCACGGGCTTTGAGGTTGGCCGCGATACAAAACCGGCGCCGCTGATCAGTTTCGCGGGCGTGGTAGTCGTGGTGTCGCTGACCTTTCTCTTTGTGCCCTGGTGGGGAGCCGCGGGTGCTGCGCTCGCCACGGTCGCGGCCTGGATCGTGATGGCCTACATCGTCTATCGCATCGCTCAGGCCCGATATCCCATCCGCTACGACTGGGCGTCGATGGCGGCCGTCGGGGGGGCAGCCTTCGTACTTGCGGTCGGCGCCGTCTTCGCCGGTCGCGCGCCGATGGTCGTACGGCTGCCGGTCAACATCCTCATTACGCTCGCGTTCCCCGTGGGCGTTTGGTGGGTTCTCGTTCGCAGCAGCACGGAGCGCGAGCGGATGCGCCGTCTTCTCCGGCACATCCCGGTTCTCAAACGGTTCATGCGGTCCTCGCGGCTCGCAGGAGAGAAACAAACATGAGCAACGCTCCGCCGATCTTCATCGGGGGTCTGATGAAGTCTGGGACCTCCCTCCTGCGAAAGCTTCTTGGCCGGCACCCGCGGATCTTTGCGGGCCTGGAGACGCACTGGTTCGCGGATGACCTCTGGGTGTCCTTCAAGGATGTTGAAACAAAGCGCGCGGTATGGGTCCGCGAGTTCTACGGCGTCGCCGAGGAGGACCACCGACGCCTCGCATTGGAAGCGACGAGTGCACCGGACTTCCTCCACCGCTTTCTCGGGCACTGCGCGGCGGCAGAGGGAAAACCGCGCTGGCTCGAAAAGACCCCGGACAACATCTTTCACCTCGACCGAATCTGGGAGAGCTGGGCGGGGTCCCAGGTGTTTCACGTCGTTCGCGATCCGCGAGATGTGTGGGCCAGCTGGAAACGGAATCAAAAGTCCGACCTCCCGACCTTTCTTGCGAAGGCGCAGGGTGCGCTGGCGGCCGCGGAAGCCCACCTCGGCACCCAAAGCGAACGCTACGCTGAAGTTCGTTATGAGGCGCTCGTTCGTGAGCCCGCGGAGACGCTCAGGGCGGCGTGTGCGTTCCTTCAGGAAGACTACGACGACGGACTTGCCGACTACGCGGGAGACCGAGCGGACTACGAGAAGGTCCTCAAGGTCACGGGCAAGCGGAGCGCGACGGCCGAGTCCCTCCAGAAGCCGATCTTTCAGTCCTCCGTTGGCAGCTGGGCTGAGAGTCTCGGCGCGAGTGAAGCGCAGCGCATTCAGGAGGCACTTCCAACCTACGGTGCGCTTTGGGGGTATTGGTGACGCACCTCAAAGTGGTCATGTATCACTACGTGCGCGATGTCGCGGGTACCCGTTTTCCCGGCCTAAAGGCGCTCGCTACCGACGCGTTTCGAACGCAGGTGGCGAACCTAAAGGACCGCTTCGAAATGGCGAGCCTTGAAAGCGCACTTGCGTTTCTCTCTGGGAGCTACCAGCCGTCGCGTCCCCTCTGCTTGCTGACCTTTGACGACGGTCTCGATGAGCATGCGACCACGGTGACCCCGGTCCTCGCCGACGCCGAGGTCGAGGGGGTGTTTCTGCTTCCCACGGCGTGCATGGCGCACGGCGAGGTTCTTCCGGTTCACAAGAATCACTGCCTGATGGGCAACCTCGGCTTCGAGGAATACCGGCGGCGATTTCTTGCGGCGCTCGCTGCTCGCGGGGAGGTGACCGAGTTGAGCGAGGACGAGACCGCCGCTGCGCTGAAGACCTACCGATGGGACACCCCCGAGGTCAAAGCGTTCAAATACCTCGTCAACTACCGGATCGACGACGCGGTCCGCGTTGCGGTCTTGAATGAACTCTTCGCGGATGTGCTCGGCGACGAGGCGGCGTTCGCAAAGGACTTCTACGTCACCTTTGCGCAGAGTCGGCACATGCAGGATGCGGGCATGGTGCTCGGCGGCCACACCCACCGTCATCCTGTGCTCTCCGCGTGCACGCCGGCGCGTCAGCATGATGAGCTTAAGACCTCTCTCGGGATCTTAAAAGAACACCTGAGTTCGCAACCTCGCTGGCCCTTCGCGTATCCCTTCGGAAAGCGAACGACCTTCGACGGCGGAACGCTCGCGCTTCTCGAAGAGCTCGGATACGAGTGCGCATTTACGACCGAGGTCGGCGACGCTCCGCCCGGAACATCGCGCTTCGAGATCCCCCGCGTGGACACCAAGGATGTCTAAGGTCAGCGGGGAGGGCGTCCTCGCGTGGATGGACCAGGCTCGCGCGGCCCTCGAGCTCCCGTCGTCGCCCGCAAACGTCGACCTCTTCGACGCGCTCCTCTCACCGATCTATTCGGCGGTTCTCGCGGCTGCGCGAGGAGAGATGACGGAATCAACATCGTGGAAGGATGAGATCAAACGCCAGCTCTTCGAACTTCGCCGCGAGCTGCGCATCGCGCAAGACGCGCGGGGTGCGACGAGCACGCCGATCGACGTTCTTTTTGTGCCGCGAACCAAGTCACACGTCGACCAACAGCTTCCGGTGGCGAACGCCCTTGTCCGAACGGGCGCGACGGTCGCGTTTCACTCGCCGACTCGGGCGATCCGCGCACGCATCAAGACGGCAGGAATGACCGTTGCTTTTGCGCCATGGGATCGCTGGGGCGGTGGCGTGATAACGCAGCTCGCCGGAAGCATTCGGGCGCTCAGGCCGTCGAAGAACTCGGCGCGTTTGAAGATTCCAGCGCCTGGCGTGGAAGGATCGCAGGTGGATGGGCGCGCGCTCCTCGCGATCACCCTGCAGGAGATCCGCGCGCAGTCGCCGATCGTCTTTACCGTCGCCGCCACGATTCGTGCGCTCCTTCGAAGTCTTCGCCCGCGCGTGGTGGTGGTGGGAAACGACCTAACCACCGAAGGCCGCACGACCTGTCTCGTCGCCCGCGCCCAGGGCACACCCACCGTGTGCATCGCCCATGGACTGGGCGTCGCGAACCCCCGGCTCGCGCGAACCCTCGCCGATCGGGTGCTCGTGTACGGGTCGCTTCAACAGGATGCGCTTAGATCCTACGGGCTCGGCGAGGACCGTGTCGTCATCACGGGCGCTCCCTACCTCGACGAGATTCCTGCCCAGGGCGGGACCCTCGATCCGGCGATTGCGAATGCCCTTGGGCTCGACGACCGTCCCTACGTGCTGGTGGCCACCTCGGGGGCGGGACAGAAGGTTTCCCTCGACCATCACCGCGCCATGATTCGCGCCTTCGACCAGGCGGCGCGCGCCCTTCCGGAACTTCAGTTCGTTGCCAAGCTCCATCCGAAGGACCGCCGGGACCTCTACCCCGAGCCGTCCTCCCTCAAGGTCATCGACCGTAGCCAAATCGGCGATCTGCCCAAGAGCATCTTTTCGTGGCTCCAGGGGGCGCACGCCGTCGTGACGAGCGGCTCGGCGGTCGCGATGGAGGCGATGCTGCTCGAGGTTCCGGTGGTGACGATGGACCTCGCGAACGAGCTCGGTCACGTCGACTTCATCACGGCGGGAGCCACGCACCACGCAACGAGTGAGGCCGCGCTGATCGACACGCTTCGGTCCTTGAAAGGCGGCGCGGCTCGACAAGGACCGGGCGCTGAGGACTACCTGCAAGCGAAGTTCTTCCGGGCTCCGCCGGAGACGGCTTCGGAACGCGCTGCCGCAGCCATCCTCGACGCGGCCGTAGCCTAGCGACGAAGGTTAGCGACAAAGCCGCGCGTGAAGCGCCTTGGCAACCGCCGCGTGGCCGCTTGCGGCGAGGTGGTAGCCGTCGAAGGACATCGACTCGCGAGGAATGCCATCGGGAAAGATCGCCGATACCGGCACGAACGCGTCGCCCCAAACCTCAGCGAGGATCTGGTTGTAGCGCCGAACGTTGGCCAGAAATCCGGGGCTTTTCTCGTCCATGCAATCGTGCGCGAGGATCGGGAGCACGAGGGGGAAGGGTGCGGCTTCTGCGTCGGCGATGGAGTCGCGAAAGAGCGTCACCTCGCGTTCAAAGAGCGCTGGAGGAACGTAGACGTAGCGCAAAGGATCGCGGCTCGTAATCTTCGCGCGCTGCTTGGACCGTACTGCGATGACCCGCTTTCGAAGGGCGGGAGGCACCATGGAACTCCCGAGCGCCTTGCGAACGCGGAGAGGAAAGATCCGCGGTGCACAGTCGACGACGCCGATTTGGAGCACCAGCGCCGTGGGACGCTTCATGATGACGTGCTCGCGAAACTGAAGGCGGTTGATGTCGCGCGAGGTCCGCGAGCGCATTCCGCAGCTGATCACTTCGGTTTTCACGCCTTCCTCGCGGAGCACGCGCTCGAGCACCTGAGGCCAAACGTCATCCCAATAGGTGTGGTCGCCTTCGGCGATGCGCGGAAGACCGACCGAGTCGGTGAGCGCCACGATGCGGCGAAGGTCTCTCATGCGCGATCGCACGCGTCGGTGAGCGCGTGGGCGAGCTCGACGACGTTGACCGCCGCGCGAAGATCGTGGGCCGCAGGGACCCTGCGGCTGCGGACGACGTCCAAGAAGACCTTTGCCTGGCCAAAGAAGCCGGGCTTGTAGGTGTCGTCGTAGGAGGCCGGTTCGAGGCGAGTGCGCTCGCGCGACGGGGACACCACCTCGCAGGCTTCCAGTGGCGCGAAGCTGTAGACGTGACCTGCGGCAACAAAGCGAAGTCGCCACGGCACCTGCGAGTCCCAGGAAGACACGAAGGTCGCGACGGTCCCGCGCTCGCTGATCCCCTGAAGCGACATCGAGAGGCCAAACGGCGGCGAGCGACGCGACGCGATGGCCACCGGGTTCGAGATTCGTCCCGCGAGGTACGCGAGAAGCGAAAGGCCGTGAACGCTGTTGGAGAAGTTCCGCCGGGCGATTTGGCGTTCGCTGAACCCGCGGCGCGCGAGGTGCGGCGGGTTTTCGGACCACTCCACGAGGACGGAGGTCACCGCCTCCAGGCCGCCGGCGTGCTCGAGGGCACGGCCGAGGATGGAGTAGTGAAGCCTGTTGAACCCAACCAGCACCGGCGTGCCGTGGGTCTCCGCGAGGGTCGCCAGCTCCTCGACCTCCGGAATGGACGTCCCGGGCGGCTTTTCGAGAAGCATGGGGATGCCGCGAGGAATCAGCGCCTTAGCGGCTTCGAAGTTCTCCGTGAGTGAAGTGGTTACGAGGACCGCGTCGACGCTCTCCTGCGCGAGAAGCTCGTCTGCCGAGGCGTAGGTTGCGAGGCCGGCTTCCTTCGCTTTGACGCGTCCGTCTTCGCTGCGGTTCGCCGCGGCGACGACATCGACCTCAAGGGCGCGAAACACCTCGAGGTGGCGCGCAGCGATCTTTCCGAAGCCGACGATGCCGAGTTTCACGTGACCGGCAACCAGCGGCCGAGGTCTTCACCGCGCAAGGGAAGGGCGACCGGCACATTCCCTCGCTCGTGCGACAGATAGGTCGCGACGAGGACTTCGATCGACGCCGTTCCGTGGACGCCATCGGCCGCGACGCTCCCGGCAACAAAGTCTGCGAGCAAGAGAGGAATATC
>JBCDAA010000521.1:0-5765 GCA_039186435.1 Myxococcota bacterium | reverse complement strand
GCGATCGTCGCTGTAGCCGACCAGGACGGTGTCGCCGTTGTAGAGCATTCGCGGACGACGAGCCCATGCCTCGCCCCCCGCGATCGCGAAGGGGCCTTCTAACGTGTCGCCGGGGCGAGGAAGGCGCGCGCCCATGATGTCGAAGTCGCCGGCGTCGGTCTCTTCCTGCCAGCTCAAAAGAAACGCGTCTTCGGCCCACTGAATCTCGGGGGAGAACGCATCCCCGAGGTTGGTGCTCACGCGCTGCGGGGCCACGAGGATGTCCCCCGTGAGGGAGACCACCATCACCCACACCTGTTCCGTTCCGGTGCGCCCATCGACGAAGGCGATCCCGATCTCTCCGTCGCCGAGGGCGAGATCGGGGTTTTCGCTGTTGTCGTCGTTGACGGTCAGCCGAATGTCGTCGCCGATCTCAAAGCCGTTTCGGTCCATGAAGGTGAGGTAGATCTCGAAGTTGTCCGGCGCGGTGACGCGGTGGCGCCAATCCTGCCACGCGACCGCGTACTCGCCGCCCGTCCACAGAAGCGTCGGGTTGATGCTCCAGTCGTCGGCAAAGGTCACGCGAAAGTCGGGGGCGAGCTTTTCTCCGTCGGGGGTGAGCCGGTTGAAGTAGACCTCCCACACGCCGTCGCGGCGGTCCTGCCAAACGAGGGCGTACTCTCCGTCCTCGTCGTTCCACACCATCGCGGCACCGAACGCGTCGCCCGGCTCGCGCGTGATCAGTTTGGGTTCCGCGACGGGCGTTCCCTCGGGGGAAAGCTGCTGAAAGAAGACGTCCGCGGTGCTGTCGGTGTAGTCCCAATAGGTCACGCCCCACGTTTCGGTCAGCGGGCTCCAGGCCGTCGCGCCGCGTCCGCTTGCAGCTTCCGAAAAACTCAATCGCGTGTCGCCCACGTCGGGGGAGTACGCGGCGCCTTCGTCGATACGCGTGTCGCAGTCGTCGTCGATGCCGTTGCACACCTCGGTGGCGCCGGGAAAGACCTCCGGGTTGCTGTCGTCGCAGTCGTCACCGCAGATCCCGATCACAAAGAAACCGTCGTCGTCGGCGTCCGCGATGTCGAGGGGCGGGTTGACGCAGGTGCGCGTTTCTTCGACGCAGAGGTCTTCCGTGCAGGCGTCTTCGTCGGCGCAGTCGGGAGGGGGTCCGCGGCGGCAGCGGCCTTCGAGGCAGCGCTCTTCACCGTCGCAGTAGAGCCCGTTGGTGCACTCCTCGTCCGACTCGCAGGGCGGAAGCTCCTCCACGATCGGCGCGGTCTTGGCGCCGCATCCAAGGGCGAGCGCGAGGGTAAAGGCGCTCCTTAGAAACATGCTCCGTACCCCGGCACGTCGGTGCTTCGACAGAGAAAGCCGCGGGGACAGCCCGGTTCGCCGCCGCCTGGGTCACAGGCTTCGACGCACTGGGTGCCGGCGCCGGTGACGACGCAGAGATGACCGACCTGGCATTCCGTATGACCGAGGCACGAGTCGCCCTGGGCGCCGGGTCCCGGAGCGGCGCAGAACGCGACGAAGGTTTCTTCGCCGCACGGTCCATCGGGAGGAACCGCGGACGCATAGCAGGCCTGGTCCGGTCCGCAGCTGTCCTCGACCAGCGGATCGCAATCAAACATGCGAACGCCGGCATCGGAGGGAGGCCCGGCATCGCACCCGGGGTCGACGAAGACGTCAAAGTCGAAGCCTCCATCGCCGGGCCCCGCCTCGCGTCCCATGCGGCCACCGTCCGTCCCCGCGTCGAGGGTGAACGCATCCGGTTCGTCGTCCGGAGACTTCGAGGAATGGCAGGCGCCCGCGAGGAGCGCGAGAAGCAGCAGCGCCGGTCGGCGAAACGGAGCGAAGCCAAACATCGCGAAGGACATTCCCTGCCCATGTGCACAGGGCGTTCCGACAGTAGTAGACGCAACTTCTACGGAATTCCAATCCGCGCCGCGCCACAGTGCGCCAAGGCTGCTATCACCCGCCCCATGCGTGCGTATTTTCCGGCGAAGGGTGCGCTTTTCGCGGCCGGCGTGCTCTTCGGTCTTTGTTGCAGCGATCATTCGTCCTCGGAGCCGACGGCGCCGGTGGTCGAGCGTTCCGACGAAGCGCCCGCTGAACCGCCGGCCGATGAACCGGCGCGTCGCGTTTCGTTCGACCTGAGTACGCATCTCGACCGTTCCGAGTTGCGCCACGGAGACGCGCTGGTGATCGATTTCGGCACGCCTGCGGCGGCGCAGTACACCCTCGGGGGTTGGCGGACGCGCATCGGCGACGACCATCGCTTCGGGGAGGTCACGACCACGCTCATCGAAGGGGTCACAGGCCAGGTTCTTCTTCCGAGCGACTCGATCGCTGCGCAGCATCTTTCGATTCGCGCCCGGGCGTTCAGCGACGGGCGCCTGACGGTCTACCTCAACGGCGACACGCTGGGGCACGCGCGCCTTCCGACCGACGGGAGTTTTGCGACGGTGTCCTTTGCGGTTCCTTCCGGTGCCCTGGTCGCTGGGGAGAACACGCTCCAGCTTCGGGTTCCTGCACGCGGCCGAGATGATGGCGTCCGTGCGGGCATCGCCCTCGACTGGCTGCGCCTCGGTTCGGCGGACGAAAGCGTTTCGAGCGTGCCGACCGGTCTCGGCCTTCCCGCAGGCTGGTCGCGCTCTTGGAGCTTCGAGGTCCCGGACGGGGCGACGCTGGCGGGAAGTGTCTCCGGCGATGTCGAGGTCGTCGTCCATCGCGATGGTGAGGACCCGCGCTCGCTCGGTACGTTTCGCGAAGGAAGCTCCCTCGATGCCCCAGGAGAGGTCGTTCGGCTGGAGCTTCGGGCGCGCAGCGCGTCGACGCTTTCCTCCTTCAAAGTGATGGAGCCGGGGGAGGACCCGACACTACGGGCGCACCGCGCGCCGCAGAACGTGATCGTGTGGCTCGTCGACACCGTGCGCGCCGACAAGCTCTCGCCGTGGAACCCCGACACGCGCGTTCAGACGCCTGGGCTCACGCGCTGGGCGGCGGGGAGCGGCGTCTTCGAGCGCGGAGCAACCCAGGAGAACTGGACCAAGCCGAGCGTGGCGACGCTTCTCAGCGGTCTTCTTCCTTGGCAGCACACCGCGACAAGCGGCGAAGCGGTTCTTCCGCGTTCGGTGGACATGCTGAGCGAGACGCTTCGGGAAGGCGGCTTTCACACCGGCGCGTTCGTTTGCAACGGCTACGTTTCCGACAAGTTCGGGTTTCGCCAAGGATGGTCGAGCTGGCGAAACTACATTCGCGAAGGACGTCGCACGGCCGCGCGTTTTGTTGCCGGGGACGTTCTCTCGTGGCTCGACGCGCGCCCGAGTGACAAGCCTTTCTTTCTCTACGTGCACACCATCGACCCGCACGTGCCCTACATCCCGCCGGAGGAAACGCTCGCCCTCTACGACGAGGAACCCTACGACGGACCTGTGGACTTTCGGCGCGATCGAGAGCTTCTCGAAAAGATCAAAGCGGGAAGTTTGCGCCTTGGTGACCGCGACAAACGTCGCCTTGAGGCCCTCTACGACGGGGAGATTACCTATCACGACGCACATTTTGCGGCGGTGATGGAGGGGCTGGAGCGCCGTGGTCTGGCGGACTCGACGATGGTGGTCTTCACCGCGGATCACGGCGAGGAGTTCTTCGATCACGATTCGGTGGGGCACGGCCATTCGCTCTTTGAGGAGCTGCTTCACGTGCCGCTTCTGATGAAGATTCCGGGGCTGACCGATGCGGGAACGCGGGTGTCCGAGCCGGTGGGACTCGTGGATGTCGTGCCCACGGTGCTCGAGGCCATTGGTCGTCCGATTCCGCGGGATCTTCCGGGCCAAAGCGCCCTCAACCTTCTTCGCGGCGCCCGGGTGGATGCGCCGCGTCCGGTGATCGCGGGGTTCATGGAAGGGTGGCGCTCGATCGCCGTCGGTCGCTACAAGCTGATTCAGCGAACGCATCGACGCTGGATGCTCTTCGACCTTCGCGAGGATCCCCGGGAGCAGCACGACGTCGCCGCGCGCCATCCGCTCGTCGTTCGCTACCTGCGCGGGCTGCTCGGCCTTTCGATGAACGGGCAGGCGCGGCACGAAGCGGAGGAGACGGAGATCGATCCGGCGACGCGCGCGCAGCTCGAGGCTCTTGGCTACGTCGGAGGACAACCGCGATGACGGATCAGGTTCAAGCGAGCGGCGCGCGGGCACAGGGGCGAACCCAGAAGCGCGTCTCGGGCAAGCTCGTTGGCTGTGGGCTTCCGTTGGTGCTGCTCGCGATCGCGACGACGGCGGTGGTGACGTGGTTCGTGCGGAAGGATCCCCACGGACCGATCCTCGATGTTGTTCCCATCGAAGACGATCTGATGGTTCTTCGCCGCGGCTATGCGGAGCGAGGGTACGTGCACCTCGTTCGCTACGATCCGGACACGCGTGAGCAGGTGTGGTCCGAGGCGCTCTACGGCATCGACGACGAGCCTGCGTTGACGGTGGTCGACGATCGAGTGCTCCTGCGCGCGCGCGAGGCGCGGGGTCACGCCGAGGTTCACGTGTTTTCCGGGGCGGGCGAGTTTCAGTGGCGAGGGGCTCGGGCTCAAACCGAAGCGCCCGAGGGCAATCCTGCGTTTTCGAGGCGTCCGCTCTGGGTGGACGGTGAAACCGTCTTCGTCGCACACGTTCACGACAAGGCCGAAGTCATCGTTCTCTCGCTCGCCGATGGGAGTGAGACGGCGCGAGCGGAGATGCCTACGGGAAGCGGCAGTCGCAGTGCGGCGCTCTACGATGGAGGTCTCGCGATCGCCGGCGGCGACGGGATGCTGCGCCACGTGAGCGCGACCGGAGAGGTAAAGGATCTCGCGTCGTCCGCCGATGGGTGGTGTGTGGTCGACGGCAGCCTCGTTGCGGGGACACCTCATGCGCTCGTTCGTCTCGACGCGGGCGAGGAGCCTCAGGTCGTTCGTCACCAACCGGCAGCCGTTGCCGCCTGTGCGTCCTCCCAAGTTGTTCTCGCCGGGGATGCACCGCAGGTTTTGAACGCGGAAACGGGCGAGGTTCTCGGGACCCTCCAAGGCGTCGCCCTCTCACAGACCGCGAATCACGTCGTCGATCGCTACTTGCCTGTGCATGCAGGGTTGATCGATCTCCAGAGCCTTTCGGCGGTGGACCTCCACGGGATCGACGGCCGCGGAATGGAGATTGAAATGGCGCTCCATCCGCAAGATTTTGGTTCGTTTGCGGTCGCTCGATCGGGGGAAACGTTGCTTCAACTAGACTCGGAGCAGCGGGTTCGTGTACCCGGTCTACGCGGGATTCGGGGCGACACCCAGGTGCTTTGGGCGTGGAATCAAGATAGGGTGCTCGAGCTGGATCCGGAGACGCTCATTCCTCGACACCTCGACGATCGCGACCAGGTAGAACCATGAATCAATGGCTCGAAGGCGGCTGCCATTGCGGCGCCGTCCGCTATCGCGTTCGAGTTCGCGAACGCCACGCCATCGAATGCAACTGCAGCATCTGTAGCAAGAAGGGCATCCTCCACCACATCGTTACGGCGGATGACTTCGAAATAATTTCCGGGGAAGACTGCCTCACGGACTATCGCTTTGGTACGCACACCGCGCGTCACTACTTCTGCCGAATTTGTGGGATTCAACCTTTCTACGTTCCGCGCTCGCATCCCGACGGATGGGATGTGAACATTCGGACCCTCGACGAGGGAATCGACGAGTGGGAAGTCGAGCACTTCGACGGCGTTCATTGGGAAGAGAACGTCGGCTCGATTCGCTAGCTGACGGCCGCTAG
>JBCDAA010000520.1:0-5771 GCA_039186435.1 Myxococcota bacterium | reverse complement strand
TCATCGCGGGCAGCACGTGCCTCTCGACCCGGCCTTTGAACGAAGCTTTGGCAGCGTTCACGTGCGGCGTTTCGACCTCGGTCCGAGTTCCGTGGAGTACGACCTGGTCGATCAGATTCGAGCAGCGAGGGTCACCATCGGCGAGCGGAACTGCCGCTGGGGTCCCGCGCGGATCTCGAACGGCGGTCTCTGGCAGGGACCGCTCTGGCCGCGGCAGCGTCACTTTTGCGGGCCGCAGCAGTGGCTCTGGGTCGGTGAGACCATCATCGAAGACCTCGACTTTCAGCCGCGACGCTGCATCTGGCAGCACCCGGCGCAGGGCGAGGTGGTGAGCTCTGCCTTTTCCGATGTTCCCATCGGGGAGCGCCTCGTTCTCTATGCTGGTCTCTACTACCCCCACGAGCGCGAGCTGACGCGTCCGCCGGTGACGGCGCGGGTGTTGGTCAACGACGTCGAGATCGGTCGTCTGGTGCACGCGGACGGCGACAGCTGGAAGCGCGTGGAGCTGGATCCCGATCCGCTTCACACCGGAGTGGCGCACGGGCGCGTGACGATCGAGGTAAGCGCCGACAACCCGGACATGCGCTCCATCTGCTGGGCGGCAACCATGCGCGGCCCCGCTCGCGAGGTGGGGGAATGAAGCCGCGGATCGGTTGGCGCGACCATCTCTTCGGGGCGTCTTTGGCGATCGCTTATGTCGCGCTGCTCATGGCGACGGCGGGTGACATCGCCATGTCGCGCGACGAGAGTTTTTACGTCATCGCGGCTCAGGACTACGCCGGGTGGTTCGAGTTGCTTTGGGAGGACCCAAGCCGGGCGATGGAGCCCGAGGTTCGTGACCGGGCGTGGGACTACAACCACGAACACCCAGGGCTGGCGAAGGCGCTTTTTGCGCTGAGCTGGATCGCCCACCAGCATCTCGATCTCTTTGAGAGCGATTCCATGGCATTTCGCTTTCCAGGGATCGCGAGTGCCGGATTGCTCCTCTGGCTGATCTTCATCTTTGGGGCGCGGGTCTTCGGACGGGAGGCGGGAGCGTTCGCCGCGGCGGCCTACGCGCTGATGCCGCGGCCTTTCTATCACTCGCATCTCGACTGTTTCGACATCCCGATCGTGCTTGCGATCACGTTTACAATCTACGCGTATTGGCGTTCGCTGCGAAGTCGTGGCTGGGCGATCTGGACGGGGATCGCGTGGGGTCTCGCGCTTTCTGTGAAGCACAACAGCTGGGTGCTTCCCGGGATCTTTCTCATCCACTTCGTATGGATGAGCGTCGGCATTCGCGCGGCTCGAAAACGGGGAGAGCAGGTCTCCACGAAGCTCTCGACCCGCCCCTGGTGGATGATTTCGATGACCCTTCTCGGGCCGCCGATCTTCATCGCGACCTGGCCTTGGCTTTGGAGTGATGAGCTTCTCGCGCGCTTTGGCTGGTATGCGCGCTTTCACGTGAGCCACGTCTACTACGACATGGCGTACTTCGGAGAGTCGTACTTTCAGCCGCCCTTTCCGATTTCGTATCCCTTCGTGATGACGCTCTTCACGGTGCCGCTGGTCACTGTGGTGCTGGCGCTCCTCGGGGTGGGCTTTCGCTTGCGGGCGATGCTGCCGGAGTGGCTGGTACGGCGCTGGAAGTCCGAAACGAAGGCGGACGCGGCGCGCACCGATGTGCTTCTCGCGGGCTCCTTGCTTGCGCCCCTCTTGATGATCGCGCTTCCCTCATCGCCGATTTTTGGGGCCACCAAGCACTGGTTCCCGGCCTATCCCTTCCTCGCGATGTATGCGGGGTTTGGCTTCTGGAGGGTCATCCACTCCTTCCGCCATGGCCTGGGTGCGCGCCTCCCCCAAGCGCGTTACACGGCGCGTGCGCTCGCAACCTTCGTGTTGCTGCTGCCCCCCGCCATCGAAACCGTGCACAGCCACCCCTTCGGCCTCTCTCATTACACCTACGCGGCGGGGGGCGTTCCCGGCTCGGCGGACTACGGGATGAACCGCCAGTTCTGGGGGTTTACGACCGGCAGCCTCGTCGACTTCTTTCGTGACGAACTTCCGGACGGCGGGCGGGTCTTCCTCTGCGATACGACCTCGGGCGCCTGGGAGATGCTGCGCCGGGACGGCCTCATTCCGGCCAACATTCGTGGCACCTTCGACTTGGCCAATGCAGACTTCGTCATGGTGCACCTCGAACATCATTTTGTCGAAGTCGACTACCAGGTCTGGGCCGCGTGGGGCACGACCCAGCCCGCGTACGTGTTGACCTACGACGGGGTGCCCATCGTCAACGTGTACGAAAACCCGAGGAGGCGCCGCTGATGCGTCGAACGCACTTTGCAGCGTTGCTATTTGTTCTCCCTCTGGCGACCGCTTGTGGCGGCGGAGGCGATGAGTTTACGAGGAGCTGCAACGGGCGAGCGGTCCCGAACTGTTTGCCCTTTGAGTTTTCCGTCATCGAGTCGGCAAGCGTCGAACCCGAAGAGGTCATGGTGGACGATCCGACCGCAACGGTGGAGCTGCGAATCCAGATGATGCGCTGTCCGGACCTCGACCGAAATCATGAGGTCACCGTTCAGATTCGAACCATGGACGAGGAGTCTCCGAGCATCTTCGATCTCCTCACCGTTCGCGATGACGGCCAGGATGGCGACACGATGGCCGGGGACGGGTTGATCGAGAAGACCCTCGAAAACCCCTTCTTTGGGCCTCAGATCCCCGCCGACACGGAGGTTTTCCTTCGCGTTCAAGCGCGCGCGCCGGCCGATTGTTCCGGGCCGATGTGCATTGGCGGAACCTGCCGCAGCGAACTCTTCGAGGCGCCCTACCGCATTGGCCGGCGCTTCATTCCGCCGTCGTAGACTACGAGGCTTCTTTGTGCTCGCCGCGCCGTCGACGAACGGAGCGCCCAATGCGAAGCAGCGACTCGGCGAGAGCGATCGCGATATAACACGCGAGTAGCCAAACGAGCGCAAAGGAGATGTGGTAGCGGCGAGCGACAAAGACGGTCGAGCCGATCGCGATCGCGATGAAGGCCATCGTGCGCCGGTTGAGCTTGATGTCCTTGAACGATCGAAACTTGATCGTGCTGACCATGAAGAAGCTCAGGGCCGCGACGACACCGAGAATGAGGCTTGGCGCGCCAAGGACGTCCCGGAGGGCCGTCTGTCGGGCGACGGTGTTGGCGACCACGAGGGAGATGAGGATTCCTGCCGCCGCGGGTATCGGAAGCCCAACGATGTACTTTCCAGGCTTCTTGGGCGCGCCCGCTTCGCCCATCGTGAGGACGTTGAAGCGCGCGAGGCGAATCGTGCCGCACGCGATGTACACGAAGCACACGAACATCCCGAGCGTTTCAAAGCGGTCGAGGGACCAGCGAAAGACGAGGACTGCGGGAGCGACGCCGAAGCTGATGACGTCGGCGAGGGAATCGAGCTGCACGCCGATCGCGCTCTGCGTCTTCGTGAGCCTTGCGACCCGTCCATCGATGGTGTCGAAGAACATCGCGAAGATGATCAGGAGGGATGCGCGATAGAAATCGTCGCCGGTCGCCTCGGGGGAGGCGCAGGTGAGAATCGCGTAGTACCCGCAGAGAACACTCGAAAGAGTGAAGAGGTTCGGCAGGATGAAAAGGCTCTTTCGTAGATCGACCTTCACGTCGCGTCTCCGTTGCCGCCCATGCCTCATCAAAACGTAGGTCAGGGCCTCGCTGGTGTCCACCACCCAGCGCGGTGGCAAGCACGAAAACTCGTGGTGGTGCGGTTCGCAGCGGTGATTTGACGCCGCGAAAGACCTTTCGCACCTGTGATTTCATCCGGCGGGCACATCCGGCGCCATTTGTGAGGCCGCCGGTCTATGCTCGCGGCCATGGTTCGTAAGGAAGATGCGCTTGAGTACCATCGTCGTGGCCGGCCCGGAAAAATCGAGGTTGTTCCGACCAAACCGGTGAACACGCAACGCGACCTTTCGCTCGCGTACTCGCCGGGGGTGGCCGAGCCAAGTCGCGCGATTGCCGCCGATCCCTCCGAGGTCGATACGCTCACGATTCGGCGCAATCTCGTCGCGGTGATCAGCAACGGGACCGCGGTTCTGGGGCTGGGCGATATCGGTCCGCTCGCCGCCAAGCCGGTCATGGAGGGCAAGGCGGTGCTCTTCAAGAAGTACGCGGACATCGATGTGTTCGACATCGAAGTGGACGCCAAAGATCCCGATCGTTTTGTCGAGGTCGTCGCCGCTCTGGAGCCGACCTTTGGCGGGATCAATCTCGAGGATATCGCCGCCCCGGCGTGCTTTGAGATCGAGCGCCGCCTCGAAGAGCGGATGAAGATTCCGGTCTTTCACGACGATCAACATGGAACCGCGATCATTAGTGCGGCTGCGCTTCTCAATGCCTGCGAGCTGATCGGAAAGGACATCGCCGAACTGAAGGTGGCGTGCATCGGCGCGGGGGCGGCGGCGATTGGTTGCATGCGTCTTTGGCGCCTTCTCGGTGTCCCGCGGGAGAACATGACGCTTCTCGGTCGGCGCGGAATCGTGCACGAGAACGACGAAGGCCTCGACCCAGTGCGGGCGGAGTTTGCGCGGCCGGCGAGCGATACACGCGAGACGATCGCGGACGCGCTCGTGGATGCGGACGTGATGCTCGGACTAGCGGCCGGAAACATCGTGTCGGCGGAGATGATCGCGAAGATGGCGCCATCCCCGATCATCTTTGCGCTGGCGAATCCCGATCCGGAGATTCCCTACGACGTCGCGCGAAAGGCGCGGCCGGATGCGATCGTGGGGACGGGCCGAAGCGACTTTCCCAACCAGGTCAACAACGTCCTCGGGTTTCCGTACATCTTTCGCGGTGCACTCGACGTCGGGGCAACCCACATCAACGATGCGATGAAGCTCGCCGCGGTGCACGCGCTGGCGCGTCTCGCGAAGGAAGGCGTGACCGACGACGTCCTCGCGGCTTACGGCGGGCACACCATCAAGTTCGGCAAGGACTATGTGATTCCGAAGCCGATGGATGCTCGCTCGCTAAGCTGGGTGGCGCCGGCGGTCGCGGAGGCGGCCATCGAATCTGGGGTGGCCACGCGCTCCCTCGACATCGAGGCGTATCGCCAGGAGCTTCAGCGACGTCTCGATCCGACACGCCGCGTGATGTGGCATGTGACGAGTGCGGCGCGGCGTGATCCTCGCCGCATCGTGTTTCCGGAGGGGGAGGAAGACACCATTCTTCGCGCTGCGGACATCATCGAAAACGAACGGATCGCGGTGCCGGTTCTGATCGGGCGACCGGCGTACATTCGGGAACGTGCGCAGACCCTGGGCGTGAGCCTTGCGGGGGTCGAGGTCATCGACCGAAGCGCGCTTCCCAAACTGGACGAGTACGCAGAGGCGTTTTGGCGACTACGCCAACGAAAGGGCATCACCCAGCCACGCGCCAGACTTCAAATCGAGCGGAGCCGAACGTATTACGCGATGATGATGCTGAAGCAGGGCGACGTGGATGGCGTCGTGTCCGGTCTCACCTCGCCGTACCCCGATACGATTCGGCCCGCGCTCCAGGTGATCGGCGTCGCCGACGGAGTTCGCCGTGCCTGTGGGTGCTACATGGTCGTCGCGCCCGACGGGGTGAAGTTCTTTGCGGACACCACCATCAACATCGATCCCGACGCGGAAACGCTCGCCGAAACCGCAGCCCTGGTGGCGGACATGGTGCAGGAAATGGGCATTCAGCCCCGGGTTGCGATGCTCTCGTTTTCCAACTTTGGCGATGCGCACCACCCGCTCGC
>JBCDAA010000519.1:0-5783 GCA_039186435.1 Myxococcota bacterium | reverse complement strand
GGCAGGTGCCTGCGTGCGGTGAACTCGAGGTCGAGCCCGTGCGTACCGTCGGGACCTCTGCACAACCCGGCGATGGCCGCAGCACCATCGAGTGGGTCCCGAACTGGAGCGAGCGAGGCCTTGGCGGCGATGTCGCGGCAACGACCGACGTGCAGCTGGTTCGTGAAGACGGCATTTGGCGCATCGCGGAAGCGGACGTTTACCTCAACGGCGAGGTTCGCTGGGACGTCTTTCACCGCGGCCCGATCACGACGTCTCTCGAGGCGGTACTCGTTCACGAGTTCGGGCATGTGCTTGGCCTCTTGCATCCCTGCGAGGGGCCCTCGTGTGATGCGGTTCACCAGGCGTCGGCGCTCTTTCCGACCCACGAGATGAACGCGGGAACGCTTTCGGCAGACGACGTCGAAGGCATGTGCTTCCTCTATCCCGCGAGCTCCTGCGCGGTGTCCTGCGGAGCTGGGTCGGTCTGCGTGGACGGCGCCTGCGAGGAGGTCTGCACGAACGAGAGCTGCGAGGCCCGGCCCGACGGGTCGCTTTGCCGCAGCGACGGAGAGTGTCTGTCCGGGCTCTGCGCGGTCGGATTCTGCACCACGGAGTGTCGCGGTGACGCGGAGTGCGAACTCGGCTTGTCGTGCGGCGCGGGCGGATGGTGCGAGGCGTCGACCGATGCGCGCGCGAGCTGTGAGTCTGGCGAGGACTGCGAGACAGGACTCTGTCTGACCTCTGTCGAGGGTGGGATGTGTACGACCTCCTGCGTCGATGAGTTTGTGTGTCTCGCCGGGGAGCGATGCGAGGAGCTTTCGGGCGCCAGCGTTTGCGTGCCCCGTGACTCGAGTGGCTGTTCCGCGGCCGGTGACGGCGCGACGAGTTCGATGTTTTTGACGGTGTTGGTTCTCTTCGGCGCTCGCCGGAGGAACGGATGGGAGAAGTGATGAGGGCGATGAAAGGTGTGTTGGGGTGGCTTGCACTCGGTGCATTCGCGGCGAGCTGCGCCGGGGATGTCGCGGTCGAGCTCGACCAAGTCAGCATCGATGACGCGACCGACGAGATGCGGCGCCGGATGAATATTCGGCTCACGCAGGGGGACGAGACCATTGAAGGCCCCGCCGAGGAAGTCGCCGTGGCGATGGCGGCTCAGTGCGCGAAGACGTTGGGGCTCACTTGCCCACCTTCGAGCGACGAGACCCGGCGCTGCGAGTACCTCCACTGCCAGGCGGAGATCGCCGAGTGCGTCGCCAACGAGCTTCTGAACATCGCAGGCGATGAGCCGTCGGTGATCGAGCTTTCCGAGCCCTTTGCTGGGACATGGATGATCGCGCCTCAGTCGACTGCGACCAAGGCGAGTATCGCGCAGACGGCGGCGTTCTACGGCTATTTCAGCTCGGTTGCTGCCTTCGCCTACCTGCGCGTCGCGACGTTCGATCCGCTGAACGCCGATTGCGGGAACAACCCGATCGTGTACGCGGCGGCCGACGGGATCCCGGCCATCCGCCGACAGGAAGCCGGCGCGACGGTTCTGCGTTCGTCCCTCGACGTGATCGACGAGGCTCTCGCGCTTCATCATCAGTGGACGCTTTCCGTCGCGGACGCGCAGCACTCGGATCAAGCGAGCATCGATGAGGCCGCGCGTCAGGCGCTCCTTCTCGGGGTTGGCTCTCGAAACGTTGTCGCTCACAGTTGGGTCGGGGGCGAACTCGGGTTGGATGCGCTGCACGACGTCAGCGAAGAGGGGTTCTGCCCAGACCCGCGACTCTCGGCGGCTGCGCGCAGGGCCGAGGAGCTAATCCGAACGACGGGTGTGAACCCGCAGGAGCTCCTCATCGAACAGCCGACCGAGCTTCTCCTCAACGCACATATTCGTCCCCGTCTTGCGGACATTCTCGAGGCGCCGCAGCTGCTTCCCTCGCGGACGACGATCGACGAGTTCTACGAAGGGTTTGGCCTCAACGAGCAGGCCTTTGCAGATGCGCGCACCTACCTCGCAGGGGAGCTTCGCGCGTTTGGACGCGACCTTCGCGCACAGATTTTGGATGTTCCTGGTTTCGATGGGCGCGCCGGTGACACCGACGTGATGCCGCCCCCGGTTGGCTTTTACGCGGCGACCGTGAACCCGCCCGTTCAGCCGATGCAGAGTTTCTGGACGGCCGTGGCCGCGTACGAGTTCCAAAGCCTCGTCACCTCGCCGCCTTCGATCATTCCCTACGACGCGGGCGTCGAACCTACCGTTCAAGGGATGAACGGACTCCTCGACACGATCGTGAGCGGCGCGCAGTGGATCGCGTCCGAGAACTCCCTCGAACCCACTGCGCAGACCGTCATTCAAGAGCTCGCAGGCGAACTTGCAGGGCGCCGCAAGGGGCGTCTGCAGATCTGTTTGGGGGGCGAGGAGATTCAAACCACCGAGGTTCGTTACATCACCGACGAGCCCGTGGGCGATCTTGCGGTGGTCGTCGGTCACGGCGGTCTCCAGTGTGCCGTTCGAGGGAGCGTGGAAGGCGCGCCCTGCGATCTCGACGAGTACCTTCTCACCGGGGACTTCAAGGAGGTCAATGCGCCGTTCGGCTCGGGCTTTACGATGGAGCACAGAGCGCTCTTCGAGACTGGCATTTTCGACAACTTGGTGCGCCGTCAGTTCGACGATCCTGTCGTCGACGAAGACGAGACGTTCTACCTCCCGATCTTCGTGGTCCGGCAGCAATCGGGGACGGGTCCCGGCGGGTACGAGGAAGTCGGTGGCATGGTCATGGGCCTTCCGGTCTATTTCGCGAACGCGGACGGCGGCGGCGAGGAGTATCTCTGCCGAACAGTTTCGATCGTGCCGGAGATGGACGAGCGCGCCGCAGAGGCGATCGCGCCGAGCACGAGCTACTGCGCGATGAGCGCGCAGACCTGCGCCGGAATTCCGATCGACCAGCGCCTTCCCTTGGAAAACGAGTTGATCAACGACGGGGATGCCTTCGAGTCCTCGTGGCGCCACTACCTTAACCTCGCGCGCGAAGCCGCGGATCACGCGGACCGCCTTGGCGAAGATCTGATCCGGGCAGGTCTGGAGATGGACATCCGCGGCGAGCAGGCGATCGACGAGCTCGAGGAGCTCTGCGGCGTGTCGCTCAACGTCACCGAGCTTGGCGCATCCGTTCCGCCGGGGACCGATCCGGTGGAGCACGCGATGACGCTTCTCAACGACGCAGACCAGCTGCGTCTCGCGTCCTGCCTTGGGGGTGGGAGCACCATCGACTGGGTGACGCTGGGTCACAAGCCGCTCTGCTTTACCTGGGATGACAGTAGTCCGGACTCTTTTTGTGCAGGGGGTGGAGACTGCCCTCGCTCGGTTGCGGTGGGAGGCGAATGCGAAGGGACCGAGGAGACGGCGCAGCCGCTCGCGTTCTTCGAGTTGAGTCCGGAGGCGGAAGCGGACCTCGCGGACGACGAAGTGGGTCTTCCCCCTTGCGCAGAACTCGCCGCGCTTCGAGGCGGCGTGGCGACGGAGCTGACCGAGGATCAACTTGTCGCCGCGATTCTGGCGCATCCGCTCTTCGCCGAACGGGCACGAACGCAGCGCGCCGCCGAGCAGCTCGGGTGGGTTGCCTATCCGGGCGACTACAGCGCCGTGACCGTGAGTGATGGGAGCTGGCTCGGTACGGGGAACTACCTCGCGGATACGTCACCCTCGTGGCCGTGCACGAACCCGCAGAACCCGGACCGCCGGTGCGAGAGCGCGGGTGTGTACGACCCTGACGGCAACGAAGCGTTCTTCTGCAATGAGCTTCCGGCGGCGGCGTGTTCGGGCGCGTCTCGCTACGACTTGGCGAACCGGACGGATCGCGCACAGATGAACGACATGATGGCGCGCGCCGTTATCGCGGCGAAGGTCATCGCGGGCGTGCCGCTCAACGGACTCCAGGTGCCGTTCTATCCGCGGCTACCTGGCGATCCTCTCCACAAGTTCGCTGTGACGGATGGTGATTCGATCGATGATCCTGCCCCGTGGCCCGCGTTCCAGGCGCGGCCGCTAAGCCGTACCCACTCCGGTGTTACCGCAACGATCTACACCTCCCAGGGTGCAGTCTTTCGCTTGGACAAGGATGGTGACTTCCCGGGTCCGGTCGACTTCGCGATGTTCGACATGGGCCAAGGTCAGGTCTACTACGTCGCGAACACCGCCGGCGCGGACCAGGGCATCGAGTGGCTTTTCGCCCCCTACGACCACGGCAGCTATGTCGAGATCTTCGACGATGCGCCCGATGCCGACGACGATGCCTCGAGCACGGAGCTCTACGATCTCGACTTCCCGCTCATCGTTCGCGGCGTGGACGGAGACGCGGCGAACGGCACGGACGTCGCCGCGGCCCTCGAAGAGATGTGGAGCGGCGCCCCGGGCGGATTCAGCGGCTACATCGAGCGCGTGCTTCGCAATCCCGGCGGAAGCCATCCGCTCGGACCGAACGAAGAAGGCATCGAGCGGATGACCCGGTACTGGCGCCGCACCTCAACCGGCGCGACGGGCCTCGCTGGTGAGTTCTTCGAGATGTACGAGCGACTCACAGGGATTTGCTTCAGCAACATCGACCTGACCGATCCGGACGGCTGTCGCGAGACCGTCGGTTGTCACCGCTACTACGAAGACTGCCGACAGGCCGCTGGGGAAGGCTTCGACTTCGACGTCACCCTCGATGGGAACCGCGCCTTCATCGCGCCTCAGGGGCTGAACACGCAAGATGTCCTCAACGGCATGGAGCTCCTCTGCGCGGTGGACGAGCTCGAGTCGCCCAGTGGCTACGACTGCTCGCAGCCGGTGGCGATTCAGTCGGTCGGCGACCTCTTTAGCGCGCAGGGTTTTCTCGAATGCCAGGCGGATTCGATTCGCAACAACGCGGCGAGCATGATCCTTCGCGACATGCCCTCTCAGGTTGTGGACCTCCTGGGAAGTGGTGGAACGAGCGCAACGGCAGGCAACGGCGTGAGCGGTGAGCTTGCGGCCGCGACGGACGAACTCCGCGCAGCGCTGATTGAACTCTCCGACACGTCGACGCAGATCGGTGCGACCGTGGACAGTATGGCGGCTGCCGTGGGCGCGCTTCGTTCGCGTTCCCAGCAGCTCTCGATTCGTGCGGAGATTGGCCAATGGCAGCTCGCGTCCACTGTCCTCAACCAGATCACCACGTGCGTTTCCAAGGTTGCCGAGGCGGCTGGGGGAACGAACGTCGGTGCGGGTGTTGCCGCAGGGGCGGTTTGCGCAAATAGCGGCGCGCAGATCATGATCGCAGCGCGTACCACCTCGCTGCAGGAGGACCTCGACCAGGAGGCACTGCGCGAAGCGCTCTATCGCTTCGAGCAAGAGTTCAACGGCGCGATTTCGGGCCTGAGCGGTGCGGATACTCGCCTTCGTGCGACGGTGGCGCGCATCGAGGCGGCGATCACCCGGATTCAGAACCTTCAGCGCCGCGGTCGTCGCGCCCTTGCGAAGGCGCTGATGCTCGACTCGAGCCCGGACGAGGCCGGTGCGGACGGCGCGATGGGTCGTCGCTACTTCGTGAACACCGCCATGCGTCGTCGTATGAACACGCTTCGCGTTCGCTACGAGGATGCGCAGAAGAATGCGGTTCGTACCGCGTTTCTCGCGAAGCTCGCGCTCGAGCAGCGCCTCGGCATGGGCCTCGACGAGATGACCGACCCCATGGCGCTGGTCGATGAACCGCCGGCGAGCTGGCACATGGACGTGTGCTCCCTCTCGGGCATCGACTACGACCGAATCCGGGACAGCACTGCGCCCCCAACAGGCG
>JBCDAA010000518.1:0-5788 GCA_039186435.1 Myxococcota bacterium | reverse complement strand
CCTCGGCGACCATCGCGGCGACCTCTGGATGATCGGGACGCCGAACGCGACGTGCACGGGGTATTTCTACAACGCCTGCACTGGAGCCGATGGATTCGAGAAGTGGAGCGCCCACCACTGGGATGCGCGCGACAACACGCACTTCCCGGACGCCGGTGGCGGCGAACGCTTCCTCCGCGACACCTTGAAAACGAACGGGTGGACCGAAGAGCACCCGGTTTTCAAGCGCGAGTATCTCGGTCTCTGGTTCCGCGACAAGTCCGGGCTCGTTTACCCCTACGATCCCGAGCTCAACACCGTCGAAGCGCTCCCGCGACCCGCGAACGAGTGGCGCTACGTCCTCGCGATGGACTTTGGTGTCGTCGACGCGTGCGCGTTCTCGATCCTCGCCTACCACCCGCACGAAAACTCCGTCTACGTCGTTGAGAGCTTCAAGCGGGACGGCACCTCACCTTCGACCTTCGTCGAGATCGTCCGCAACCTTCAGGTCGCGTACTACAAGATCCGATTCGGTCACCCGCCGCGCGATCGCGAGGATGCAGAGCATGCGTTCGACACGATCGTGGGCGATACGGTGGGAACCGGTAAGCCGTTCTGCCAGGAACTCCTGGAGCGAACCGGGCTGTACGTCGTACCCGCGCAGAAGAGCGCAAAGCTCGCGTTCATCGCCCACATGGCGGGTGATCTTCAGCACGGGAAGATCAAAGTCATCCCGTCGCGCTGCAAAGAGCTCACCGACGAGTGGGAAAAGCTCCCATGGGACGACGAAGCGCACACCCGCTACAACGACCGCAAATACGACGACCACGCTTGCGACGCGACGCTCTACGGATGGCGCGAATGTCGCCCCTACGACGCGACCGACGAGGTTTTTGAACCGGAGCCGGGAACGCCCGCTTGGTATGAGCGCCAGGCTGCACGCGAAGAGTCGGAGCTCGCGCGTCGCGTCCAGCGTGAGCAAGCGGAGCGGAACGAGCTTTACGGCACGGCCGACGACGACCTCGATTTCGACGCGGCCGACAGCGACTACGCCGACTACCTCGGCGATGACTTCGACGGAGGCATGTGGTGAGCAAGACCGACGCGATCGTATCGTTTCTCGCGAAGCTCAAAGAAGCGGGCGTGCACTCCGCCGAGATCAACGGCCCCGGGCTCGCTTCCGAGCTCGGCGTAGAGCGAATCCAGGTTACGTTTCAGGAGCGGGCGTTTCACATCGGCCCGATCATCGAATCCCCACCAGCAGAACCAGACCCCGAAGAAGTCCAACGGCAGCAGGACGATGACTATTACGGCAGCAGCTAGTGACCCAAATCATCAACGCGGTGGACGAGCCGCGAGTCGAGGATCTTCGGTGGTGGGCCGACGTTCCCGACGCCCACGAGCGGCTCTTCGCCGCAAAGGATCGGATGTGGGATGAGGACGGCGCCCGACGAAAGACGGAGCTCCATCACCTTCGCATGTACGACTCGAGCTTTGCGCACGAGGTCCACAACGACATTCCGGTAAGCCCGGCGACGTTTCAGCCGGACATTCGACTTCAATCGAACGTCTGCAAATCCGTCGTGGAGACGGCGACGTCCCGAATCGGAAAGAACAAGCCCCGCGCGCAGTTCCTGCCGCGCGGCGGGAGCTTCTCAATCCTCAAGCAGAGCAAGCGTCTCTCCAAATACGTCGAGGGCGTCTTCGAGGAAGCGGACGTCTACCACCTCGGGCGACAAGCGTTTCGCCACGGCGCAATCGGCGGCACCGGCATCCTTCGGTTCTTTCCCAAGCGGAAGAAAAAGGGATGGGGGATTGGCTGCGAGCTCGTCTTCCCGTGGGAGCTCATCGTCGACGCGCTCGACGGCCGCCAGGCGAAGCCGCGCACGATCATCCACGTCCGCTACATGGACAAATCCGTCCTCTTCGAGAAGTACAAGCGTGACAAGCGCTGGAAGGGGAAAGAGGAGGAGCTCGCCGGGATCCTCGCCCACGCTAGCGAGGGCGAGCTGAAGGCGATTGGGCGCGACTCCGCCACCGACACCGTCGAAGTCCTCGAGGCGTACCGCCTTCCTTCGGTCGCGGGAGGCGACGACGGCAAGCACGTGATCGGCGTGTCCTCTGGGATCCTCTTCGAGGAAGAGTGGGACGAAGATTGGTTCCCCTACGCGGTGTTTCGCTGGAACCCCGGCGTCCTCGGCTACTGGGGCTCTGGCGTCATCAAGATCGTCACGCCGCAGCAGGTGCACATCAACAAGTTCCTGCGGACGATCGCGAAGAGCTACCACATCCACGGTGCGCCCATCCTCGCGCTGCCGAGGGGCGCGCAGATCCCGAAGGATCAGCTCTCCAACCGCTTCGGGCTCGTCGTTCGGACGGCGGACGGCCAGATGCCGACGCTGATCACCCACAAGCCGGTCCACGACCAGATGATCAACGTTCTTCAGATGATGAAGAACGACGCCTTCGACGAATCGGGCGTTTCGCAGCTCGCGGCGCTCAACCGCAAGCCTGCGGAGCTCGAGAGCGGCGAAGCGTTGCGCCAGTTCAACGACATCTCCGACGCGCGACACGCAGACCCCGCGCTCAACTACGAAAAGATGTACATGGAGGGCGCGAAGATCGTGGTCGGTCTCTCGCGCCGCATGCACAAGCGCGGGATGACGCCGGCAGCGATGGCGCCGTTTCGGCGGCGCTTCCGGTCGTGGGTCGAGCCCATCAAGTGGGACGACATCGAGTTCGCGGAGGACCAGTTCGCCCTTCAGGTCTACCCGACGTCGATTCTTCCGAGTCTGCCGGCCGGACGCACCGCGACGATTCAGGAATGGCTGCGCGCCGGGTTCATCGACAAAGAGACGGCCCATTTCATGCTCGAGATCCCCGATCTCGACTCCTACGGACACCCGGATCTCGTGATGTACGAAGCGGTCCTCGACGACGTGGAGCGCATGCTCGACGAAGGCGAAGCGCGCGTCCCGGAGCCGTTCCAGAACCCGATCCTGACGCAGAAGCTCGCGGGCGCGGCCTACCTTCGCGCTCGCCAACTCGGCGCCCCCGAGGACCGGCTTCTTCTGATGCTGGACTACCTCCAGGCGAACCAACGAATGCTGCTGCGCGCCCAGCAAGCCCAGCAAGCGCAGAACCCGGCCGGTGTCGGCCCCAACAACCCACAGGCTCCCGCGCCGCCCAACCTCGCGACGCTTCAGAGCCCCGGAGTACCGCAATGAGCACGGAGAACACTCTCGACCCGGGCGTGATCGACGCAACCGACGGCGTCGACTACGCCCCCGACGACGACCCTGCCCCGCAACCGCCGCCCAACGCGCAGGCCGCGCCAGCAGAAACCGACGCGACCGCGGAGGGGGCCAGCGCCGACGATCCGCCCGACGACGCGCCAGTGACCCGCGAGAAGGTGAAGGAGATCACCGGCGCGGCCCTCGAGGCGGAGCGCGCACGCGTGGAGCAAGAGCAGCTGGCGTCGCAGATCGCCGCGCTCAAGGAGTCCGCCGCGAAGTCCGAAAACTTCCTCGAGCGGATCAAGTCCGATCCGGTCGCGGCCCTCGCGGAGCTTCGCGGGATCTCCGGCGCCGAGGTGCTGTCGGAAATCAACGAAGCGTTCATCAAGGGGCAGAAGAAACCGACGACGCCGCAAGACGTGCTCCGTCAGGAAATCGAAGCACTCAAAGCGCAGCAAAAAGAGCGCGACAGCGCGGCGACGACCGCAAAGCACGAAGCGCAGCAGGCGCAGATCCTCCAGTACGTCGAGGGCCTTGTGACGGAGGAGGAGTTCCCGCTGTCCCACGCCTACGACGCAAAGGCCACGGCTGCCCTTGTCACTACGGAGATCTGGCAGCACTATGAAAAAAACAACTCCCTGGATGGAGTCGACGTCCAGGGGCTTCTCAAGCAGAAGGAGCAACTTCTTCTCGAGGAGCTAACGAAGCTGACAAACATCGACTCGGTGCGTACCAAACTTGGACTCACCCCGGCTAAGCAGAACGCCGACCCCTCTAAGCTGAATTCACCCCTAGAACGCCCACGAGCTGACACGGGCACCCTGACCCCCTCGGAGACCGTTGATCGTCCTACGTTCGTCGATCCGACGATTCTTAGTGACCAAGACGACAAGCTAAGCGACGCCGCCCTGCGTAGGAAAGCAGAGGCCGAACTCGCGAAGCTCGGGATCACCTAGTCAGTTCAGAAGTAGGTTCGTTCAGCGCCTCCGAGCCACGCTCGTGAGGTACCGGCATGCCGCTCGGCACAGTCGACTCTGCGTCCTATGAGCCCGCACTCAAGCAGCTCTGGCCGCAAGACAAACTAGATCTGATTTTCTACCGTGAGCACGCGTTTGCGGCGCTCATGTCCAAGGCTGACGACTTTGTCGGCGACCCTGGAAAGCTCCACAACGTCGTTTCGTACGCGCCGCCTCAGGGCGGAGGTTCGTTCACCGAGGCGTTGGCCAACCAGTCCACCGGACGGGAGGCCGACTTCATCGTTTCTCGGAAGTCGAACTACCAGATCGTCACGATCGACAACCAGTCGGCGATGGCCGCGGCGCGCCGCAAGGGCGCCGTTGTCCCGCTGCTCCAGAAGAAACACAAGGACTCCCTCGACAACCTCTCCCGCAACCACGCGTTGTGGCTGTGGCTGAACGAAGGAGGCTCACGCGGTCGCATCGGCTCTCAGGCCGGCGCGGTCATCACGCTGACGTCCCCTGCGGACGCCTCTCGCTTTGAGGTGGACATGCAGATCCGGGCGTCGCTCAACGACGGTTCGGATGCCGGTCACGTCCTTCGCGCCGACACCGCCCTGATCACGAAGATCAATCGCGCCACGGGCGAGATCACGGTCGACGCGATCCCGGGCAGCTGGACCAACAACGACTACCTCTTCCGCAACGGCGACTTCGGAGGCGGCTACACGGGCATTCCCGCGTGGCTTCCGACGGACCGGAGCACGCTCTCCACGCCGTTCCTCACCATCGACCGAAGCCAGGACGCCGAGCGTCTCGCGGGCAGCTTCGTAGAGGGCAACGGCGGCTCGCGCCTCGAAACGGTCAAGTCGTTGGCCAAGGACGTTCGGACGCTTGGCGGTGGTCGCCCCGACTACTGCTTTGTCCACCCGGACGACTTCTACTTCATGGAGCTCGAGATGGAGAACACCGTCTCGCGCCGTGAGGACATCAAGGTCGCTCCCAGCGGCCGACGCGGCGCGACCATCGGCTTCAGCGGCTTGATGGTCCAGTCGGGCAACTCGAAGATCATGGTCCTCGAGGACATCAACTGCCCGCTCGGCACCGGGTACGTGCTCCAGCGCGACACCTGGAAGTTCCACCACCTCGGCGGTCTTCCGCACCGTGCCACCGAGGGCATGGGCGCCGGAGGCGGCCGCGCCGAAGCGACGGCGGACGCCGTCCAGTGGCGGTGGCGCATCTTCGGAAACCTTGTCTGTCTCGAGCCGGGCAAAAACGGCGTCTGCGTGTTCTAAGGCATGTCTCGACACCGACTAGGACCGCTCTACTGCACCAACTCGAAGGCCTATTCTGTGGATGGGTCATTCGGGATTGGTGCGGCCGGAGCGGTCGACGCAACGGACCGAAAGGGCGTCGGGTACACCGTGACCCGCACCGGCGTGGGCGTATACCGCATCGCGTTTGGTGATCGCCCCTTGCTCGACGTCTTCGCCATCATGGCGAACCTCGAAGAAGCGGCCGCCTCTCCCCTCGTGGTGAAGGTGGCGGCGCGCGACATCCCCAACAAGACGATTGACCTTCGGGTCACCAACGTCTCGGCGGCGGGAGCCGCGGCGG
>JBCDAA010000517.1:0-5846 GCA_039186435.1 Myxococcota bacterium | reverse complement strand
GGAGCGCTGCCCGCCGGGAAATCCGCCCCGCGCGACGCGCGCTTTGCTCCACTTCACGAAGAGCGCGGAGGTCGCTTCGCTGCGCGCGGGCCCGCTCGATCAGTTGGTTCATGGGCGCCGGCGCGGACACGCGAAAGTCGCCGGCAAAGGTCTCGGTGTCACGTCCCAGAAGGAACGCGAGTCGGCGCGCGTCGCTCCGTGCGTTTGCGCGCGCTTCCGCGATGCGACTGCGCGAGAGCTCCACTTCAAGTTCGATGCGCGCCTGGTCGTAGCCCGCGCTGTCGCCCGCGGCGACGCGTGCGGCGATGACGTTTCGCGCCGCTTGAAGCGCGTCTTCTCCCGACTGAAGGATTGCGACGCGTGCCTGGGCGGCGAGCCCTGCGTAGAACACGCGAAGAAGCGCGCTTCGTTCGGTGCGCAGCATCGCCGCGCGCCGCAGCCGCGCGAATGCACCGTCCACGTGCGCGAGAGAACGTTCCATGCGTGGCCGACCGGAAAGCGGAAGGGGCCAGGTCACAGAGAGAACGTCCTGCGACTGCGCGTTCGGACTGAAGGACTCCTGGCGTTCAAAACGAAGGGTGGGATTGGAAAGTCGACCGGCACCTTCCGCGCGCGCTTCGGCGCGTTGCGCGTCAAGCCGCTCGCTCGCCACCGCGAGTAGGTTTGCACTCGCTTCGAGAACCTCGTCTTCCGTGAGCGGTTGCGCTCTCGCGGAAAGCGCGAACACAACGGACCCGAGGCAGAGCCAGCGCGCCGTTCGTCTTAGGCTTGGATATTCCATCGAATCATGAAGTGAATGGAAGACTACCTGGTGGAACGTACTACGCTCTCGCCTGTGCCGACCTCCGTTGAGATTCTCGACGATCCGCGACTCGATCGGATCTTTCGTTTGGCGGAGGTCGCCACGCAGGGACTTCCCCTCCCGCGGGTTCTTCGAAACCTCTGCGCTTCCCTCGCCGATCTTCTGCCGGCGGACATCGTTTCCGTCTACCTCCGGGAAAACGACGACGAGGGTGATGTCTTGGTGATGCGGGCCAACGTCGGCTTTCCGGAGGTGGCGATCGGAAACGTCTGCCTTCCGGTCGGGGAAGGGATTACGGGGTTTGCCGCGGAGTGCATGCGACCGGTGCAGAGCGAACAAGCCGCGACCGACGCGCACTTCAAGGCGGTCGACGGCCTCGATGAAGATCGCTTTCCGGCGTTTCTCGCGTGGCCGCTCGTACGAGAAGGCCGTGGTGAAGGCGTTCTGGTTGTGCAGCGGCCGGCGCATCGACCCTTTAGCGCGGCGGATCAGGCGCTCACCGGCGCGGCGGCGTCGGCGTTCGTGCTCGCGCTAGAGGCGTTCGCACACCGGGTGCATCGCGCGGATTGGGAACGTGGATCGAGCGAAGGGCGCGAGGTTCGTCTGCACGGCGTCGGCATGGTGAACGCGGTCGCTCTCGGACGGGCCGAACCGCTTCCTACCTTGCGCGACCTGGTCGGGGAGTTCGACGACGCCGACCTCGAAGCCGCGTTCGCCGCGGTCCAGCGACACGTCGAGCGCGCCATGCTGAAGCTCTCCCTCGCGGAGGACACCAAAGCCGGAGTGGCGCGCGCGACCTTGGTTCTTCAAGACGCGCGCTTTCGCAGCGAGCTTCGGAAAGAGGTTGCGCGACGCGGGCTCGCCGCGGGTCTGGCGGCGCTCGCTCGACGCTACGCGCTCACCGCGTCGCGCACCCTCGGGGCGGACGACTGGCTTGAAGATCGCGCGAGTGAAGTTGCGGCGCTCTGTCGCATGATCGCGGCGCACGTCGCGGACCGTCCGCTCTGTCGGCAAGGGTCCGTGATGCTTTTGCCGGAGCGCCCGGGATCGCTCCTCGCGCTCGAAGCCGCCGCACGCCGCGCGCAAGGGGTGGTCGTTGGCGACCCGCTTCCCGAAGCGCGTCCCTCCGCGCAGATTCTCCGGGCGGCGGAAATCGCCACCGTGTCGGAGGTCGCCGGGCTCTTCGACTGGGTGCGCCCGGACGATCCGATGCTCGTCGACGGGGTCGCTGGCGTGGTGTGGGTCAACCCGTCGGAAGTTCAGATCGGGCGACTGAAGGCGTAGCTACGACTCCTTTTGTATGGCGCGTTCAAGGGCGCGCACGTCTCGTTCGAGCTGCTTCGGATCCTGGGCTTCGAGTTCGCGAAGTCGGGCCTTCTCCCGTCGCAGCTTTCCTTGAATCGAAGCCCGCTCCTTGGTTCGCGCCTTCGACGCTCGCTTTTTGTCGTTGGCGCGTAGGGCGCGCTCCAGCCGGCGAATGGTGCGCTCGGCTCCCTCGATCCACTTCGGCCGATACTGCAGCCGAGCCTTCGCCGTGCGGAGGTCCTTGCGAAGCGCGACAAGCGTCTTGCTCGGCGGCGGTGGCGCCTCTCCCGCGCGATGGGTGCGAAAGGTCGTTTGGGGTGCGATCGATCGGGCGGGAACCCGGCGCTCGCCCGCAAAGGCGAAGCCCTGACGTTCAAGGGCGGCGATCCGCTCCCGGGTACGGTCACGGCCGGAGATGCCAATGAGGTGCTCGTTGACCATCCGGTAGTACTTCTGGCGCCCGCTGCGCCGAAGTCGCACGAGGGAGCTCTTGAAGTAATAGAGCACGACCGACTCTTTGCCCTTGATGAACTCGAAGCTAGCGCCCAGCCGCAGACGCGGCTTGCCTGTCGTCTTCTTCTTCGACGTCGACTTCGAGAGCGCCGCGCTCACCTTCTTCGGAAGCGGCCTTCGCGTCCACGTCTCCAGCTTGCCGTCGAGGGTGACCTCGAGGGTCTTGGTCTTGTAGTCGAGGGTGAGGACGCCCTCGCCCCCTTCGACGTCAAAGTGCGCGACGCCTCGTCCTCGCGTTCCGCTCATGCAGCGTTCGAGGGTCGTGAGAAAGACGTCCCGCGCTTGGCTTCGGTAGCCAAAGAACGACATCCCGTCGAAGAGCGAAAACGTGAAGCGCTTCTTCGCGTCGAGCTGGTGCCAAATCTCCGCGAGGAAGAACGTGGCGGTCGAAGGGTTCTCGGCCGCCGCCTGCGCGATGTCGAAGAGCTCCTTGGACACGTGAAGGTTTCGCTCCTTCACGAGGGTCGTCAGGGTTCCCATGGCTCACGCTACTCGCCCGCGCGCCGAAATCGAAGGACGTACTCGTAGCGCGCGGGGCCACCGTAGGAGCCTCCCTGGACGCGAATCCGGCGCGCTGCACGACGCAAACATCGGCGAAGTTCGTCGGTCCCGCCCGTGATCTCGATTTGGGATGCGGGCGCAGGGCGTCCTCGCCGCAAGCGGAAGCTCAGCGCGACGATCCCCTCCGCAGGGTGCACCTCGCCGCAGCGCGCAATCGCGGAATGGATCCGTCGAACGCCTGCGCGGAGCTCGTCGAGGTAGGCGCCGCCAGGGCCTTGAACGCGCGCGCCGCGAACGATCGTGACCTCCGGCGAGAGGACGAGGTTTTCATCGAAAGGCTCCTGCGCCTCCGCCTGGCTTGCGAGAAAAGCCGCGACGAGGGAAGCAGCTGCGAGACATCCCGCGCGGAGCGAGGCGCGCGGGGATTCACTCCCCGTGGGGGGAGGTCTAGGGATAGACCTCCCAAGAAAAAACGGCTTCACTGGCGGCTTCGCAGCCGATCGATCGTGTCCCGGGCGCGCTGGGCGGCGGCCGGGTCGCTGCTTCGGACCTCGCTCACGAAGCGCTCGTAGGTTGCGACCGCCTCGTCGTAGTTGCCGACCTGCTCGTAGCAGATCGCAAGGTCAAAGAGCAGGCCGTTGTCGCGCGCGCCGAGCTCGAGCGCTCGACGGTAGTGCGGGATGGCGTCCTCGTAGCGCTCGGATGCACGAAAGGTAATCGCGAGGTTCTGGTGCAGACGCGGTTCGTTTTCGTTGCGGGCGATCGCCTGCTGCAGCATCACGATGGCCTGCTCGTTCATGCGCTGCCTGCGCATCACGACCGCGAGGTTGTTCAGAAGGTCCGGGTGGTCCGGGTGGCGAACAAGCCCCGCCTGGTAGGCGCGCATCGCATCGTCAAAACGGCGAAGGCGGCGATACACGAGTCCGAGGTTGGACCAGTGGGTCGGCTCGTCGGGCGCCTCCTCACACGCGCGCCGCAGCGGCTCGATGGCGGGCTCGTAGCGCCGAAGACGAATCATCATCGCGCCGATCATGCCGTGGGTCTGGCCGTTGTCGGGGTCCCGGCGAGCCGCTTCCTGAAAGGCCCGAAGGGCGGGCTCGAGGCGACCCATCCGGCGAAGGATCGTGCCGGTCGTGAAGTACGCCGCGGAGTGCGTGGGCCGGAGTCGCGTCGTCTCCTGACACTCTTGGAGCGCCTGGGGCATCCGCCCGGCGCGCTTGTGCACGAGGCACATGCGGTAGTGAACCTCCGCTTCGTCCGCGAGGGCGGTCTCCCCGAGAAGCATCACGCCAGCCAAAGCCAGAGCGGTTGTGGTGAGCTGCTTCATTCCATCCTCCAAGCGCTTCGACGAGGTCGCCGCCGCAAGATTCATCATCCCTCATGCAGCACGCCGAGGTCCAGCCGCCTCCCGTCCACCTTCCGTGCGTCTTTCGTTCGTCTTTCGTTCGCCTTCCGTAGCCAACAAGGCAGGGTTTTCGGGAGAACGAGTCTCAGTCCACGCGGCCGTCGAGGCTCAAAAGGTAGCTCACTAAGTCGGCGCGCTCGGTTTCGGAGAGGGTCGAGGTGTTCCCGTGCGTGTCGCTGGCGTTGCGAGCGCCGATGACTTCCTCGAGCGTGGCGCTTCCGTCGTGCAGGAACGACGCCTGATGCCAGAGGCCGTGCAAGGTCGGCGTGTCGAGCCCGGTCAGCGGCTCCCCCAGACGGCTGCCAGATCCGGGTCCGAGGGTGCCGACGTCATGGAGTCGAGGCACGCCTGGTGAAACGAATCCAGAGTCCGTGAGTTCGCTGCCCTCATGGCAGGTTGGGCATCCCGCCGAGAGAAACACCGCGCGTCCACGTGTGGCCGCCTCGGTGAGGTCTCCCGCCGAATCGCGAAAGGGGCTCGAAAGGTGTTCGGTCAGCGAGTTCACGTACGCGGCCAGCGCGTCGAGCTCTTCGCTTTGGCCGGCTTTCGGTACCCCGAGGGTGTCCTCGCGTTCCCGGAAGTCGGGTGTCGCCATCAATCCGCTTCCGCCAAAGGGACCGCGAATGTCGTTTTCGAAGTCTTGGACTTCGTCGAAGTTGCCGCTCCAGTGAAGGGGCAGGTTGTCCATGCGGCCGAAGAGGGGCGGCGTACGCCGAAGGCCCTCGCCGCGATCGGTGAAGTCCCACACGCGGTGGTCGCTGTCGCCCTCGAGGTGGCAGTGGGCGCACGCGATGTAGCCGTCGCGCGCGAGCCGGGGATCGAAGCTGTCGTTGAAGAGCTGCTTGCCGCGAAGAATCTCGGGATCGAGGGGCTCCGCTTCGACGAGCGAGACTTCAGCGATGGGCACCGGGAGCGCATCGAAGCTGGTGACGTCGTACACCTGCAGGAGACGCGAGAGCGAGGCGTTGACGAAGAGAAAGCGGTCGTCGTCACTCAGAGCGACGCCGTCGGGCGCGTAGCCGGTGTTGAGGATCGTTCCGGACTGCGATGCGTTCAGGACGTCGAGGCGCTCGATGGCGCGGTGGCCGCGAAGGGCGACGAAAAGATAGTCGCCGCGTGAGCTAAAGACGCCGGCCGCCGCAAGACCGCGGTTGTCGAAGAGGCGCCGGGCGTCGAAGTCCTCGGCGAACGTGCCTTCGCCGGCTTCGAGAAAAGCGACCATGCCGCGAACGCTGGTTTCAAAGGTGAGCGCTTTGCCGTTTCGAAAGGTGCCGTCTGCGATATTCGCCTGGGTTGCGGGGAGGGCGGCGAGGACGCCGG